>CAZEZF010000116.1:0-10900 GCA_964516495.1 uncultured Acidimicrobiia bacterium | reverse complement strand
CTTGACGTGGCCTTTTTGAGTTCGGTGTGTCTGGGGCATGAAGAATCAGGGTTAACACCAACACATCTGCAATCCGCTACCTGCGCGCTCAGCCCTCGATAGTGAACGCGTCGGCGCCCGGAACCCTCACTACCTCCGGGTAGGAAACCCCGAATGGGCGGGTGGCGTCGATACCCCACACCGAGATCACCTCCTTCTCCGGCGCGGAGGGATCGAGGGGACCGCCCGCCACCCGGGGAACGATGATGGTGTCCTCCTCCGGCTGACTACGGGTCATGATCGCCCAATTGACCATTTCCGTGTCGTACACGTCGATGTCCTCGTCCACCACGATCACCAGCTTGGGCCGGGACGAATCACCCAGCGCGGTCAGGATCACATGCCGAGCCTGGCCCTTATAGCGCTGATCCAGGGCGATGACCGCCGCATACTGGACGCCTCCCCAGTTCGGGTAGGAGACGGCGGTCACCTCGGGGAAGGTCTCCCGGAGCTTCTCGTAAAGGGCGCTCTCGTAGGCGAAAGACTTGAGGATGTGGTTATCGGTCGGGGGAAGCCCGGTCATGCCCGCCAGGAAGATCGGGTCATGCCGATGGGTAACCGCGGTCACCTCGATCACATGGTTATCCTCGGCGGGACCGTAGTAACCGGTGAACTCACCGAACGGCCCTTCCAGGACCCGCTCCCCCGGCAGAACCCGTCCCTCGATCACGATCTCCGCCGAGGCGGGGACCTCGAGATCCACCGAGACGCACTTGACGACCTCCACCGGCTCACCCCGGATCCCACCGGCCACCGTCATCTCGTTGACACCTTGAGCGACCTTGGCCTGCGATGCATACAACAGGACCGGATCGCATCCGTTGACGATCGCCACGTCCAACGCCTCCCCGCGCCGCTCCGCCCGGGCCATATGGGTGCCCAGCCCCTGGAAGGCGTGGGACATGACCGACATGGTATTCCTACCGGTACGCATCACCCGGTAGATCGAGGCGTTCACCCTCCGGTCGATAGGGTCTTTGCTGATCTCGAGGGCCACCGTCACATAAGGTCCCCCATCCTTCTCGGAGTAGACGGGCATGGGAAGTGAATACAGGTCTACGTCGTCTCCGGTATGCACCACCTGCCGACACTCCCCGTGTCCGACCAACCGGGGTTCTACAGGGTTGCGCAACCCGTGGGAGAACCTGGCGTTGCCCTCTTCCGGCGAATCTACTTCCAGGGCGAGCAGCGCCTTGGACCTGGTAGTGAATACCGCCCCGACCACCGGCATGTCGTAGCCCACCACGTTATCGAACCACAGGGTCGGTCCGCCGGTGTCGGACATCTTCCTGATTCCGGCTGCGATCTCGAACCTGGCGCCAACAGGACGCTTGACGTGAACCAGGTCCCCTGCCGCTTCCAGCGCCGCGAGAAACTCGCGGAGGTCATGATATGGCATAGAAAACGACCTCCATGTTGCATCCTGCGCCGAACTGTATAGTCGGTGGCTTGGTCAAGGCAACCACCTCGACGAAAAGAACTCACGAAACCGCGCGGTCATCGGCGCTCCATGAATGTGGAACTCGGCGACCTGCCCGATCCGCTCACCTGAATGGAGTTCCGCAAAGCAGCGGATTTCGTTCAAGCGGTCCTCCCGGGTAACGGACCGAGAATGCGGTGCAGTTACCTCGCTCGTCGCTGTTCGAGAAGCCCCGACACGTTGGTAACCGATCCGACGATAACCTGCTCGGCTTTCGTTCCTACTATTCGCTGCCCGAACGTCGCTACTCGGCCGACCATCCGGACGTCGGCGGCTATGAGAATCTCCGTTCCCGTTCCTCCGTCAACTTCTGTGAATCCGAAGGACTGCTCGGAATGGACGGAGCTTCCGAGGCCGGTATCCACTCCATCGACCACTGCGGTGACGCTCTCCAACGGAACCAGGTCCGTCAGTTTCACAGCCAGCTTGAAGCGAGCGGTGACCGGACCCACCCGCTGCGTCAGGAGAGCCGTGAACTCGTCGGGCGCCGTCGCCTGGTAGTCGCTGATACCCGGAATGCACAAAGCCACTGCTTCGAGATCGTCGAGCAAACCCCATATCTCGGCGAGTGAAGCTTCGACTCTGACCGTCTTCTCGAACTTCATCCCATCCTCCGTATCGAAAGCGTTTTGGTCCGTCTCCTAACGGACTCGACGCGGTGCGGGCATCACAAGGCCAAGCCGGCCCCGTCTTCTTCAGCACCCCCCGATGGGTGTGATCCCTTATGAACACAGCCAATCTAACAGCCCCGTTTGGTCGGCCGGGAATGTAACACGGGTATGAGCAATGTGACCGCCCTCCCATCCATAATCGGAGTCCCCCGCCATCCGAGGATTCCGCGCCTGCTTCCACCCTGCGAAGGGCGGTTGAATGGTCACATGTCACTCTGTAGCATCCCCGACGAGAGCCGGAGACATCCGAGACCGATTCGCGGATCCGCGGACCGGATAGCAGACGACAGAACGAGGAGGCCGACGTGCGACCGGATATGGAACTGCTGCGCGGAGCGATCGACATGCACGCCCATACCGCGCCCGCTCTCTTCCCCCGTCCGATCACCGACCAGGACCTGGGCCGCTACGCGCTCGACTACGGAATGCGGGGATTCGTCCTGAAGGATCACGACAGCGCGACTTTCCATCGCGCCGCCAACCTGAAACGCTCCATGCCGGGAATCGATCCCATCGGGGCGATCGTCCTGAACCGTTCAGTGGGAGGAATAAACCCCTACGTCGTGGAAGCCGCGCTCCAATACGGCGCCAAGGTGATCTGGATGCCGAGCAACCATTCCCAGCATCACGACGACTACTTCGGAATACCCGACTACCCGCAACTCGGTCGTATGCAACGCCAACTACCCGGGCCGGGTGTCACTGTGCTCGATGCCGATGGTCGGTTGACGGAAGAAGCAAAAACTGTGATCAAACTGGTCGCAGAGGCAGGCGCCTGCCTCTGCACCGGACATCTGAACCTCGACGAGACCCGCCTGGTGGTAAAGGAGGCCAATCGAGTCGGGCTCGAGAGGCTGCTGGTGACCCACGTCAACTGGGCCTTGACCAAGTACGACCTCGACATCCAGCGGGAACTTGTCGATGCGGGCGCCTATCTGGAGATCGTGGCCATCACATGCACCTCGCCCACGTTCTACGAACAGACTCCGGCCGAACTGGCGCCTGTGATCGACGCCCACGGCGGAGACCGCCTGATCCTCAGTTCCGATCTCGGCCAGGGATCGGGCCCGCCCCATCCTGAGGGAATACGTATGGCTCTCTACTCACTTCTCGATGAGGGTGTCGACTACAGCGCCCTCGAAAAGATGACCAAGGAAAACCCCGCCTACCTCACAGGCCTGGGTTGATGGGGGATCGCCCGTCCCTGCTTGGCATGCCTGCGGTATCCACCACCGGTTCGCGGTCCTCCCGTAACGGTCCGTCGCCGATCCGGTCCTCCTCCGACCGGCCCTGATTGCCCCGGACGGCGTTTCCTCATATCCGCAAGTCCGCTGATAAACCGGCGGAGGATGCGACTCGGCCAAGGGGAGCGCATCCGTCCGGCGCGCCCGTACTACGCATGCGGGGCATAAGAAAGACCTACCCGGGTGTAGTAGCCAACGACAACATCGATCTTGATGTCTATCCGGGGGAGATCCACGGTCTTCTGGGCGAGAACGGCGCCGGGAAGACGACCTTGATGAAGATCCTGTACGGTCTGACTCACCCCGACGCCGGCGCCATCGAGATCAAGGGTCGCCCGATCACCCTCCGTTCACCTAGAGACGCGGTGGACGCGGGTATCGGGATGGTCCACCAGCACTTCATGCTCGTACCGGATATGACGGTCGCCGAGAACGTCGCCCTCGGATTCCGTACCGATCGATACCCTCTCACGGACATCGCCGGGATCTCCGCCGATGTGACAGAACTGTCGCGCACCCACCGATTGGAGGTGGACCCATCCGCGGTAATCGAGGACCTGTCGGTCGGCGCCCGTCAACGGGTGGAGATCCTGAAACTGCTCCACCGGTCGGCCGAGATACTGATCCTTGACGAGCCGACCTCCGTCCTGACGCCTCAGGAGTGGGAGGATCTGGCCGAAGTCCTGCAATCCCTCGTCGCAGAAGGTCGGGCGGCGGTGTTCATCACCCACAAACTCGACGAGGTAATGGCGGTGGCGGACCGATGCACCGTCTTGCGGGACGGCGCCGTAGTGGGAACGGTTGACGTCGAGGATACCGACAAGGCCTCCCTGGCGCGGATGATGGTAGGGCGCCCGGTCGTGTTCCGGGCCGCTCGGGACGAGGTGGCGCCGGAAAAACCGGTCCTCGAGGTTCACGACCTGTCCCTGAAGAACAGCAACGGCGCGACGGTCCTTGACGGGATCACCTTCGAGGTGAGAGCCGGAGAGGTTCTCGGTGTAGCCGGTGTCGATGGAAACGGGCAGACACAATTGGTGGACGTCCTCACCGGAATTATCCAGCCGACTACCGGACGCATCCTCATCGGAGGCGAGGAGATCCGGAGAATGACCCCCGCCGAATTCCGGCGTCGTTCGGGAGGTGTCGTCACCGAGGACCGGCACAAGACGGGTCTGGCGTTGGACCTGTCGCTCCGGGACAACCTGATCATGCGCGACTACCGGGACCGGCCACTGTCCTCCCGCGGCCTTCTCGACTTGGCTTCTATCCGGGAGCATTGCCTGAACCTGATCCGCCGCTTCGATGTTCGGACCCCCGGCCAGAGGATCAGAATGCGCCAGCTCTCCGGGGGTAACCAGCAGAAGTCGATCCTGGCTAGGGAACTGTACGCAGCCCCCGATCTACTCGTGGCTGCCCAGCCGACGCGGGGACTCGACGTAGGCGCGATGGAGTTCGTCTATTCAACCCTGCTCGATCGTCGCCGCGCCGGTTCCGCCCTGCTCCTCATCTCCACCGAACTCGAGGAAATACTGTCCCTCAGCGACCGGATCGCGGTAATCGCCAACGGAAGGTTCCTGCGTATCCTTTCGGCGGACGAAGCGGACGCCGAAACTCTGGGACTCCTGATGGGAGGCGAGAGCTAGGTGGCCCGTAAAGCGCTGTTGAACGGCGTCATAGCCGTCGGCCCGGTCATCGCCGCTCTGCTCGTCGCCGCAATGGTGCTGGCGTTGGCCGGGGCGCCGCCGCTGGAAGCACTCGGAGCATTGCTGAGCGGATCGCTCGGGGGACGCATCCAACTGGCTCGCACCTTCAGCTTCTTGTTGCCGCTCGTCCTTATCGCGCTGGCATGGATAATCGCCTTCACCACCAAGCGCATCAATCTGGGTCTCGAAGGTCAGATCATCGTCGGAGGGATCGCGGCCACCCTTATCGGACTACATCTGGGCGCTCTCCCGACCGGCGCCCACATTGCGGCGGGAATGCTGGGCGGCGCCGCGGCGGGGGCCTTCTACGCGGGGATCGCCGCATGGTTCTGGGCGAAACGCGACGTCAACGAGATCATCTCCACCCTGATGCTGACCCTTATCGCGGCGGAGGCTCTCAGCTGGTTGGTGAGGGGCCCCATGCAGGAACCGGGGGTGGTGTTCCCCAGAAGCAGCGAGGTGGCGGAAACCGCCCAATGGGGCACGATCGTGGCCAACAGCGCCCTCACCTGGGACATACTGCTGGTACCGCTGGCGGTGGTCGCGGTTGCCTTCCTCCAGAACCGGACCACGTTCGGGTTGACCCTTCGCATCGCCGGCGCCAACCCGACCGCCGCGCGCCGGGTGGGCATCAACACCGTGCGAATCAACGCATCGGGTCTGATCCTGTCCGGCGGTATCGCCGGTGTGGTGGGCGCATCGCTCATCCTGGGAGGGGAGACCGCCCGGATGGGAGACGGGTTCTCGGCCGGCTTCGGCTTCGAGGGAATCGTCGTAGCCCTCGTCGCCCGCAACAACCCCATCGGCGCCGTTCCCGCCGCGCTCCTATTCGCCATACTCGACTCGGGCAGCGGGTTCATGGAGACCAGGGTGGGCGTCGCATCCGAGCTCGTGTATGTCACCCAGGGCCTGGTGATCCTGTTCGTCGCCGGCGCCGCCTACCTGTACAACCGCACCAGGCGCGCCCGCGTCGACACCCGGGAAGACGCGCCCGGCGCTTCTTCCCCCACAACCGAAATGGCGGAGGCCGGCTGATGGGGGTGTTCGACGCCTTCTGGCTGGCCACGACCCTGCGGCTCTCGACACCCTTGATCTTCGCTTCCAGCGGTGAGCTTCTCGCGGAGCGGACCGGAATCCTCAATATCGGTCTGGAGGGGTTCATGCTGTCCGGCGCCTTCTTCGGCTTCCTGGGTACCTACCTGACCGGTAGCTTCGTGATGGGGGTCGTGTTCGGGGTGGTCGCCGGAGTGATTGTCGCCGCGGCCATGGCCTTCCTCTCGATCCGCCTCCGCGCCGACCAGATCGTGGTGGGTATCGGGATAAACATCCTCGCCCTGGGACTGACCTCCTTCGTGTTCCGGGAAGTCTTCAGTGGCCCGCAGGTGCTCCTCGACCGTCCGGCGCCCTGGCGATGGCCTTACCTCGCCGATATACCGGGTATCGGTGAAGCCCTGTTCGCCCAGCCTGCATGGGTCTACCTTTCGCTGGTGGTCGTGGTGACCATCTGGTTCGTACTACAGCGAACCGCATGGGGATTATCGATGCGGGCCACCGGGGAACTGCCCGAGGCGGCCGACACCGCCGGATCGAGCGTCTTCCGAAACCGATGGGTAGCGACCCTGGTTGCCGGAGGACTGGCAGGGGCAGGCGGATCGTTCCTGTCCATCGAACTCGGAGTGTTCATCGAGGGAATGACCAACGGACGTGGATACCTAGCGCTGGCGGCGGTTATCTTCGGCCGGTGGCGCGCTCCCGGTGTCCTCCTGGCTTGCCTCCTGTTCGGAGCGGCCGACGCCCTGCAACTGCGCCTGCAGGCGGAGGCTACGGTCCCGATCGAGGTCTGGCTGGTCCTGGCGTTGCTCGGCCCTGCCTACCTGGCTGTGGCTAGGCGCCCCCTGAGGTCCCATCACCCGCTCACTCTGGCCGCTATCGGATGCGTGGCGGCGGTCGGAGCGGCCCTCGCGGTGACCCAACCACAGTTCACCCTTCCCGCCCAGCTCTGGCGTACCCTTCCCTTCGTGCTCACCATCATCGTTCTGGCCGGGTTCATCGGTCGGTCTTGGATGCCCTCGACGCTGGCCATTCCCTACAGCCGGGAAGCGGATACTTGACAAAGGACGCCCATCGGGATAGGGGTTCGACTATCACAAGGCGAAAAAGAGCCTGTTCCCAGCCGATCCGACCCCTAGGATCGGGTTGGGCGCTTCACCACGGAAGTTGAAGGGCTCGCTACATACATAGGAGGGTTCGTGAAGTCAAACAAATCCACTCACTGGAAACGGCTGGTCACAGTCTTGATAGCCATGTCCCTGGTCACCGCGGCATGCGGGGAAGACGCTGCGGAGGAACCCACCACCACCGCCGCCCCGGCAACCACAACCGCCGCGGCGCCTGAGCCTGAACCTATTACCGTGGGCATGGCCCTGCCCGGCCCAAAGAATGACAAGGGCTTCTCCCAAGCCCACTACGACGGACTCCTGCTCGTGGAAAGCGAACTCGGCGCCGCCGTATCGGTACGGGAGAATGTCCTGGATCCACAGGCCCGGGTCGAGGCGCTCAGGGACCTGGCGCAAGATAACGAGTTGGTGATCGGCGTGGGGGCCGAGTACGCGGAGCCGGGTGTGACCGTCGCCCCGCAGTTCCCCGACACGACGTTCATGGTGATCAACGGGCAAACCTCCGACGCTCCCAACCTGTTTGTATATGGAGTGAGGGAAGGGGTTCCCGCCTACATCGCCGGTGTGGTGGCCGCCCAACTCACAACCTCCAACCAGGCCGGGTTTGTCGGAGGTGAGGAGATTCCACCTCTTTACATGGCCGATGACGGGTTCTCCGCCGGACTGAAGTCGGTGAACCCGGATATAGAGATCACCTCGACGATCGTCGGATCATTCGTTGATCCGCAGGGCGCCTTCGCGGCTGCCTCCGCCCAACTAGCGGTCGGCGCCGACGTGATCTACGGCTACGTGGACTCCGGTATCGCCGGGGTTATCGAGGCGATCGTGGATGCGGGCGACAGCGCCCTCACCTTCGGGATAATCTTCCCCCGCTGCGGAGATTTCCCACAGATCGTGGGTACCTCGATTCTCAACGCGTCAGGACTCGTGCTCACAATGACCAACGATTACGTGAACGACACGGTTCCGGATCAGCCCCAGTTCTTCGGAGTCGAGAACCCGGATGTTCAGAGATTCGAACTCTGCCCGGGACATGCCACCGACGAACTCCAGCAGATCGTCGACGACACCACCGCCGGAATCAACGACGGATCCATAACCCTTCCCGCAGGAGTCTGAACCGGCAGGCGCCCTCGGATATCCGTCCTTGCCGGCGGTGGGGTCGAACCCTCCTCCCGGCGTCGGTCGAATGTCTTCGCTTCGACGGATAATCCGGGGGCGCCGGGAAGCCGACCCGGTTACCGGCGCAGAGGGATCTTCCCCTGTTTCACCCAATACTGGTGGGCGCCCTGGCTGCTGGAGAGTTACTCCTGGATTGGAGCGTCTCGAAGGAACTCCGTAAACGCGTAACCATGCCGGTGGTTCACCTGATTCAGGGCCGAACATGACCGGGCGCGCCAAGAGCCTTCTCCCGGCTTCTCCGGGCTTCTCCGAAGATAAACCGGATTCCGGTGGCATGGCCGGGACCGTCAGAAGTAGATTGATGGTATCGATTCGGGTGGCTCGTGATCAGAGAACCCTCCGGCGACGGCGACGGCCGTATCCATGACCCACATGACCGGACCACGCGAAGAAGGAGTGGAAGCAATGGGAAGGTTCATGAGACGGTCGCCCTTCGCTACGTTTGTCCCGGCCCTGGTTCTTGCGATGTTTGCGGTCGGCTGCGGCGAGGACGAGCTGGCCGAAGTTACAACGTCGCCCGCCACCAGCGCCGCCGTGACAACCCTCCCCGGGGCGCAGGACGAAACGGAAAACACCGAGGACATAGCAGCGCCGACGACTACCGAGTTCAATATCGCAATGATCATGCGCGGTACCAAAGAGGAGGGATGGAACGCGACCATGATCGACAGCATTACCCGCCTGACCGAGGATAACCCCTACGGACTGACGATCGTCTTGGACGAGATCGAGGAGATCGACCTCGCCGACGGAGAACGGGTTATCCGTGACTTGGCCCAAACCGGAGAATACGAAGTCATCCTCGCCCACAGCATCTACTCCGACGCAGTAGCGATGGTCAAGGACGAATACCCGGACAGGTTGTTCGCCTACTCCGGGTCCGGGAATGAACCACTCGGCGGTAACGGCTACTGGATCGACGTCTTTATCCACGAGCCCGCCTATCTGGCCGGGATCATCGCCGGCATGATGACGCAGACCGACCAGATCAGCGCGGTGGCGGCCTTCCCGTTTCCGAACGTTAACGGCCCGCTCCATGCGTTCTTTGACGGCGCCAGGTCGGTTAATCCTGATGTCACCGTGGAGGTCACATACATCGAGAGCTGGTTTGACCCCGGCACCGCGCAGGAGGCCGCCGCAGCCCAGATCGCGTCCGGTTCCGACATGATCTACGCGGAACGCTTCGGGCCGTTCGCCGTGGCGGAAGAAGCGGGCGACGTGTGGGCGTTCGGTCACTTCACCGACCAGCTCGGCCTCTCGGATGTGGTGCTCACCAGCGCCGTCGCCCGATGGGATAGGGCATTCCTCGATCTGATCGACGCATGGTACGCGCACGAAACCGAGGGGGTTCCCTACGCCGCTCCGATGGAGCGAATCGTCTACTCGTCGATGCGGGATGGCGGATCGAGCCTCGGTGAACTCAGCGCCGATCTTCCTGCCGATGTGGTGGCCGCGGTCCAGAGCGCTCAGACCGCCATCCTGAGCGGCGAACTCGAAGTACCGCTGATTGTCGATCCGATCGAATAGCAATCCTTCGGGAACGGTGTCACCGGAGGTCCACCCCGTTGCAGCGATGTTTCGGTTCATGTTTCCCGCCGCCGCCCGCGTAGGGACCGATGTCGAGGAACCGTCTCATGACCCCGGGCGGCCCTCCCGGTACGAGAGGCCTGGTCGGCGAATGGCGGCGGCCTCCGGGTTAGCACTTGCCAGGAGGGTGCTGAAAAAGACGGGGGTTGGTTGGCCCTCCGCCCGCTGACCAGGGAGTTCACCATCGGACATCGGGCCGGCAGGGGGTTTTCAGTACCTTCCTAGCCCTGATTCTTCTTGCCCCAGACACACCGTCCTCGAAAGGGCCACATCAAGCCCACTTTCGCGGCAAGTCGGGCGATCACCCTATGGGTGAAGGGTCACGCTCCAACCAGGCGAGGCCACCAAGCAGCTATCTTCCCAGGTCAGAGAGTTCATTGCATCTCTCTCGGTTACCCATTCAAACCCCTGCACTAAAAATTGGGGCTAGTGTCCTGGATCAGGAAAGATCGCGAAAATCGCCGCATCAGACCCCTTTCCGGCGGGCCCTCCCCCACCGCCACCACCTTGGCCGAGACGCGTCCTCCCATACCCCTGGCGGGCCGGTCTCGAACTAACTTGATCCCTCACACGGTCCAGGTCGACGCCGGAAGCGGACCGCTGGTAATTACGGTTAACCAACAACATACAGCCGGGGTATGACAGAAACGATCCGCAAGCCCCCACCACCAGCGGCGTCGGCTGAGAGACGAAGACGGATGCCCGGTCGTCGCAATACGACCTATGAGGGGGTTACAAACCAACCGAATTAACCCTGATTCCTCATGCCCCAGACACACCGAACTCAAAAAGGCCATGTCAAGCGCAGCACCGTGGG
>CAZEZF010000115.1:0-11063 GCA_964516495.1 uncultured Acidimicrobiia bacterium | reverse complement strand
TGATACCCCGGCCAGTAGAGGCCACCAAACAGCTATCGTCCCAGGTCAGAGAGTTTATTGCATCTTTCTCGGCTACCCAATCAAACCCCTGCATGAAAAATTGGGGCTAATGTCGGAGGCATGGTTCAGGAGGCGGCGTTAGGGTGACCAGACTCCAGGCTCGTTCGTCCGCCGTGATTGCGGCGTCGGTGGCGTTCGCCGCCGTACTCGTCGCGGCGGCGCTTCCCCTTACCGTGTCCGCTTGCAGCTGCCGATGGCGCCCACTATCCGATTTAGCCGACGAGGTAGATGTCGCATTTGCCGGACGAAAGGTCCACTCCACCACCAACGGCGAAGTCGCGATCTTTACCCTCCAGGTCGATCGGGTATACAAAGGCGAAGCGGGCCCTCGAACCGTAGTCCACAGCCATGTCAGCGGTGCAACATGTGGCCGTGACTTCGGCGCGGGAGGTCCGCAAGCCGTATTGGCCTACGCGGAGGAAACACGCGGCTGGCTAGGGCTGGAGGCGGGAGAACTTACCTCGGGTTACTGCTCCACCCACATCACGATTGCGGACCTTATCGAGGTATTCGGCGATGGTTATCCCCCGGACGAAACGATCTTGCTGCCCACGGTCCCGAAGGATCGGGAATCCGAGAACCGGGCGTCTTCCGGAATAGCCCTCGTTATAGGCGGTATGATCGTTGTCGGCGTCGTCGCGATGGTCTGGTGGGTACGTCGATCGCGAAACCCCGGTCCTACCGGGACAGACTGACCAACCCCGTCTCCCAACCGGAACGTGTTGGGTATTCCGTCACAACGTGTTCGAGGACCTTTGACCACCCCGTCCGACCGGATACGTTGACGATGATCAGAGCAGCCGGCGGATCTGGTGAACAGAATAGGCCGGCGGAAGGGACGCTGAACATGACCGCTATATCGGAAACCACCGTCACGGAGCGGGTCGCTCAGGCATTGAAATTCCTGGACCAGGCGGAGGCCGAATTCGCGATGGACGATACCCGCCAGGCCGCCGAGAAGCTCTATGGCGCCGCCGTCCAGGCCATCATCGCCGCGTCACATCAGCGAGACTGGGACTACCAGTCACATCGGGCAAACAAGAACGCCGCCCTCCGGCTGGCCGACGAGTATGACGACCCGTTCCTCACAACCGGGTTCACCACCGCCGAGAAGTTGCACATCCACTTCCATCACGGCGACACGGAGGACTACCAGATCACCGCCGATCGCTATGGCGTGCGCCGCTATGTGGAGCGGATGGTGAACCTCGTCGGGGAGTACGAAGCAAACCGAGCGGTCCAGGAGGGTGCTGAGAAACCCCCGGCCTGGCCCTACGTCCGACGGTAAACTCCCTGGTCGGCGGGCGGAGGGCCAATCCAATCACCCGTTTTTCAGCACCGTCCTGGGTACGCCTACCGTGGAAGCACCCGGACGCAAGCGCCGACACTGCCCCGGTACCCGGTCAAGCCTCCTCGGGAGGGGACAACGGCCGCCTCCCGGGCGAGTGATCACCTCGAAATCCGGTTACTCCGGCGGGGCGTCGTTGAGATCCACCACCAGTTCGCCGGCCAGGATCTGGTCCCGCGCTTCCAGAACCTTGTCACGTACGTCCGCAGGGACCAAGGCCTCGTTGAGCGGGGCGATGTCGCTGCCGCCCTGTGGCATGTGGAACATGATCCGCTCGGTCGGCGCGTTCATCCGGGCACCGTTGGCATGTTGGCCCCACCATGCGTCGATAACCTCCGCGATGGCTTGATCCCACTTGGCGACCGTGCTGGTGATGACCACGCCGGGCGCCAGTGCCTGCACGTCGGCGAGGTCCCCCACCCCGTACACGCCCGCCTCCTCCGCCGCTTCGAAGACGCCGAAGACGATGGCGTACAGCACGTCGGCGCCGGCGTTGATCTGGGCGGTGGCGGCCTCCTTGGCGGTCGCCGGATCCCACCAGCTCTCGATGAAGGTCACGTCCCGCTCGGGCTTCGTGGACAGCCATACCCATCTCTTCCAGAGCCTGGGCCGGGGTCTCGGGGAGGGCATGTCCCTGTACCCCTGGCTGACCGATTTCATGTGGCCCTATGCGCGGGAGATCAGCCGCGAGCAGGGGTGGGCCGGGATCAGGCTGACCGCCTTGGAGGCGGCGCGGGCCGGGACGACCGCGGTGGTCGACGACCATTACTCCCCGGTCGACCTGGAGACGACGGTCGGAGTGGCGCCGGACCATCGAAGAGGTGGGTCTGCGCGGGGTCGTGGCGCGCGGCATTTACGGGGCGCCGACGGAGGCGACCCGGCACTACAACATCCCCGACTACCTCTTCGAGCTATCCCCCGAAGAGGAACTGGAAATAACGAGGGCCGCCATCGAGGCCACCGCCGGGCGGCGCGTGGGCGTATGGCCGGCGCCTGACGGCAACTTCATAGACCGGCAGTTGATCATCGATTCGGTAGCACTCGCCCACGAACTCGACGTGTGCTGGCATATCCACTGCTCGGCGCCGCAGACCGATCCCGCCGCCTACGTGTCCTGCTACGGGGAGCGCCCGGTCGCCTGGATGCAACGAGCGGGGATCCTCGACGAGCAAGCCGCCCTGTCCCACGGCGTGTGGCTCGACGACGAGGAGGTGTCGTACGTCGGGGAGGCCGGAGCCGGCGTGGCGCACTGCCCCACCTCCAACTGTTACCTGGCCGACGGAGCGATCAGGATGGGCGACCTGCGATCGGCGGGAGCGGTGGTGTCGCTCGGCACCGACGGCTCCGCCTGCGACCACCGCCAGGACATGTTCGAACAGATGAAGCAGGCGATTTTCGTTCAGAGGCTGACCACCTACGAGCCCACCGCGCTGCGGTCCGAGGAGGCGCTGGAACTGGCCACCCGCGAGGGTGCCCGCTACCTGGGCATTGATGCCGGTGTGCTGGCGCCGGGCAAGCTCGCCGACATCGCAGTGGTGGATCTCGACCGGGTCCATCTCCAACCGCTCAACCGGACAATCTCCACACTTGTCTATGCCGCCCGCGGCTCGGACGTGGTGATGACGATCGTGGGAGGCGAGGTCATCTACGAGAACGGATCGTCCACGAAGGTGGACGAAGCCGAAGTGGTCGCGGAGGCCAGGGCCCGATCAGCAGAACTGATCGAAAAGGCCGGGTTGCATGGGCTGCTGGATCCCTGGAGGCCGCCCCAGGACTAGTGGAAGCCGGAGCCTCCGTTCACCCAGATGTTCTGACCGGTCACGAAATCCGACCAGGGGCTGACCAGGTAGAGCAGCGTACCGACCATGTCATCCGGAACCTGGGTTCGCTTGAAGGCCCGGCGCGCCTTGATGAGGCCATCGACGTGCGGCTGCCTGGCGGCGTACTCCTCGTCGTGAGGTATGTAGTCGGGAGTGAGGGTGTTGACCGAGATCCCGTCGTCACCCAGCTCGCGCGCCAGCGAGCGGGTGAGTCCCCAGATCGCCGCCTTGGACGCCACATAGTGGAGGAACCCGGGGGTACCGTCGTTCACGGTCATCGAGGCGATGTTTACGATCTTGCCGCTCTTCTGCGACCGCATGGTCGGCGCCACCGCCCGGGCGCACAACCAGGAACCCTTGACGTTGACGTCAAAACACTTGTCCCACTCGTCGGGCGAGATCTCCTCCATCGGACCTTGGGTCAATGCCAGGTAGAAGGCGGCGTTGTTGACCAAGGCGTCGATCCTTCCGAAGGCGTCGACCGTAGCCTCGGCCATCGCCTCGGTGGAGGCGACGTCGCTCACGTCCACTCTCACCGAGATGGCCCGCGCCCCCAGTTCTTCGGCCTCCGCCACCACTTCGGCGCCGTCGGCGAGGTCCGCTACTACGAGCGAAGCTCCCTCCGCGGCCAGCCCTCGGCAATAGGCGCTCCCGATACCGCCTGCCCCGCCGGTGACTATCACTACCTGTCCGTCCAACATGCCCATGATTCCTCCATTTGCTCCCTGTGCTCCCAGACGACGACTTAGGGCCCGCCCTTCGACTACTCGCTGACGAAGTCCGCCGCCAACTCGAACAGCCACGAGCGGTAGGCGAGGGTTACGTCATCGGCCACCTTTATGTACATCTCGGCGCTGAGCAGATCGGGAAGGTGCTCAGGCCACTGCGATTCGACCACCGGCTGATCCTGATCCAGAACCATCAACTCGAAGTCGATCAGGAAGGCCAGCTCCTCGTCAGTCTGCGCGAAGTCGGATCCGATGTGCCAGAAGTTGCGGCAGGTGGCCGGACCGGTGGGCGCGGAAACCATGTAGAGGCCGTAGCGCTTACCGTTGGGGAAGATACGCAACAAATATATGGTTCCGGGAAGCGACAAGTAATACCTGTTGAGGACGGTGACGATGTCGTCGGAAATCCCGAGTATCCCCTTCATCGTGTCGTCATTGGGTTCCACCACATAACGATCAAAACGCAGCATCCGACCCTCACGCCACACCTTGTGGTCCTCCACCTCGGCCTTATCCCGAGTCCCGAGGATGTTCTCGTGCACGAAGGGGAAATGGGAGAAGTCGACAAAGTTCTCCAGCCTCCGGGGCGCGCTGGTCGCCCAGTCGTAGTAGGGGGGTGACTGCCAGTGCATGTCGGGATCATCCCACTCGGCCAACCCCGGAGGATCGCCCCACGGCTCGTCGTTCAGTGACACCCATATCATCCCGGCGCTCTCCCGACACTCATAGCGCACCAGGTTCACCTTGAGGATCCCGTTCAACTCGGGACGGGATGGGATGTTCACCAGGTTGCCGTCCATATCATAGGACCAGCCGTGATACGGGCAGTTGATACAACCGTTTTCTATCCACCCCAGAGACGGCGCCGCCCCCTTGTGACGGCACACATCCATGAACGCCCTGGCCAACCCCTCGTGACGAACGATGAGCACGCGTTCACCGAGCAGCCTTCCCTGCATCATCTCGCCTTCCCCCACATCCGCGCTGTAGGCGACCGGATGCCAGAAGTACCGCATCGCCCGGTACCACTTGGACCTTCTTTCGGGCACGAAGGGATCGGCCAGATCCTCCATCGACGGCTTGGCCATGCTCACCTCCTCCTGTGCTCGGGCGTGCGGGCCGGATTACACAAAGTAGGCGCCTCCGTTCACGAGCAGGCTCTGGCCGGTAACGAAGTCGGACGCGGCCGAACTCAGGTAGATGATGGTGCCGACCATGTCCTCCGGGGCCTGGGTCCGCTTCAAAGCGCGACCGGCGACCACGAATGAATCACTGGCAGCGTCGGTAGGACGCAGGTCCGGGTTGGGAATCAGGTCGGGAGACACCGTGTTGACGGTCACTCCGTCGGGACCGAGTTCGTTGGCCAGGCATCGGGTAAGGCCTAGGAGCGCCGATTTGCTGGCCACGTAATGGGGAAAGCCCAACGTTCCCTTGAAACAGGTGTTGGAAGCGATGTTGATGATCTTGCCGGAACCTTGGGAGCGCATCTGGGGATATACCGCCTTGATGCAGAGCCACACCCCGCGTACGTTAACCTCGAAGGTCCGATCCCATTCGGCGACGGATACGTCGGTGAACGGCCCCCGTGTGGTCTCGGAGAACATCGCCGCGTTGTTGATCAGCACATCGATCCGCCCGAACCGTTCCACGGCCGCTTCGGCCATCGCCGCCGTCGATGCCTCATCGCTCACATCGGTAGTGATCGACAGGGCGTCGCTCCCGGCAGCCGCCAACTCCCCCACCGTCGGTGTCCCGTCCAGCACATCGGCGATCACCACACTGGCGCCTTCGGACGCAACGCCGAGAGCGTAGGCTCGGCCGAGCCCTCGCGCCCCGCCGGTGATGATTACAACCTTGCCTTCCAGCACACCCATCCGAAACCTCCCGTCCGCGCCCGCTGCGCCTATACTAGTGCTGGAATATTGCTAGCGCCAATATTCACCCTCGGCCTCAGAGCGAGTTCCGGGCCCGTCTACCGGCATTGATATGATCCAACACCAGTGGAAATGAACGAACCAAGCCTACCCGACACTTCAACGGGGGTCGCTACCTCCGGCCGACCATCATCCGACTGCGACCTGTTCCTCGAAGGGGGCGTCGCGGTGACCCTCGACGAGCGGAGACGGGTCATCGAAGACTGCGCCGTCGCCATAACAGGTGACCGCGTCGTTGCGATCGGCGCGATGAGCGAGCTGGGACGACTGCGTGACGCCGCCGACCGCATCGTCGACTGCTCCGGGAAGCTGATGGTCCCGGGACTGACCGACGGACACACCCACCTTTTCCAATCCCTGGGCAGGGGGCTCGGTGACGGGATGAGCCTCGTCCCATGGCTGCGGCACTTCATGCTTCCCTACTCGCTCAACATGAACCGGAATATCGCGGTGGCGGCGGCGCAATTGGGCGCATTGCAGGCCGCTCTGTCGGGTACGACCATGGTGGTCGACAACCATTACGCCCCGACCGACTCGGAGACGACCCTGGCCGTCGCCGACGCAATCGAGGCGGTAGGGATCAGAGGGGCCGTCGCCCGCGGCATCTTCGGGCAGATGAACCAGGGCGCCGAACTCATGGGCGTCCCGACCGAGTTCTTCGCGCCGACCGACGCCGAGGACCTCGCCGTAACCGAGGAATGCATGGCCGAACGACCGGCCGGAACCCTGGTGGAGATATGGCCATGCCCGGAGAACATCGTCTACGTCACACCCGACATCATCGAGGGTTCCGCCGAGCTCGCCGCCGCGGGCGGGGTGCGCTGGCACATGCACTGCTCCGAGGCTCGGGATGAGATCGGATTCTTCGAGACCGTACACGCCGACCGACCGGTGTCATGGCTCGACAAGCGGGGTGTACTGACCCATCGGACCACCCTGGCCCACGCCATCTGGCTCGACCCCGATGAGGTGACCGCTATGGGAGAGGCCGGGGCGACCGCGGTACACAATCCGATCTCCAACCAGTATCTCGCTTCCGGAGTCCTGCATCTCGGACCCTTGCTGGAGGCGGGGGCGAACGTCGCCCTGGGGAGCGACGGCGTGGCGGTGGCCGGCCAAGACATAATCGAGGCGATGAAGGCCGGGGCGCTCATGCATCGCGTGGCTCATCTGGACTCGACCGTCACCACCGTCGAGCAGTTTCTCGAGTTGGCCGCCATGGGCGGGGCTGCCATGACCGGAGTCGACGGCGGGGCTATCGAGGTGGGGCGCGTGGCCGACCTGGTGGTTCTCGATGTGGATAAGGTTCGCCATACCCCGTGGAACCGACCGGTGGCCTCCTTGGTGCACTCAGGACGTTCCGCAGACGTGGACATGGTGGTCGTGGCCGGGGAAGTCATCGTCGAGAACGGCCGCTCGACCAAGGTGGACGAGTCGGAGGTGCGAGCAGCCGCCGGCGAAGCCGCCGAGCAGTTATTCGGCGAGGCCCGGCTGACCGGTTTGACCAAGGACTGGCAGTAGAAACCGGTGGAACGACCGACGGAATCGGAAACAAGGAGATTTAAAGGTGCGGACATCAAGCGTGCGACACGGCTATGCGACCGGGGCGGAGGGTAACCGTCTTCACTATCTGGACTACGGCGGCGGCGGCGACACCCTCATCTGCATGCACGGCGTGATCGGAAACGCGTGGAACTGGTCATCGGTCGCATCCGGGATAGATGATCGGCGAAGGGTGCTGGCCCTCGACTTCCGCGGTTACGGCGAAAGCCAGTGGTCGGCGTCGCACAGTTACCGAACCAACGATCATGTGGCCGACCTCGGAGTGTTCATCGAGTCGCTCGGCGACGACACCGTAGACCTGATGGGTTCCTCATGGGGCGCCTTGGTCGCTGTCCAGTACGCGGCGGAGAACCCCGACCGGGTGGGACGGATCGTGGTGGTGGATGTCGAGGCGTCGTTCTCCCAGAGCGAAACCGATATCTTCCCCCGACCTACCAGTCACGCCGACCACGCCGAGGTGCGAACCGGGCTCGGATTCGCTTTCCCCAACGCCCCCGAGGAGATGCTCGAACTTACTGCGGTCACCAGCTTCCGGCCTATCGACGGGGGACGTCTGGCGCCCAAGCATGATCCCTACTTCTTCGAGCGCTGGCCGTTCCGTTCCGACGACCACTGGGAGCGCCTGAGCGGGATGGCAACCCCCGCTCTCCTGGTTCACGCCGCCGACAGCTTCGTGAATCACGACGTGATGGCCGAGATGGCGAGCCGGATGAACAGCGCCACCCTTGTACGAGTCGAGAACAGCACCCATGTGGTACCGGTAGACAATCCGGAAGGGCTGGTGGAGGTACTCCGACCCTTCCTGTAGAACCCGGTAGGTTCACCGGACCGCGACTTACCGGCGACGACCACGCACGGCATCCGTCATTGCGCTATCTTCGCCGCTCGCCTTTCATAGTCGATCAAAGCTGAGTACGCCGCCGCAATCAGGTGCGCATCCCCACCGGTGAGGGTGAAAGCCCGTGCAAAGGAGTTGACTGAGCACAGACCGCGAAAATCGCCGCAGTAGGTCCTTCCCGGCGGGCCCTCCCCCACCGCCACCACCTTTGCCGAGACGCGTCCTCCCATACCCCAGGCGGGGTGGTCTCGAACGAACTTTGATCCCCTCACACGGTCCGGGTCGACGTCGGAAACGGACCGCCGGTAATTACGGTAACCAACAACATACAGCGGGGGTAGGACAGAAACGATCCCCGAGTCCTCGTCGGCGGCGGATGAGAAACGAAGACGGATCCCCGGTGGCGCAATGCGACCTTTCAAGGGGTTATAAACCGGGCGAACCTAAAATATCCAGCACACTAGAACGAGGGCGGAGAGGTGACCACCAAGAAACGGCAACCGGTAGGGCCGACTGCTGCCATAGCATGAGGGATAGTCGCCGGATAGGTATAGACATCTCCCCGGCACAGTTCGACCGGAGGAAACTCCTCCAGTTCCACTCGTAGGCGCCCCTCCAGTATGTACAACACCTCCTCACCTTCGTGGCCGACGTTGACCGTACCGACACCCGGCTCTAAAACCACCTCGTTCGGCTCCATAAGGTGGGTGTCTCCGCGGGCCAGGAACCGTACCGTGGCGCCCTCGACAAGTTGGTAGGTATAGCCTTCTCCGTGACGGACCAAGCTGACCTCCAGGCTTTCCTTGGGCTGGAGAAGGCTATGCGCGGTGGTCTCCAGCGCCTGGGCGACATGGTGGAGAGCCATGAGGCTGGGCATGGCCTTGCCGTTCTCCAGCTGGCTGAGAAACGGTTGCGACAGCCCGCAACGGGAAGCCAGTTGCTGGAGGGTGAGCCCCTGCGCCTTGCGGAGTCGCCTCAAGGAGGCCCCCAGGGTCCCCGCCACCGCGTCTACATCTATGGAACGGATCTTGTTGGCGCTTACGGCTACATCAGTCATCGTCCGATGCTACCGGCGCCGGCGGCCAGACCGATCCGAGACATCAACTCGCGACTCCGAGCCCGTGCTTCGGCGATGATCTCGTCTTGATCCACCCGGGTACACCGTCCATCCTCCACCGCCACCTCGCCGCAAACGACACTCATCGTCACATCGCTTCCACGGGCCGCATATACCAGCGCGGCGATCGGATCATGAATGGGGGTCAGATGAGCGCGGCTCGTGTCCAACACGATCAAATCCGCGGGCGCCCCTTCCACCAGCCCACCCACACCGCCGCCGATCGCATCCGCCCCGCCCTGCGTGGCGAGGTATAACGCCTCGGCGGCCGAGGAAGCCTCAGTATCCAACTCGGCCAGCCGGTGCATCAAGACCAGCATCTTCATGTTCTCGAATATATCCTGCCGGTGGCCGCAGGTCGAGCCGTCTGTTCCCAGAGCAACCACCGCCCCGGCGTCCAGCAGGCTACGCATGGGCATTACCCCGTATGGCACGTACTGGTTGGACATGGGGCAATGCACAACCGAGGCGCCGGTGGATCCGATCGCCTCTATCTCTGTGTCGTCGAGCCAGGTGGCGTGAGCCAGGACCGCCTCGGGTCCCAACAATCCCTGGTTGTGTAACCACGATGCGGGTCGGACGCCATAGGCCTCCCGGTACACGTCGGGATCGCTCCTCGGGGCGCTGAGATGGGTGTGCCACCCGGTCCCGTACGATCGCGCCAATACGACCGCCGATCTCAGCAGTACCTGTGACGTATAGACCGCGTTGATAGGACCGGGCCATACAGTCACCCTCGAGCCGCCGGGCCGGGCCTTCATACAGGCCTCGGTAATCTCCAGTTCCTCGGTGTCGGTGAGCGGAAACGCCTGCTTCGGCAACCCCTGACGTTGGGCAAGAGGTGTGTACCCGCCGGCCATGCCTCTGGCGACGACCCACCTCAACCCGACCTCTTCGATCGCGTCGGCCACGGCCAAGGTGGTCTGGTAGTCGGTACGACCGTAGTGGTGGTCGAGAAGGCTGGTCGTCCCCGCCAGGGCCGCTTCGACCGCGCCCAGCATCACCGCAGCCCGGGTTTCCTCCGGAGTGATCTGCGCCGCGTAGGGCCACATAAACCTGCTCAGCCAGTCCCAACCGGGAAGGCCCTCACCCAGAGTACGCCCCAGTGACTGGAAGAGATGGTTATGGCAATCGACCAGACCCGGCATTACCAACCGGTCCCGGAGCGAGATCACCCGATCGGCCTGCCACCGGGGCGACTCCTCCATCGGCCCGACCGCCGCGATCAGTTCCCCGGCGATCGCCACAAACCCACCTCTGATAACCGGGCGCGCCGGATCGAGTGTGACCACTGTTCCGGCCTCCAGCAACAGGTCACATCGTTTGACTTGTCCCGGAACTTCCATACGCCTCGCTTAGGTCGGTATACCTACGGACTCCACCGATGATCGCAGAACCGCTCCTCCGGAGAGGACTCCAAGACAAGGCAACATGTTTTTATTATACTGATATAAGTACTGACCGGAGGACACCCACATGCCGATGCGACCTCGTGACCAGGACCCGCACCCCGAATCACCGATGCAAGACCGGCGCCGGAAGCTCAAGTCCGTAGCCTCCAGGGTCGCCAAGACTCCGAGGGGGACAGTAACGACCATCACCAAAGCCGGAACCACCGCCGCCACCAAAGCCACCGAAGCAGCCGGAACCGCAGC
>CAZEZF010000114.1:0-11229 GCA_964516495.1 uncultured Acidimicrobiia bacterium | reverse complement strand
CCTCACCGAAAACGATCTTGACTATATCGACCGAGTCCTGGGCCCGTTCGGGTTGGGTAACCGAGGACATGAACGGTTTGTCGTGGTAGAGGATGTGGGAACGGATCATGTCGAGATGCCGCTTGTTGACCGGCAGATCCACCGGTTCGCAAAGTGTCCCACCCCCATGATGTATGGCGGGACTCATGTGGGTGAGCTTGGCGAAGTTCTTGAAATCCTCGATGGTGGCGTAGCGACGGCCGGAATCGGCGTCTCGAACGAAGGGGGAACCGTACGCGGGAGCGAACACCGTATAGGGATCGCCGATGGTGACCGAACGAGCGGGGTTACGGGCATGCAGTACAAACGAATCCGGCGCCGACGACTTGATGATCTCCCGGCACATTCCTCTGGGGAACCTGGCGCGCGTACCCTCGATGTCAGCCCCTCCTTCAGCGTATATCGTCAACGCCTCAGGAAAGTTCATCAGCTCGATTCCCACCTCTTCCAGCAGGGTGTCGGCGTTGTGTTCGATCAACTCGAGACCCTCCTGGGATAACACCTCGGCGCGCCCCAGCCTTCGGGTAAGGAATGGTTGTTGCTCGATTACCTTGGCCGTGCGGAGAGCCTGCCTGGCCGCTCTGCCCCCTCCACGCCTACGACGCCGTGCATTCATCCGGACCTCCTTGCCCTTCTCCTTCGGCCTCTTCTCCTGTTCTGACGACCTCTCTCCCTACCGGCGCCGGGAGGCGAGGTGACAATCCCGGACAGGTCTATCCGCCCGACCAAACTGTTCAAGGCTTCGGTCGCGTGAGGAATGGCCATCGCCTCCACAAAGTAACTCTGAAACGACGGCTCCACCGCCGTCTCTATCTTTTCTATCTTGCGAACCAGGTCTTGTACCTCGACACGAGCGGTCCCGCTGAGCAGGGCGATAATGGCGCCGCTTCCGGCTGCGTTGCCCGCCGCCGACACCCGATCCGGATTGCAGTCCGGGATCATTCCGAGCACCATCGCGTACACCGGGTCGATGTGGCTTCCGAACGCGCCGGCCAGTCGTATCTCGTCCACCCGGTCGACCTCCAGACGGTCCATGAGGAGCCTGATACCGGCCCGCAGCGCCGCCTTGGCAAGCTGAACCGCCCGGATATCGTTCTGCGTTATGAATATCGGGTTACCGGCGCCGAAGGATCCATCGTGTAGCAGGTAGCGGGCTGTCCGGCCCTCGAAGCTGATCCGTTCACTCCGATCGGAACGCGGGATGAGACCTCCCGACGTGACCACTCCGGCCAGCACCAGTTCCGCCACCGCCTCGATGATCCCCGATCCGCAGATCCCTACCACCCCGGTCTCCGCCACCTCCTCCCCGAAGCCGTCTTCGTCAGACCACCGGTCCAGACCGATTACCTTGAACCGCGGCTCCAGGGTGGCGCGGTCGATCCGGACCCGCTCTATGGCGCCGGGCGTCGCCCTCTGACCGGAGCTGATCTGGGCGCCCTCGAAAGCCGGCCCGGTCGGACTCGAGGCGGCCAGCAAACGACCGGAACTCCCCAGGATGATCTCGGCGTTGGTTCCGACATCGACCAGCAACTGGATGTTCTGGCCACGATGCGGACCCTCGGACAGAACAGCCCCGGCCGCGTCCGCGCCCACATGACCGGCCACGCAGGGAAGCACGTAGAGCCGGGCGCCGGGATTGGCCTCGATACCGATGACCGAAGCCCTGGTCCGGACGGCGCCGTCGGTAGCCAGGGCGAACGGCGCTACACCCAACCGGCGAGGGTCGATACCGAGTACCAGGTGGTGCATGATCGGATTACCTACCAGAGTCACCTCCAGCAGTGAACTACGGGGTATCCCGGCTTCCGCAAGCAGTTCACCGACCAGACGATCCAACCCCGACCGGATGGTGGAGGTGAGTTCCTCCGCCCCTCCCTCGTTCATCATCACATACGACACCCGACTCATGAGATCCTCACCGAACCGGATCTGCGGATTCATGATCCCCGCCGATCCGATCACCGCTCCGGTTGATAGATCGCACAGGTGTCCCGCAACGGTGGTGGAACCGACATCGATCGCCACCCCCACCGGGCCGTCGTGGAATCCGGGCCACACCGCGGTCACGGTGTCTCCGTCGTGGACCGCCACCGTCACCGTCCGTTCACCCTCTTGGAGCGCGTCCTGGAGTTCTACCAGTACATGATGGTCCACGGATCGGGCGACGGTTCCCCATTGGTCCTCGAGCGCCGCCAGCGTACGGGCCAGGTCCGAAACCTGCTGATGCATATCGGGTGGTTGGACCTCGAGGTAGTGGAGGCGCACGACCGGATCAACCGCTATATCTACGACTTCGGCCCGCTTACGGACCACCTGCCTGCGAACCTGACTGTATGGGGGAACGTCGATGACAACATCCCCCTGAAGCTGGGCGGCGCAGGCCAGCCGGTGTCCGTTCCGCAGAGGTCGACGGCCCCGGTAGCCGACCTCGACCGACGAAGGGGACGACAAGTGTCCCACGGCTGCCGGAATGCCTACCGCGCTGCCCTGGATTACCTGGCAGCGACCACAGATTCCCCGACCGCCGCAAACCGAGTCGATATCAACGCCCAAGTCCCGGGCAGCCTCCAGCACCGTGGTTCCTACTCGCATCCGCCCTCGTCTCCCTGACGGCGTAAATACGACCTGTACCGATTCGTACCCCATGCGGGCGACCTAACGACTCCGATTCGTACGACGCCTGGCGCCTCGGCGACGGTTCCTCCGGGTTCCGGCCTGACCCGGTTTCCGGAAGGTCCGTATCCAGTCCGCACAGTCACGGTCATTGCCGGTAAGAACATCGGCCGCCTTGATCGAATGGACTATCTCCTGTTCGAGTGGGTTGGTAATAGCCGATGTAAGTCCATTAGCCATTGCCATGGACAGGAATGCGCTGTTGATGCCATGGCGATTGGGCAAGCCGAAACTGATGTTGGAGGCCCCGCAAGTGGAGTTGACACCCAGTTCATCCCGGAGTCGGCGGAGTATGCGGAACACCTGGGAGCCGGCGTACCGGAGCGCCCCGACAGGCATGACCAGCGGGTCCACGACAACATCCTCCGGTGGTATCCCGTAGTCGGCGGCCCGCCCCACGATCTTCGCGGCCACATCGAAACGCACATCGGGATCTTCGGATATTCCGGACTCATCATTGGAGATAGCCACCACCGCGGCGCCGTAGTCGGCCACTAGCGGCAAGACCCTTTCGAGCCGCTCCTCCTCGCCGGTTACGGAGTTGACGAGGGCTTTACCCTGGTAGACAGACAGGCCTGCCTCCAGAGCTTCAACGATCGACGAGTCGATGGCGAGAGGCACGTCAACCAGGGATTGGACCAATTGGATGACCTCGGCCAGGATGGTCGGCTCGTCGGCGAGTGGAATCCCGGCGTTCACGTCCAACATGTGCGCGCCTGCCGCCACCTGGGCCACCGCGTCCTTCTCGACGCGGTGATAGTCACCTTCCCGCATTTCCGCCGCGAGCAGTTTACGGCCGGTCGGATTGATCCGCTCCCCTATTATCACGAAGGGGAGATCGGGGCCTATCCGCACCTCGCGGGTAGGAGAACTGACCACCGTCCGGGTCATTTCCCATCCCCCTTTTCCGCTTCGCCCGCTGAACCCTCCGGTGCATGGCCGAATCCCCCGTCAGCAGCCATCCGAGCGAGCCGCTCCAGTGGATACTCGCGATCCAACCGAGCGGCTTCGGTGGTTGCCTCGGCCTCCACATCCTCCCCGCAGGGTCTCGCCGTGCGCCGCCATTCACCTATGTACTGATCGTAGGTCTGCTTGCCGGACACCATTGCGGCCCGGTCTATGGCCGTCTGGAACCGCCCGGGCAACTCCACGGCCTTCTTCTTGCGGCCTGATCGGGCGGTGACCTGGGCGGGAATGTCACGCCACAGGATGATTATCAGCTCAGAGCGCGTTCGCGCGGCGCGGCCGCGCGGGCGGGCCTTCGTCACCGGCCGACCCTTGTCGGCGTTGTCGATCGAGTCTCCGCGACCCGGATCATCCGGCCACCGCAAACCGATCCAGGCTATCGGCGAGTTCCCCTAAACCGACCTGCCGGTGTCGGAACTCGAGCCCGAGCCGATCCGCAGCCCGCCTGGCCTGCTCGACAAGCGCGTCGTTGTCGAACTGGGAGAGGTACACCAACCGTCGATAGTTGCCGAAGTACATATCCCTCAGCTGAGGATGACGGTCAAGACCCAGCGATTCCCAGACCAGACGATCAAAATGGCGAGCGAGGAAGTCGGTGAGGTAGAAAGTTCCCGGTTCCGCCCCGTGTAGCTCCATAAACCGGGGCGACGTGGCAAAGAACTCGTAGCAGTGGGCGCCGGGAAGCCTCTCGACGTTCTCCAACGTGTCGATAAAGGAGTCCAGCCTTCCCCCGGTTCCGCAGTCGGCGTAGCCGATCAACACCCGGTCGTACCGACTCGCCGCTTCCTGAAGGCGGACCTTCAACTCCGGCACGATCCGATCAGGCGTGTTGTGGTAGCGGGCGGGCAGGCAGGCAAGCGCGATGTGGTCCCAACCGTTGAGCCGAAGGTAGTAGCGGATCTCGGCGGCCAGCGCTCCGCACGCCAGCACCAACAGACGATGCCGGTCACGGTCTCCGGCGCGGGCGGATGGATCGTTCCCGCGGTCACGGCGGTCCCGGATGTGAACTACCGATTCAGACATGCTCGCTCATGAGTATCCGGCGTCGAATCACCAGATCCTTAGCCGTCTCGGCCGCGACGGCGGCGTCACGACAGTAGGCGTCGGCGCCCACCGCCTCACCGAACTCCTCATTCAACGGCGCCCCGCCCACCATGACGATGTAATCCTCTCGTAGCTGCTTGGCGACCAAGGTGTCGACGACTACCTTCATGTAGGGCATGGTGGTAGTCAGAAGGGCTGACATGCCGAGAATGTCCGGGTTGTGCCGGTCCAAGGCTTCCAGGAAGTCCTCCACATCGGTGTTGATGCCCAGGTCGATGACCTCGAAACCGGCGCCTTCCATCATCATGGCGACCAGATTCTTCCCGATGTCGTGGATGTCCCCCTTTACGGTGCCGATCACCACCTTCCCGACGGTTTCGGCGCCGGTCTCCGCCAGGAGGGGGCGCAGAACGGACATCCCCGCTTTCATCGCGTTGGCGGCCAGCAGCACCTCGGGAACGAAAAGGATGCCGTCTCGGAAGTCGATCCCCACGATGCGCATCCCTTCCACCAACGCATCATTGAGCACCTCGGAAGGACCCCAGCCTCTTTCGAGGAGGATACGGGTTCCCTCGTCTATCTCTTCCGCCAAACCGTCGTACAGGTCGTCATGCATCTGCTCGACAAGTTCGTCGTCCGGAAGCAGCCGGAGATCAAGTTCGTCATCAAGGGCGGCGTCATAATCCATTGAACCTCTCCACGTCAACCGGCGGAGGCCACTACTACAGAAGTTCCGTGAAGTTCCGTAATGCGGGACTGTACTACATCGTGGAACAGATTACAGTAACATGCCTCGCCCATGCGAGAGGTATGGCGGTGTTTCTGGATTATTCTCATCTTCCAAGCCCGAAAACCGGGTGTTGAAATATCCGTTCTGCGTGTGACCATCCCCGGGCAAACCGGCCACACGGCAGGTATGCTGTTCCGCATCGTAGGAAAGTTCCGTAATGCGGAACAGCAGGGAGGAAAAGGAGCCAGAGGATGAGCGATCTCCCAACTAGTGCCCATGTGGTTGTTATCGGCGCGGGAATCGTCGGAAACGCGGTCGTCCACCACCTCGCCGATCTCGGATGGAGAGACATCGTGCAGTTGGACAAGGGACCTCTCCCGAATCCGGGCGGTTCGACCGGGCACGCATCCAACTTCATCTATCCGGTTGACCACAACAAGGAGATGGCCCACCTCACCCTCGACAGCCAGAGACAGTACGAGGAGATGCAGGTGAGCGTCACCTCCGGAGGCATCGAGGTCGCCCGCACTCCCGAACGACTCCACGAGTTGGCCCGCCGGATGACCTCGGCCAAGGCTTGGGGTATCGACAGTTGGCTGGTAAGCCCCGCCGAGGTAAAGGAACTGGTTCCCTTCATCGACGAATCGGTAATCCTGGGTGGTTGGTACACCCCGAGCGTCTCGGTGGTCGATTCCCTACGCGCCGGAACGATCATGCGCGAGTCCGCCCGGCGGAAAGGGAGCCTGACCGTCCATCCCGTAACCGAAGTCCTGGATATCGAGACAAAGGACGGACGGATAGCCGCGGTGGTGACGGATAAAGGAAAAGTCACCTGCGAGTACGTGGTGATCGCCTGCGGTGTCTGGTCTCCGCGACTGGCCGCAATGGCGGGAGCGTCCATCCCCCTGACTCCCGCGGTTCACCAGATGATCGATGTCGGACCGCTTGATATTCTCCAAGCCACCAACAACGAAATCGGGTACCCGATCGTTCGTGACATGGATACCTTCTGTTACGAGCGCCAGACCGGGGGCTCGATGGAGGTCGGCTCCTACGCCCACCGGCCGATCTTCCACCACCCCGACACCATCCCTTCCATCGAGGAATCTCGCCTGTCCCCAACCGAGTTGCCCCTGACGATGGATGACTTCGACCCGCAACTGGAGCAGGCGATGGAGTTGATGCCGTTTCTGGGCGACGCCGAGATCAAGTACGGCATCAACGGACTTCTCTCCCTCACCCCGGATGCTATGCCCCTGGTAGGTGAGACCCCGGAGGTCGAGAACCTGTGGTCCTGCGCCGCGATCTGGATCAAGGAAGGTCCCGGTACCGGTCGAGCCCTGGCCGAATGGATGACGCAGGGATACCCCGAGATCGATCCGCACGCTTCCGATATCGCCCGGTTCTACCCGTACATGAAGACCGAGAGCCATGTCACGGCCAGATGCGCCGAACACTTCAACAAGACCTACGGGATCGTCCACCCTAGGGAGCAGTGGGAAACCAAGCGCAACAGCCGGGTGAGCACACTACATTCCACGACCGCCGCTCTCGGCGCCGTCTACTTCGAGGCGGGAGGTTGGGAACGCCCCCACTGGTATGAATCGAACGCCGGCCTGCTGGAGGATTACGAGGATCGGATCCCGGAACGGCCTCATGAGTGGGACTCCCGATGGTGGTCACCCATCCAGAACGCCGAGCACCTGGCCATGCGTGATCGAGTCGGAATGGTCGATCTGACTGCTTTCGCGATCTTCGACATCCGGGGACCCGGCTCTCTCGATTACATGCAGAGGATGACCGTCAACCAGATCGACTACCGGCCGGGAAGGGGGGTATACACTCCCCTCCTGACAGAACAAGGCGGATTCCGATCCGACCTCACCGTGCTGCGCCTTGCCGGCGATCATTTCCGGGTTATCACCGGCGGCTTCGACGGCGCCCGCGACGCCTACTGGTTCCGCAAGTGGGCGCCTGACGACGGTTCGGTGATCTTTACCGACCTGACCTCCGCTATCGCCACCGTCGGGGTGTGGGGACCCCGGGCCCGGAACCTGGTGCAGAAGGTGACATCCCACGACGTATCCCATGAAGGCTTCCCCTTCGGAACGTTCCGACACGCGGTGATCGGGTCGGTTCCCGTCACTATGTTCCGCATTTCCTATGTGGGTGAACTCGGATGGGAAATCTACACCGACATGGAGCACGCTCCGCTGCTGTGGGAGACAATTTGGGAAGCCGGACAGGAGTTCGGGGTAGCGCCGGTGGGCGCCGGCGTGTACGGGACTACAGGACGGTTGGAGAAGGGTTACCGGCTGATGGGCGCCGAACTCGAATCGGAATACAACCCCGCCGAAGCCGGACTCGCCCGGCCCCGGGTCAAGAGCGCCGACTTTATCGGGAAGGAGGCCTATCTGGCCGCCCGAACCGCCGCACCCGTCGCTCATTGCTGCACCCTGACGATGGAGAGCCATGTGTCGGACTCGGGGGTGGCGCGATTCCCGATGGGGGGCGCCGAGCCCATTCTCACGCCGGATGGAGAGCGGATCGTAGACTCCAAGGGACGGGAATCGAGGGTTACCTCGGCCGGCGCCGCGCCCTCCCTGCAGTCGTTCCTACTCCTCGGTTACCTGCCGGCGGAACTGGCGCAAGAGGGCCGGGAACTCCGCATCATGTACCAGAACGAGTTGTTCCCGGTGAAGGTGGCTCGCGTAGGTTCCAGACCGCTGTTCGATCCGGACGATCTGCGGATGAAGATATGATCGATCCCCTACTCGGCATGTCCGATCCCGGTATGGTATCGGTGAGGTAACTGGTGTCGTGAGGTAACTATGGACGTACTGGTCTGTGTCAAGCGGGTCCCTGCGCCGGGGGCGAAGATAGTCCTGACCGCGGACGGCCAAGACATCGACGCCGCTCTGTTGGGGTTCACTATCAGCCCGCACGAGGAGTGCGCCATCGAAGAGGGGGTGCAGATCGTCGAACGACAGGGCGGTTCGGTAACCGTGATGACCCTCGGGCCTCCGGAAGCGGAGGAGCAACTTCGCTCGGCGGTGGCGGTGGGCGCCGACAAGGCTGTCCTCCTGCCAACCGACATACCGGACTGGGATCCGGTCTCCACCGCGGACACGCTCGGCGGCGCCATCAGAACAATGGAGAGCGACCGCGGTAGCCCGTTCGATCTCATCATGTTCGGCAACGAGTCGGCGGACTCATGCGGATATCAGGTGGGTATCCGGGTTGCGAGAACTTTGGGTCGCCCCATGACGAGCGGCATCAAGGGCATCGACATCGGCGACGGGTCCATCACGGCTCGAAGGGAAACCAACCGCGGATCCGAGGTGTACCGTCTTCCCCTTCCCGCCGTGGTGGGGGTGAAGGAAGGAATCAACCTGCCCCGCTATCCGACCCTGAGGGGACGTATGGCGGCCCGGCGAGCAGCCATTGATCGAATCGAACCGGGAAACCCGGTGACCAGTGGACAATCCAAGGTACTGCTGGTCAACCCACCGGCTACCGGCGCCAAGGTTCGAATCCTCGGACGCGGCGCGGAAGCGGCGCGGGAAGTCGTCGACATACTCGAAGAACTGGGGGTGATGTGAGCGCGTTCCTGTATCTGGTAGAGCATGACCGAGGTCGAATCGAGGAAACCACCTTGGGCGGCCTCACCGGGGCGCGACAATTGGCCGAAGCTATGGATGCGCACCTCCACGCCGCCGTGATCGGCAAGGGCGCCGACGAGGCGGCGGAGGATGTAGAGGCCTACTGCAATGGGCCGATTCACCTGATACGCCACGAGTTCCTCACCGACTATGGACCAGACGCGTGGGCCGACAGCCTCGTTCAGTTGGCCGACTCGATCGGCGCCGCAGCCGTCATCGCGACCGGGACCGACCGGGGCAACGAAGTCATGGCCCATACAGGCGCCCGGCTCGACCTGGCTATGGTGGCCAACTGTCTTGAAATCGAGTTGGATGAAGAAACAGATAGTGACAACTGGCTGATGACTCGGGTCCGCTGGGGCGGCAGCCTCCATGAGCGAGCCGGATTGGCGGCGCCGACCAAGCTGGTAACCCTGGCCCCGCACAACACCGACCCGATTCCTTCCTCAACAGACATCACGGCGGCCCCAACCGAGTTCACCCCTGTCCTCGATGCTTCCGTCAAGGTAACGATGGTTCAGGATCGGGCCGCCATCTCCGAAGGCATCACCTTGGCGACGGCGCCGGTGGTGGTGAGCGGTGGTCGAGGTGTGGGTAGCGAAGAAGGTTTCACGATCATCGAGGAATTGGCCGACCTGCTGGGCGGCGCAGTGGGGTGTTCACGGGTAGTCACCAACAACGGTTGGAAGAATCACAAGTTTCAAGTGGGGCAGACGGGAACCGTGGTGGCGCCTGATCTGTACATCGCCTGCGGGATTTCGGGCGCCATCCAGCATTGGGTGGGGATGATGAGCGCCAAGCATGTCCTGGCGATCAACATCGACCCTGACGCCCCGATGGTGACCAAGGCGGATTGGGCGGTGATCGCCGATCTGCACGAGGTAGTGCCCGCCATCACCGCCGAGATCACCCGCCGCCGCGGCCTGGCCCGGGAGTCCGGCTAGCCGGATGACTGACCAGTGACTGACCGGTGACTGTTACCTTCCGACGGTTGGCCGGAACTCGGAGACAAAAGGAGAAATAGGAGACAATAGGAGAAATATTGGTGAGGTCACGGTGAGGTCATCGCGTATCTCGACCCACATAGATAGGCGCCTGACATGACCGCCGATGCCCTTGACCGAGCCTGTAGCAGTCTGAGGCTGTCCGGTCGATCCTTGAGTGTTCATGAGAGCCCGGACAGCAAGGTATCGTCACAAAGGACCGACGACCGATGAGAGCGGTTGTGCTGCTTGGTCATGGAGGTATGGATCGGCTGCAATATGTGACTGATCATCCGACGCCCACCCCGGATCAAGGCGAGGCGCTCGTCCAAGTCGGCGCATGCGGGATGAACAACACCGATGTGAACACCCGGACCGGTTGGTACTCGCAGTCGGTGAGTTCCGCCACCGGGGAGGAACTGATCTCGTCGGGCCGAGACGGCTCGTGGACGGGAGGTGTCGAGTTCCCACTGATTCAGGGCGCCGATCCGGTCGGCCGGGTGGTGGGGATCGGAGAGGACGGCGACCCCGACCTTCTCGGTCGTCGAGTCATGATCGACCCTTGGTTGAGGGATCCGGACGGGGACCTCAACCGCGCCGAATACCTGGGTTCGGAACGCAACGGCGGGTTTGCGGAGTATGTGACCGTGCCAACCGCCAACGTGCATCCTATCGAGAGCGGCCTGAGCGATGTCGAGTTGGCCTCGTTCGCCTGCTCCTATTCCACAGCCGAGCACATGCTTGATCGGGCCGGAGTCGGGGAGGGGGATACGGTGATGGTTACGGGAGCGTCGGGAGGGGTGGGCGCCGCCTTGATCCAGTTGGCCCTACGCCGGAAAGCGATGGTGGTTGGTATCTCGTCAGTCGCGAAGATGGACTCGGTAACCGCCCTGACCGGGGCGCGCCATGTGGTTGATCGCCACTCCGCCACATTGGTCGACCAGATACTCGACATCACCGGGGGAGTCGACGTCTTGGCCGATGTAGTCGGCGGTCGATTGTTCCCGAGACTCTTCGAGATCATTCGCCGAGGCGGCCGCTATGTGGTAGCAGGCGCCATCGGAGGACCGAGGGTGGAACTTGACCTGCGCACGTTATACCTCCGGGACATCACGATGCATGGTTGCACCGT
>CAZEZF010000113.1:7848-11296 GCA_964516495.1 uncultured Acidimicrobiia bacterium | reverse complement strand
TTTCACCTCTCTCGGTTACCCATCCAAACCCCTGCATGAAAAATTGGGGTTAACGACGGATGATGCCCGAGCTCTCTTCCCCGACAGGGCCCTAACCTCAAGCTGAACCGGGCCGTCGTCGATGGATACTGGCGCTACTGTGACGGTCGGAGGGAGTCAGAAAGTAGTACCCGTCTGCTACGATACGGGACCGTGACCGATAGCTTGATGGTTTCTCGAGTGAGAGCAGAGCTCAGCCAGCCGCGAGCGTCGCAACTGGGCGAGTTCATTACTCCGAACCATCGGTTTTTCGTGAGGGACCACTTCGTGGACCGGCCCGCGCTATCGGACGATGAATGGCGTCTGCATCTGACAGGAGTCGGTGTCCGGGACACAGCCCTCTCGCTCGCCCACCTCAGAAGCCTCCCGTCAAAGTCCTTGACAGTGACGCTGGAGTGTGCGGGCAACGGAGGCTACGGCAGGGGCGCCGACCGGTACCAACACCACATGCGATCCATGGTGGGGACGGCAATCTGGCGAGGCGTTCCGGTCGCGGCCTTGTTCGAGAACGAGTTGCCACGCGAGGTGACGGAGTTCGTCTTCCGAGGCTACGACGGCGGCGAGGACCCTGATGAGCCGGTCCCGATCGATTGCTATACGAGGAGCATTCCCAGTGACAAGGTTCTTGACGGCGATACGCTGCTCGTCTACGAGATGAACGGCGAACCCCTACCTCGAGAGCACGGGTTCCCGGTCCGATTGATAGTGCCGGGCTGGTACGGCATGGATTCGGTGAAATGGCTCGGATCCATCGAGGCAAGAACTACACCGCTCGGCCATTTCTATGACAATCACAAGTACAGAGCCCAGTCGACGGATGCGGGCTTGCAAGCCGGACGGCGGGTACGCGAGATGGGAGTGAAGTCGTTGGTCCTGTCCCCATCGAATGGTCAGCGGATCCTCCTCGGGGACATACCGATCTCGGGGTTTGCTTGGGCGGGTAAGAACGATGTGACCAGCGTTGACATCAGCTTTGACGGCGGCCGGAGGTGGCAACCCACCGAACTGGGCGAGGAGGCGCGACCGTACAGTTGGAGATCCTGGAGCCTGACATACAAGGCGAATGAAGTGGGCCCTCTGGATTTCATGGTCAGGGCCGCCGACTCGGAGGGCCGTGTGCAGCCTATGGACGCCCTGCCCGTCCGCACATACGAAGCCAACTGGGTGCAGCGTGTGCGCGTGTACGTGGTCGCCGGCCTGGAGGCATAGACCTTTAGCCCCAATTCTTCATGCCCTCGTCACACCTACCTCGAAAGGACCACGTCAAGCACACTTTCACGACGCGTCAGGCGGTCATCCTATAGTTGAAAGGCGCGCTTCGGCCAGGCAAAGCCGCCAAGCAGCTATTTTCCCAGGTCATGTGGTTCTTTTCATCTCTCTCGGTTACCCATCCAAACCCCTGCATAAAAAAAATTGGGGTTATTAGTCGGCGTTCCATCCCCTTCGCTATGGTTACCAGCGTGTTTGTGCAAGTGGGTCAATCTGCGGACGCGGTCCGTTTGCCGGGACCGGAAACCGGACCAAAGAAAGGATAAACCTGATGACCAAGATACGTTTATGGGTTCCCATGCTCTTGACGCTGGCCCTGGTGGCCGCCGCCTGTGGCGGGGAGGACGAAGCGGACGCCCCGGCGACTACCCAACCGGCGGCAACCACGCAGGCCCCGGCGACTACCGAAGCGGCTGCCGCCACCACGCAAGCCCCGGCGACTACCCGAGCTCCCGAAGAAGTGACCACCACCACCCAGCTGACCGGGACCGAATTGGCCGGGGGCGAGGGAAGCTGCGCACCCGAATCCGAGGCCGCTCCGCCGCGAGGTGTCGCGCCGGTTGACGGAATGACGATCATCCGAGCTATATCGGGTGACGTGTCCACTATCGACCCGCGGCGTAATTTCGAGGCCCGCGCTTCGGAGATGGTGGCCAACATGTACGACCAACTCACCACCTTCCATCTCATAGAGAACGAAAACGGGGTACTCGTCGCTGACTCCACCCGTCCCCAAGGCCTGCTGGCCGAAGGCTGGGACTTCAACGAGGATTGCACCTCGGTGATCTTCACCCTTCGCCAAGGCGTGAAGTTCCACCACACCGGCAACGAGATGACCGCCGAAGACGTCAGGTGGAGCTTCCTGCGGGCCGCCTACCTGGACGCGGGCGGTTGGTTCGACCATGCGGTGATCGGTCTTTACGACTTCGGTTCGGAATCCGACATCGAGGACGCTATCACGGTCATCGACGACTATCACATCCGCTTCGATTTCAACAAGCCCACCCCGTTCCCGCTGCATGTGCTGTCAAACGCCGGAGTTACGGTCTACGACTCCGAAGTGTTGATGGCCAACGCCACGGACGACGATCCCTGGGCCCACGAGTACTTGAAGACCAACGATGTGGGTACCGGCCCTTTCTACCTGGAGAAGCTGGAGCCGGGCGTCGAGATCGTCCTGAAGCGCAATGACGACTACTTCCTGGGTCCGGCCCAGGCGGAACAGATCATCCTTCGGGTCATCCCCGACGCCGCCCAGCAGGCAGCCCTACTGACCGCGGGCGAGATCGACTTCGCCGAGGCGGTGCCGGTCACCGCCATACCCGACTTGCGCGAACAAGGTGTGAAGGTCACCACGGTGGGTGGCAACAACCAAGCCGTCATGTACATGAACCCGACCAGGGCGCCGTTCGATGACCCGCATGTGCGGGTGGCGATCTCGTACGCCTACCCGTACGACGATGTGATCGACGGTGTCTACTTCGGAGCAGCCAGCCGTGGAGGTGGACCGATCCCGTCGACCACCCCGGCATTCGATCCGAACGCCCCGTTCTACCGCCAGGACCTGGACGAGGCCCGCGCGCATCTCGCCGCCTCGGGGTATCCCGAAGGTTTCAGTACCGATCTGTACATAGACGGCACGCTGGCCTTCGCTCCTGAACTCGCCATCGTGGTTCAGGCATCCCTGGCCCAGATCGGAATCGACGTGAACATCGTGAGGCTTGACTCCGGGCAGTTCGGGGACAACATCTTCGCCCAGGACGAGGAGGGCAATCGGATCAACCCGATGGACTTCTTCCTGTTCTACTTCGGTTCCGGTTCGTGGGTGAACGAGCCCCAGTACCACATGGAGTTGTTCTGGGAGCCGAACGCGTTCGCCATGCGGAGCAACTACGAGAACCCGGAGGTAACCGAGAAGCTGAACGCCGCCAAGTTCCTGAGCCCGTCCGATCCGGACAGGACCCAGCTCTACCATGATGTGCAGGCGCTGATGCTGGCCGACGCCCCGGCGGTGTGGCTGGCCGAGCCGCATCACATCGTGGCCTCCTCGGTGGAGGTGCAGGGTTTCATCTGGCGACCTGATCAGATCAACCGTTACTTCTATGTGACCAAGACAACCTGATCACCCAGGAGTAATCCG
>CAZEZF010000113.1:0-7748 GCA_964516495.1 uncultured Acidimicrobiia bacterium | reverse complement strand
CTCGTTTCCCGGGCGCTTCCGGGGGATCCCGCCCGCCTCTACGCCGGTATCCAGGCCTCCGAAGCCCAGGTCGAGGCAATCCGGGAACGCCTGGGACTGAACCTCCCCCTGTACCAGCAGTACTGCGTATACATGATCGGCGACACCTGTGTCGGGGAATCCGGCGATGGTGGACTCATCCGGGGAGATCTGGGCGAGTCGATCCGCACCGGCTTCTCGGTGGCCGAGGATATCGGCGCCCGACTTCCGGCCACCATCGAAATGGTGGGCGCCGGCATGCTGTTCGCATTGGCGGTGGCGTTGCCGTTGGGAGTGCTGGCCGCAGTCCGACGAGGCAAGCTGATCGACAAGTTCTGCCGATTCATCTCGACCATGGGCGTAGCCATCCCCGATTTCTGGCTGGGGCTGATCCTGCTGCTGGTCTTCTTCGTGCTTCTGGGCTGGCTGCCGGGCCCGGTCGGACGCCTGGAGATCGCCGCCACCCCTCCCGACGGACCCACCGGACTGTTCGTGTTCGACTCGCTGGTAACCGGTAACTGGACAACGCTCCGGATGGCGGTGAGACATCTATTGATGCCGATGGTGGCTATCGGCTTTCCGGCGATCGCTCCGATCCTAAGACTCACCCGCAACGCCACCCTGTCGGTGCTCAACTCCGACTACATCGCCTTCGGTCGCGCCTCGGGCCTGCGAGGGGCGCCACTCTACCTGAAGTATGTGCTCCGCAACGCCCTGCCGGGCGCCGTGACCATGACAGGGCTGATCGCCGGTTACATGATCGGTGGGGCGGTGCTGGTCGAGAGGGTCTTCTCCTGGCCGGGGATCGGTCTATACGCGTACAACTCGCTGACAAACACCGACTACCCCGCCATCCAGGGCTTCGTTCTGCTGTCAGCCGTCACCTACATGGTGGTGTTCCTGGTCGTGGATCTGGTGCAATCGCTTATCGATCCGCGGGTGAGGCTCAAATGACCGCCCGCCGCTACGACGCTCGACTGGTGACCGGGTTAGCCATGTTCGGGTTCATGGTGGCGGTGGCTGTATTCGCCCCGCTCATCGCCCGGAACGATCCACTGGCGATCGATTTCGGCCGCCAGTTCCTGGCGCCGTCGGCGGAACACTGGTTCGGGACCGCCAAACTGGGCTTCGACATCTTCGCCCGAGTGGTCTACGCCGCCCGCTACGACCTGGTAATCGCCATCTCCGCGGTGGCCCTTTCCATCGTAATAGGACACCCGATCGGCCTCGTTGTCGGTTACCTGGGCGGATGGGTCGACTCCATCACCATGCGCGGGCTCGACATCATCCAGGCTTTCCCGGCTTTCGTGCTGGCCATCGGGGTGCTGTCGGCCCTCGGCGAAGGAGTACTGAACGTTATCCTGGTGGTGGGAATAGTGGGCGTCCCCACCTTCGTCCGCCTCGTTCGGGCCGAGGTGCGGTCACTACGCGAACACGCCTATGTGGAGGCGGGCCGGGCGGTCGGCAACTCGCGGGCCAAGATCCTGATCCGCTACATCGCGCCGGGAACAATCGGCACGGTCGCCACCCAGGCGGCGATCAGCTGCGGTTGGGCGATCATGCTCACCGCCGCGCTGGGGTTCATCGGCCTGGGAGTACCCCTTCCCGAACCGGAGTGGGGAGCGATGATCGCCGAAGGCGTTTCGGAGATGGTGGTGGGGGGACGCTGGTGGATTTCGGTATTTCCCGGCATGGCCATCGCTATCACCGTCTTCTCCCTGAGCCTGATCGGTGAGTCCATCGCCGATCTGGTGGAGCCCACCCGGAGGAAGTCACGATGACCACGCTCCTGGAACTCAGAGGACTGGAGGTGGAAATCCAAGGTCTCTCCATCTTGAGGGGGGTGGATATGGATGTCGGACCGGGAGAGATTCTGGGCGTGGTGGGCGAGACCGGAGCGGGCAAGTCCATGACCGCCCGCTCGATTCTCGATCTCCTACCATCCGCGGCAACCGTTGCCTTCGACTCCTGCACCTTTGATGGTCAGGACTTCATCCCCTCCAAAGCGCGCCAGGAGGCGCGAGGACGCCGGATCGGGTTCGTACCGCAACGCCCCCGGGGCAGCCTCAACCCGGTGTTCCGGGTGGGACGCCAACTGGGCGACACCCTCCGACGACTCAGGAATATGAGCAGGACACAAGCCCGCGAAGGGGCTCTCGGTCTGCTGCGGTCGGTACGGATCACCGACCCTGAACGTGTCTACCGGTCGTTTCCCCATGAACTGTCAGGAGGAATGTGCCAGCGGGTGTGCATCGCCATCGCCTTGGCCGGACAACCCGATTTGATCATCGCCGACGAGCCCACCACCGGACTCGACGTGACCATCCAGGCCGAAATCCTCCGGTTGTTGGGCGATCTGATCACAGAGCGCAACGCAGCCGGGATACTGATCACCCACGACTTGGGTGTGGTGGCGGATGTGTGTGATCGGGTGGCGGTCATGTACGCCGGGCGGGTGGTGAATGTGGGCGCCACTTCAAGAATCTATCGTGAGGCGCTGCACCCCTACGCCAACCGCTTGGTCTCCATCGCCACCTCGCTCGACTCGGGCGGAGTACCACAGGAGATCACCGGACGGGTACCCAACCCGGGCGACAGCCTTCCAGCCTGCGCCTTCGCCCCTCGCTGCCTCCTGGCCGGATCGGAGTGCTTCGATCAGGAACCACCGAAGGTCGATAAGGTCGGCCAGATCGCGTTCTGCCACCATCCGGTGGGTATCGAGGCGGCGACATAATGGCCGTAACTGTCGATACCTTGGCGGTCAGGGATCTCACCAAGGTCTTCAGGATAAGGACCGGCGGCTTCCGCCACGCCGACCTCAAGGCCGTCGACGGGGTCAACCTGTCCATTCCGCCCGGACGAACCCTGGCGGTGGTAGGAGAATCGGGATCGGGTAAGACCACCCTCGCCCGGCTGATCCTACGGCTTATCGAACCCACGCACGGAACGGTGCTCCTCGAGAACACCGACATCACCTCCATGAAGGGAACCGAATTAGAAGGTAGGCGAGGGCGGATGCAGATCGTATTCCAGGACCCATACGACTCTCTCTCCCCATGGCAGACAGTCGGGCGAAGCGTGGCCGAGCCGCTGCTGCTGCATGAGAACCTCTCCATGCAGCAAGCCACCGGAAAGGTAGCCGAGATATTGGAACGGGTAGGGCTCAGTCCCGCCCACGCCCGCCGCTACCCGCACGAACTCTCCGGAGGCCAAGCCCAGCGGGTGGGCATAGCCAGGGCCATGGTCACCAGACCCGCCCTGGTGGTCCTCGACGAACCGACGTCGTCGTTGGATATGTCGGTCCAGTCACAGATCCTCCTGCTCCTGCAGTCGCTACAAGAGGAGATGAACATCTCCTACCTGTTCATCTCCCACGACCTGTCGGTGGTTCGCTACATCGCCCACGACCTGGCCGTAATGTATCTGGGCAAGGTCGTCGAGTCCGGCCCGTCCTCCGGGGTTTTCGCATCACCCCGCCATCCGTACACCGAGGCTCTGCTCCGGGCCGCTCCCCGCCCCGACCCCTCCCACAAGACCGACCACGTCTATCTGGTGGGCGAGCAGCCCTCGGCCCTTAACCGGGCCCCGGGCTGCCCCCTCTACGGTAGGTGCCCGATCGCCGAAGATGTCTGCGCCGACACGCCCCAGGAACTGGTCGACATCGGCGCCCGGCGCCGCGTCGCCTGCTGGAAGCGGACTTGAAGATCCGGGTAGCAACCGACATCGGCGGCACCTTCACCGATGTGGTGGTGTTCGACCCTGACCTCGGCCGCTACACCACCGCCAAGGCGCCCAGCCGGAGCGACGACCTAGCCGGAGGGGTGCTCGACGCTCTCGGTCCGGTGATCGACGACCTGGCCGGCATCAAGTCCTTCGTCCACGGCTCAACCGTCGGGCTCAATGCATTCCTGCAACGGCGAGGGGAACGGGTGATGCTCCTCGCCACGGCCGGCGCCGCCGACGTGTACCACATCGCCCGGGGAAACCGCCTGGACATGTTCAACATCCGCTACCGGAAGCCGACACCGCTGATCCCCCGCCGCGACATCATGCCCATCGGGGGACGGCTGGACTACAAGGGCGAAGAACTCATTCCCCTCCATCATGACGACCTGCATCTGGCCGTCCGGCGTATCCGCTCGGAGAACGTCCGATCGGTAGCGATCGCCTTCCTTTTCTCCTATATCAACCCCGACCACGAACTCGAAGCGGCCCGGTTGCTGGCGGAACTGGCCCCCGATGTGTCAGTGTCGCTTTCCCATCAGGTGGCCGCCGAATGGCGGGAGTACGAACGTACCGCCTCCACGGTCATGGACGCCTATATCGCTCCTTCCGTCTCCCGCTACATGGCCGACCTCTCCGGTCGTCTGAAGGATCGAGGGTTGACGGCGCCTCTGCTGGTCATGCAATCCAACGGCGGGGTTATCTCGGCCCGGTCCGCTTCCGAACGACCTCTCCAGACCCTCCTGTCCGGACCGGTGGGCGGCGCCGCGGGCGGGATGGCCCTCGCCGAGGTGTTGGGCCGGCCCAACCTGATCTGCATCGACCTGGGCGGTACCAGTTTCGATGTAAGCCTGATTACAGATGGACAGGCCGACAGCTCTCCTTCCGCTCTCCTGGAGGGTCTGCCGGTGCTGATGCCGGTGGTCGACATCCACACCATCGGCGCGGGTGGAGGGTCCCTGGCCTACCTGGAGGCCGGGGGCCTGCGGGTGGGACCCGAAAGCGCCGGCGCCCATCCTGGACCGGCCTGCTACGGACGTGGAGGGAAGCAGCCCACCGTCACCGACGCCAACCTCTACCTGGGCAGGATCGATCCCGGGTATTTCCTCGGCGGGAATCTCACCCTCGACACACAGGCGACCCGCCAAGCCCTCGAAGCACTCGGCGCTCGGATCGGGCTGAATCCCGAAACGCTGGCGCTGGGCATCATCAAGGTGATCAACGCCAAGATGTCCCAAGCCATCCGGACCCTTACCGTGGAGCGGGGAATCGAACCCCGCCGGTTCAGCCTGGTGGCCTTCGGCGGCGCCGGGCCCATGCACGCCGTGGCGCTGGCCCGGGAACTCGGCATCTCGGAAGTGATCGTCCCTCCCGACCCGGGCGGTTTCTCAGCTTGGGGAATGCTGCAATCCGCGGTACGCCAGGACTTCGGCGAAGCCTTCTTCCACGACTTCACCGACCTGGACACCATGGACTTGGAATCCCGGTTCGTCGCCCTTGGGAAAAAAGCCTTCTCCAGCCTGGGCGAGGAAGGGATTGACCATGTTCGCGTCTCCCTGATCCGGCGCCTCGACATGCGCTACCAGGGACAGGAGCACACCCTCACCGTCACCCTCCCCAACGGCGCCTCCCCCTCTCCCGATGGCCATCTCGATGCCCTGCGCCAACGCTTCGAGGACACCTACCGCGCCCGCTACGGCCACTCCAACCCGGAAGCCTCAATGGAGACCGTAAACCTGAGGCTCACCGCCCTGGGTGATGTGGGACGCCCCCTCCTCCAGCCCGGCTACCGGCCTCAGGACCCCTCCGACACACCCTCCAAGACCACGCCGGTCCTGTTCGCCTCGGGTTCCTACTCCACCGCCCGCTTCCACCGCGAGTCCCTCGTGCCCGGCTCGGCCATAGCCGGCCCCGCCATCGTGGAGGAAGCCACCGCCACCACCGTCATCCCCCCCGAAGGCGCCGCCACCATCGACGAGTACGGCTGCCTGATAATCGAAGCCCCTCCCCTGTAGCCTGTTCCACCCCCGCCGCAAGCCGGATTTGCGGGACCGGATCACCACCACCAACATCTGTTGGTCACCTCGGGTTGCCTAACTCCGCGAACTACCGAATCAGAGCACTCCTCTACGCCGGGAAACCCAACTGGAACCTACTCTCCACCGTCACCCCCACTGAGTGGGCTAGCGGACAGGTGGGTTCCCGCGGTTCGCTGTCAGCGCGTCGACACCGGATCGGAGTTCGAAATGCCTGGTCATAACCTGTGACTCAATCCCCTGGTGGGCCGTGCGTTCGCCCAGGTCAGGGGCCTATCCGCATTCCGGGTGGCTCACTCACAGCGCTCAAGGCCAACAAAAGGTGACTTCTCTGCGATATCCGGAGAGCCGGGAGAGCGCAGAGCCTATGGCAGGCTCTCGATAGTCCAGGTCGTGCCGTCGCGTGTGGCTCGTAGGTTGTTCAGGGCAAGTGAGGGGGCGTCGAAGACGGTGTTGCCCATCTGGATGCCTCCTACGCTGCCGTCGAAGACGGCCGCGCCGGTGTTGTCGATGCGGATGGTGAATGTGTCTCCTTCGCAGCTGTCACCGGGACGCAGTGTCATGCCGACGCGGCATGACGCATCGGTTGACGCCGCGGGCTGTTCGTTGGCCGTGGTCTGTTCGTCGTCGGTTTGGTCGCTGTCTTCTGTATCGAGGTGGGTGATGACCCGGTCGCCTCCGAATTTCTCGAGCGTGATCCAGCCCAAGAGGATGTCACCGCCTGCCCGGCTGGTGAAGCCGCCGCCTTGTAATACCAGGCCTTCGCCTCCGGTCAGGTGCGCTACCAGGTATCGGGTGTTCAAGAGCCGTTCGTAGTCGCTGCTGAACTCGAAACCGTCCGAGAGGCAGAAGCTGTCCTCGAAAAGGACCATTCCCTGCCGACACGCCACGATCTCTCCGTTGCGGTCCATCTCTTCCCAAACCAATGCGCCCGCACCGTCGAACTTGGAAAAACTGCCCGGAATGACAGGTAAGCTGACAGTCGTCGTTGTGGCGGCAGTCGTCGTCGTCGTTGTGGCGGCAGTCGTGGTCGCTGCTTCGCTGGTAGTAGTGGGTTGGTCGGTAGTAGTAGTCGTGGCAATAGTCGTGGCTGTCGTGGCGGTTGTTGTTGTGGTTGAGGTTGAACAGCTTGCTGCGATGAGTCCGAGCACCGCTATGAGTCCGAGCATCGTGGTGCGCTTTGTCTGATGGAATAGCGGTGGGCGGTTCACTTGGTTGCTCCTCTGGTTTCGGGTTTGTTCGACTCTGTGTCCTCGGAGGGTTGTCGCGCTCGGGTGAGCCTGGTCACGCCGGGACCCGCTGTCGGGTGGCGGTGGTGTCTGTCCCGGCGGGAACCTCGAACCTGGGCGCAGCGGGCGGTACGGGTGGAAGCCCCTTACCCGCAAGGTTATGCCACAACCCCACCAGATAGACTCCCATCTGCGCCCGGGTGACCGACGCCGACCCGCGGCCCTCACCCCGAGGTTGCACTCTCAAAGCCTCGAGGCATTCCACCGCATCCTCCAACTCCCCACTCACGTTGCCGACGGCGGTGTCGGGGCAGACGCCCCCCGCCTTTTGGTAGAAGCGGTACAGGAACCGTGAAATCTGCGACGCTTTCAACGGCTGCTCCGGCCCATATGTGGTGGGTGTCACCCCCGACGCGATCCCCAGGTTGTACAAACAGGCGATGTTCGCCGAATGAACACCGGCCGCAGGGACGTCGATGAACGGCGACCCCCCGTCCGGGCAGTCACGGTCCAACACGTCACGCCACAACCGCACCAGAAACGAAGCCATCTGGGCGCGGTTCAACACACGGTCCGGACCGTACCCCCCACCGGCCCCGACCGAAAGACCCGAAGCCCGCATACACAACAGGTGCGCCGATCCGTAACCGCCCGCTTCCACATCGACAAACTGTCCGACCTGACCCGGATCGCACAACCCCGCCGCCTGCCAGTCAGTCCACGAGACATCCGGTGTGGTATA
>CAZEZF010000112.1:0-11321 GCA_964516495.1 uncultured Acidimicrobiia bacterium | reverse complement strand
AGCACATAGAGCCGACCACCGACAAGATCGTGGAGGCCATACGGCAAGTGACAGGCCTCGGGCCCGGTTAGGCCTGTCCATCTGTCCTCTAGCCCCAATTTTTCATGCAGGGGTTTGGATGGGTAACCGAGAGAGGTGAAATTAACCACATGACCTGGGAAGATAGCTGCGTGGTGGCCTCGTCTGGACGGGGCGCCCCCATCACCCTAAGGCCGGGACATCCCGTGAAAGTGGGCTTGACATGGCCTTTTTGAGTTCGGTGTGTCCGGGGCATGAAGAATCAGGGCTAAGGTCTGCGCAAACGGGTCGGATCGCTACCGTGGGAGGAGCATGTAAAATGGCGGACCTGGGCCGAGTATCCAGGCGGCTGGAGGATCGGCCGCTGATCACCGGCGCCGGCCGGTATGTCGGCGATCTGGTGGACACCGACACGCTCCATTGCGCATTCGTACGCAGCCCGGTCGCCCACGGTAGCCTGACGCCATCCGACCTTGACGAGGTCCGGGAACTACCTGGTGTTGTGGCTGCGTTCGGCGCCGCGGACCTTGACCTGCCCGACATGCCCTCCTGTCCCCACCCCGGCGCACCGGAGGCCATCGGCATGGGTCAGCCGCCGCTGGCGCGTGATCGGGTGCGTTACGTCGGCGAGCCGGTCGCGGCGGTGGTGGCCGAGTCGGCCGCCCAGGCGGTGGACGCCGCCGGTACGGTCTGGGTCGACGTCGAGGAACTGCCCGTAGTCGATCCCGTCACCGCGCCGGATAGCGACACGCTGCTCTTCCCGGACTCCGGGTCGAACGTCGTCCACCGCCAGACCATCAGGACCGAAGGGCCCCGTCCCACAGTCGACATCGAGGTCTCCACCGAGGTGGACATCCCCAGGGTTGCGTCGGTGACTATCGAACCGCTTGCCATCCTCGCCCGTCCCATAGGACCCGGACTTGAAATCTGGTGCGGTCACCAGACGCCTGCCGGTCTCCCGGCCGAGATCGGCGCGTTGACGGGTCTCGACCCGAAGGATATCCGCGCCAGGGTTCCGGACGTGGGCGGCGGTTTCGGCGCGAAGGGTCAGTTCTACCCGGAGTACCCGGTAGTTGCGGCTATCGCCCATCGCCTAGGGCGGCCGGTGGTCTGGCGTCAGAGCCGCACCGAGCAACTGGTCTGCGGGACCCACGGGCGAGCTATGCAAATCACCGTTCGGATCGGCGGTGACCGGGACGGACGGATCCGTTACCTGGAGGCGGAGGTGGTGGGTGACGCGGGAGCATACCCCTGCGCCGGTGCCCGAGTCCCGTTCTTTACCCTCCCCGTGATGCAGGGTCCCTATGACGTAGATCATCTTGAGGTAACCGGAACCGCGGTGGTGACCAACCGGGCGCCGGTAGGTCCGTACCGTGGCGCTGGAAGGCCGGAGGCAGCCATCGCGATCGAACGAGCGGTGGATGTGTTCGCCGAGGCTGCGGGGGTGCTCCCCGAGGAGGTGCGACGCCGCAGTTTCGTAGACAAGGTGGATTTCCCCTACACGAGCCACACCGGCTCGGTTTACGACTCCGGCGACTACGCGGCCGCTCTGGAGCTTGCCTTGGAAGTGTCCGGCGTCGACCGTTGGCGGCGGCTGAAGGAGGAACGGCGATCCACAGGGAAGAACCCGATCGGTATCGGCGTCGGCTCGTTTATCGAACGGGCCGGAGGGGCCTTGGGTACGGGTGAGTACGGCAGGGTGGAGTTGGGGGATGACGGCGGCGTGATCGTGCGGACCGGGTCCACGCCCGCCGGCCAGGGCCACCGAACGGTCTGGTCCCAGATCGCGGCCGGAGTATTCTCCGTGCCTGTGGGCAGCGTGACCTTCTATGCGGGGGACACCGGCGAGGTGTCGGACGGTGTCGGGAGTTTCGCGAGCCGCTCCACCCAACTCGGCGGCTCGGCGATTCTTCTAACCGCCCTCCGGATTCGCGATCAGGCCCGGGCCATCGCCGCCGAGATGCTCGAATCAGCGGAAGAGGACCTGGTTCTTGGCGATGGGGGGTTCGGTGTGGTCGGCTCGCCGGGCGCCACGGTTACCCTCGCCGAGGTGGCTGCCCGGGCGGGAGTCGCCGGTGTCGAGCTGGCAGCCGAGGAGATGTATGTAGCAGAGTCGCTCACCTACCCATTCGGCAGTTACGTGGCGGTGGTCGAGGTGGAACGCGAGACGGGCGAGGTCCAACTGCTGTCGCTGGTGGCCGTCGACGATTGTGGAAACGTGTTGAACCCGATGATCGTCGAAGGTCAGGTACATGGTTCGATCATGCAGGGAATCGGCGAGGCCCTGCTGGAGGAGGTCGTCTACAACGCCGATGGGCAGCCGGTCAACAGCAACCTGGCGGGTTATCTGATCCCTACCGCCACCGAGCGTTTCCCACTGACGCTCCGGCGGACCACCACTCCAGCTCCCGGAAATCCTCTGGGGGTCAAAGGGACGGGTGAGGCCGGTTGCATCGGGGCGCCGCCGGCGATCCTGAATGCGGTTTACGACGCGCTGCGGGAAGACGGAGTGACATCGTTGAACCTTCCGCTCACTCCTGCTCGGGTTTGGGAGGCGTTGCGGTCACCCTGATGGTCGAGCGGGCGAGACGGTCTGGGCGTCCAAGATCCAGTGCACCGATTCATGCCATTGATTACCGTCCGGTGTCCGGAGAAACCTGCATGATGAGGCTGTTAGTCCAGGTCGATGACGGCACGCCCCCCCGCTGCACTTGGCAAATGAGCGAATGGCCGCGTCGAACAGGGAAACTGTTTCTCCATCTAACCCGTGCCGAGAGCCACTTGATCAACGTGAGGAGGAGACGCCGGTCGTAGATCAGGCGCTCAAATTAGGCCGCGGGCGAAAGCTATGCAAAAGCCGTTACCAGATAGCGGAACGAGGCAAGGAAAGGATTAAGGCACGGCATGCCTAGATGTCGTTGATGCCATAAGTGTCACTGATGTATTCTACTAATTACTTGGCCAGTTCTTGTTAGTATAAGTTAACAACTCTGTACCAGTTAATTGCTGAGTTGCGTTAGCCATGCGTATGTAGAAGGGCTTGCTTCCTCCGGAGGTTCCCCCTTTGGGGTGTGCCGCTTTGGTAGGGCTCGCGAAGATAGGTGTGGCTGATCGTGTGAGTTTGATGTAGACGACGGTCTTGCCGTCGAGTTCGCCATACCGCGGTGTCACTTCAGCGGCTTCGACCTTCCCAAGAGTCGTGCTGATCAGGTTTCCTAGCCATAGTTCCCATCCGTCCCGGTTGTGTGAAGGGACAAACCGGTAGTCTTCCTCGATACCTACTGGCTGGCCTTTGTCGTCAACTCCTATGAGCAGTGTTCCTCCGTGAGTGTTCATGAACGCGGCAACTGTCTTGACGATCGCCCATTCGATGGCCGGATCCTTAGTACGGGTGTGGAGGTTCGTCCGTCCGGTTGACTTAAACTCGACTGTGTCGCTTTCTCCATCGTCGATGGTCTGTCGGACCTTCTTCTCTACTGATTTGTGTGGGAAAGGAGTCTCGTCACGGTCGGGGTTACGGTTGACCGGTTTGCCCATTGCTTGTTCAATCAGTCCCAGCATTTTCTCGAATCGATGATTGAAAAACTCTGGGAAGTCATTACGACGGAGAGCAACTGGGTTGATCCTGTGCGAGATCAGTATAAGATCCAATGCATCCCGTTTGAACTTGTGTGACTCCGTCAGCCTGCGGAGGTATGTGCTGGGAGCTGCTCCGCCGATGAGTCGGTGCGTGTACGAACTGATCGCGGTCTTGTTGACAACGCTGTCCGCTATAGACGAGTCGATTTTCTGTGATTTACACCACCGTTTGGGGAAGATGTGGTGGATGTCGACGCTGTGGTCGAAGTAGGTTTGAACTCCCAGGGCGACACCAGTTTTGAAGTCCCGGCAGCCTTCTTTCATTTGTAGTGCATACAGACCCTTGTAGGCGGCGCTGTTTCTTGTGCGAAGGCTCAAGAGGCGCTCAGCTTGGAACTGGGCTTGTTGTACTGTCCGTGGCTCAGGGCCTTCGCCTTGGACCCAGGCGACACACTCCGGTAGATCAAAGGCGAATCTGGTCTCTGTCGACCCTCCATACATCTCTCCGAAGACCCCACACCAGAACCACTGACGGATCTTCCGGAGCGCCTCGTGGTTGTCAGCTTCGTAGCCTAGGACAGCGAAGATCGCCCCCAAAGGCACCAACTGCGTTGCGTAAGGCACATCGCGGGCAGCGAAGATGTGCTCGCCGTGGAGGAACTCAACAGCCCGGATCAGTCCCCGGGATGCTTCGGTGGACCATTTCTTGTAGTCCGTGACGCTCAACCGGAGGACATCTCGCCGCTTGCAGGCCACTGCTGGTGGGGCGGCTTCCCCTTGGTGTCGGGTCCGTCGGTCGTGGGTCGCTAGCAGCGCGACCGTCTGAAGGAACTGCGGTGCGTCGAAACGATGTAGCACCGGATGATTTCTAATCTCGGCTTTCCTCTTGTCCCAATCGTCACGAAGCTTGAAATCGTCAGCGGCGTAAGTGGCCGTAAGCAACTCGAATACGGTGAGGGAAACGCCACCGGTGTTGACCTTCTCGAATACCTGGCAAACAGCCTCTTTCGAGGTTCCCTTGGATAATTCGATCGTCGGTATCTGGTACTGCTGAAATTGTGTAATTAGTTTCTCGGCGAAACCCAGCCATTTCTCTAGCCGGTTGTTGATGTCGCCCGGTCCCGACTGGATATACTGCATCTGCCAATCCATAGTCCTACCTAGATTGAACACGATGTCAAGTGGGAACATCTCGTTCGTCACTTCCCCTTCTCGGGACCGCAAATCAAGTTTGATGGATTTTCCGAAGTTCTCCATGACGAGGCGATTAGCCGGGATGCTCACAATCCCATGCTCTTCACGGCTGTCGTAAGGATCCGGATCCAGGCACCGGTTGATATCCGCGTAATAGTGACGCTCCACCTTCTTGCCGCGAGCATCGCGGGTCTTTACGCCGTCCGGTGACCGCAGTGCAAGAAAGAGAGAGGTGAGCCTCTGCTGCCCGTCGAGTAGCAGTAGACCGGGTTCCTTCGGGGATGCCAGTTTCACGCCTTCGAGCAACCGAGGCGCGAACCTGACATCTGGATTACCGGTGGCGAGCGTCATGACGGCGCCAATCGGGAAGGAGAGCGAGATCGACGCCAACAAGCTTACAATCGCTTTATCATCCCACACCCACCCGCGCTGAAAATCAGGGAGCTGTAATTCTCCTGAGTCAGCCTGCTTTAGTAATTCATCAAGAAGGACAGGATTGACCGTGAAGTTCTTAGGCACTGGTAATCAAGCTCCTTCTGCAAGTCGACGACGGGGAAATAGTAACAATGTGCTGGGACAGAAGCGTAGACCCGGAGCCGTTTGTATTCGTCACAAGCGGACGCGGCGACGCAATGTAGGCCCACTCGACACGGGACTGATCTTTGTTGGCTATAGGTAATGATGGTCATGGTGAGTCTTGATGCGAGGCGAAAGGGCGGCATGCTCAGGATTGGCCGGGTACCAGCTAGCGTCGGAACGATTAGTTAGGTTTTTGTTGGAGTTCGGTCATCAAGCCGACATGTGACCGCAGGCTACCCCAGGCACACGATCCTTGGTGTTTCGATAGCAACGTCCTCATGTGAGGGATTGCTAGCCGGTTCGTGGCGGACCGTTCATATCTGTAGGAGCTTGGATCAAGGTGGCCGCCTTATGAGTGAATCGGGCGTCTATCGTCTTGCGCCGTTCGACGCCAGCGCATCCAGGGCCTCCTCAGCAGTCAAGCCGCGATCGAACTTGTGAAGGGGGGTGGTTGACCTTGGCGCCCCGAACCCGATTCGGAGGACTGATTCCAGTCCGTCCAATAGCTGTCTCAAACTGCGCGGCAGCGGAAAATACTCCTCCTCGTCCACCACTCTGAAGAGGCGCCACCCTTCAACGGGATCAAGGTGGCTGATCACCTCCCTGACCAGCTGGTCGGGCACGGATGCGCCGGCGGTCACCCCCACGACCCGGGCGTCCTCCAGCCACTCGGGACGGATCGATTCCTTCGAGTCGATCCGGTGGGCGGGAACGCGTTTTTCATGGGCGGTGCGAACAAGGGCATTGGTGTTGGAGGAGTTGGCGGAACCTACCACCAGGATCAAGTCACAGACGGACGACATTTCTCGCAGAGCGTTCTGTCGATTGGTGGTGGCAAAACACAGATCGCTCTTGCGTGAAGTCTCGAGTTCCGGGTATCTCTCCTCGGCTGCGCCTCTGACCGCCTCCCATTCGTGTAGACCGAGCGTGGTCTGGGCGAATAGGGCTACCTTCCGGGGATCTCTCGGACGGAACCCGACCAAGCCGTCCTCCGGTTCGACCAGGGTGATGTTCTCCGGGGCCCTAGCCACGGTGCCGACCGCCTCGTCGTGATTCCGGTGGCCGACGTAGATTATGTCGAACCCCTTGGCGGCTCTCCGTTTGACCTCGTGATGAACTTTTACCACCAGCGGGCAGACCGAGTCGATCACGACCCCGGCCCGTTCGGATGCGCCCGCCACCACTTCCGGGGCGGATCCATGGGCGGATAGCATTACGGGAGCGCCTCGGGGAACCTGTTCGATTGAGTCCACGAATACGACCCCCGCCCGCTTGAAGGCTTCCACCACAAAGCTGTTATGAATGATCTCGTGGTAGCAATACACGGGAGAGTCGGAGAGCAGCACCATCCAGACGAGCGCCTTTATGGCCATGAGCACCCCGGCGCAGTAGCCGTTCGGCTCGGCAAGATACACCCGGTCGGGGCGATGGGTCGGGCGGATGGCTTCTTCCGGCATATGGGTTGATTGTATCCGCGCGGATGGGATGTAACCTCCCGGACCTTCACTGTTGTCACAGGGAGCTACCGAAATGCTGGCACGAATGGGCTTGCTACCAGTCACTGGTCCTTTGACCAGGTAGTTTGCCGACCGGTAAACCTCGCCCGGATTTACTTTTCAGCTGTTCCTCCCGGAACAGACCGGAGCGGCGTCTCGGTGCATGGTGCATACACTTGCCTTTCCTGGGAATGTATCCGTCGTTTATGAGCATCCGGCCTGCATACCGATTGCGAATCAGAAGGCCCGTTCGGCGACGAATTCGGTTAGCTCTACTAGTTCCGCGGATATCTGAGGATCTATGCCGGCGTCCTTCAAGGATGCCGCGGCGAGCGTCATGCACCGGCGGGCCGCGGCAGTGGTTACTTTCCGACCACCCGCTTCCTCCACCAGAGCGGCGGCTGTTTCGATTTCGGCCTCCTCGAGATGGTCACGGGCGTAGAGGTCGGCGAGCTTGCGGCCCGCCGCCGTGCCGGAGGTGAGCGCCACCGTCACCGGAATCGATTTCTTCCGCTCCCGAAGGTCAGACGCTTCCGGCTTGCCTGTGGAGGTGGGATCCCCCCAGATACTGAGCAGGTCGTCTACGGCCTGGAATCCTCGTCCCAGTTGCGCTCCGAAATGCCGGAGGTTTCGGATGGTCCTATCCGGCGCGTCGGCCAGGATGGCGCCCACGGCGGACGCATGGGCCAACAGAGCACCCGTCTTGAGCGACACCATCTCCCAGCACATGTCCAGATCCACCTTCTCCATATGATCGAACTGCATCTCCATGTACTGTCCGGCGATCATGGACATCGTGGCCCGGACCAAGTCGGCTGCTGCGGCGACGCGCGGGGCGGTGGGATCATCAAGCATCACCTCAAGGGCGAGCACCATGGCTGCGTCACCGGCGATGATCGCCCGGTCCTCGCCGAAGACCTTCCAGACCGTAGGCCGATGACGACGTACGGGATCATCGTCGATTATGTCGTCGTGCAGCAGGGAAAAGTTATGCACCAACTCCACCGCTACAGCCCCGGGGAGGGCAACCTCCGCCGCCTCGCCCGCCGCTTCGGCGGACAGGAGGGCCAGCGCCGGTCGGATACCCTTGCCCCCTCCGGAGGACGGCAGTGGAACACCCGACGGGTCGACCAAACCGAAGTGGTAACGGATCGGGCGATCCAGATCGGCGGCAAGGCGATCCAACACCTCGGCCAGCGTCGGCGCCATCAGGGCCTGTGTCCGCTCCAGGACTTCGGGAACCCCGCGACGGTTCATTGCCTGTCCTTCCCAACTTCGGCGGGGATCGTGGCTTGCGGCCGGCGCCCCATCCGGTGAGCGAACCGGACGGCGCGGCGTCCCGCCTCTACGCCGCTTCGGACCGCGCCCTCCATGGTGGCGGGCCAACCTGTGTCACACCAGGCACCGGCCAGGAACACACCCGGAAGGGCGCAATCCGTACCGGCGCGGAGCGAGTGCGTACCCGGGGCGCCCCGGAAGGTGGCTCGCGGTTCTCTGGTAACCATAGACTCGGTGATCGTCGCCTGTGACGCCGCCGGTAGGAGGCGTGACATCTCGGCCGCGAAGTGCGCCACCAGATCCTTGGCGCTCCGGCTCAGATAATCATGCGCCGCGGAAAGGGAAACAGAAAGGAATTGGCGCCCGTCGTCCAAGCCCGCGGCCTCGGTGCGATCGAACACGTATTGGATGTCGCTGCCGACCGCAGCGAGGACCGGAAGATCGGTGACCGGACGGTCGTAGATCAGGTGAACGTTCAGTATCGGCGAGAAACCCAGCCGGCGAGGTGACGCCTGCGCGGAAGTCGAACCGGGCGGGAGCAAAGCGTCGATCGCGTCATGCGGGACGGCGACAACGACGGCATCCGCCGCAATGGAACGTCCCGAGCAGGTGACCGTGGGACGTTTGCCTGCTACCGAGGTCACGGCCGACACCGGAGCTCCGGTTACCACCTCCGCCCGCTGCGATTCGAGGGTTCGCCGAGCGGGATCACCATGAAGCTTCGACAACGGGACCGCGGCGATACCGACATCGGCGGCGTGGGATCGGGTCAAGAGCCCGGTTACGAACACTTTGGCGGCCAGCTTCAGGGAAGCCTCGGATGAGGGAAGGTTTACTGTCGGTAGTACCACCAGGTCCCAGAATCCGGTAACCGCCTCGCTCATCTGACCTTGTGAATCCAGCCATTCGCCGAACGAGATCCGATCCAGGTTCGGATCTTCCGGGTCAAGACGACGCAACGCCCTACCCGCCGCCAAGACCTTGAGTCTTGATCCGAGACCCAGATGTGGGTACATCAAGATCGAAGGCATCATATTCAAGGGGGCCGGACCGGCGGCGCTCCGGATCCTCCCTACCGTTCCATCAGGGTGGAGTACGGGGATGTCGAGACGTTTCTGGATGGTGACCTTTGTGGAGGATCCGATCCTCTCCAGGAAGGAACGGTAGGCCGTGCAGCAGCGAAGGAAGACGTGCTGCCCATTGTCGAACCAGATCCCGTTACGCTCGAACGACCAGGTGGCGCCGCCGAGTCGGGGTCGTTTCTCGAGCAGAGTCACCGACGCCCCTCGGTCGGCGGCTTCCATGCCGGCGGCGAGCCCGGCTAGGCCGCCACCCACTACTACAACCCGAGGGCGGCCGTCTCTCACGGCGGGAGACCGACGAGGCTTCGCGCCGCTACCAGGCCCTTTTCCCAGGTGGGGAGGCCCACCCGCGTCGACAGAGGCAGTTCGGGTTGAGCGCGGATTCTCAGCAGAAGACGGCGATATATCCCTGCCATGGCCGCGGTGCAGGACCGGCTGCGATGATCGAGATGATGCAGGAGGGTTAGTCCCTGATCGAACCAAGCGACGGCATCCTCCGATACATGTTCGACCACCTGCCCGACCGCCTCGCGGGGCGCCCACCGATCCGGGAGGACCCCGAAGCGTTCCCTGACCTGTTCCGGGAGATATATGCGGCCGACTTCCAAGTCTTCTACGATATCGCGCAGGATGTTGGTCAGTTGGAGGGCTACACCGAGATCGTCGGCCATCCGGGATACCCGTTCCTCGGTCACCGCCTTCCGGTTCCGGGCGCGGATTCCGAACACGCCCAACGAAAGCCTCCCCACCGAACCGGCCACCAACCGGCAGTAGCGTACGGTGTCCTCCATAGTGACATAGGTCACACCACGGGCATCCATTTCGCCGCCTTCCACGATTTCGTGCAGGGCCTCGACCGGTATCGGGAAGCGGCGGGCCGCATCGGCGACGGCTACCAGGACCGGATCACGATGATTTTCTACCACACCCGCCTCGATGCTCGATACCACTCGGTGGAGACGACCCAACTCCTGGAGTTTGCGGTCTTGCGGCCAACTCCCGTCGCTCACGTCGTCGATCCGCCGGGCCATAGCGTACAAAGCGGCCATAGCCCGACGTTTCGGTCCGGGAAGCAGCCGGATCCCGTACGCGAAATTGCGGGCGGCGGCCCAGGTTATCCGCTCACACTGCGCGTAGGCTTCCGCGGGGGTCATCACAGCTCTTCGCCGATAGTCCCGCGGCCGCCCCGCCCTAGACATGTAGGAACGAAGCGGCGCAGGAAAGCGAACGGTCCGGAGCGCCGGGAATCGCCCAACACATCGAAACCGGCCTTCCGGATGGTGTCCAATCCCGCCAGCCCACCGGAAACGAAGCCGGCGATCGCCGGCCGCGCATAGCCGTTCAGGGACCTCACCAACGGAATCCCCTCCTCCAGCAACCGGTAGGCCCACAACACTTCGTGGGCGACCAACCGTCGAAGGCTGTCACCGGCTCGGGACGCCGTCAAGTCCTCGATCGAACAGCCGAACCTAGCCATGTCCTCCCTAGGGAGGTATACGCGACCGACTCCGGCGTCCTCCGCCACATCCTGTAGATGTTCGAGAATCTGAAGTCCGGAACACACCGAATCGGACGCAGCAAGCCTATCCGGAGTAGCCGCCCCGAAGACCGCCAGCACCAGGTGTCCGACCGGGTTGGCGGACAGGGCGCAGTACCCGAGAAGATCCGTCCGGTCCTTGTACCGTGTCTTGACCTGGTCCAATCGATTGGCGGCCAGTAACCGGTCGAAGGGCTTTCTGGGCAGATCGAAGCGATCTACCGTGGAAGCCAGTTTTCGGAATACGGGATGGCGAGGAGAACCCGAATAGAGGCTGTCCAATTCCGACTCGGCCCAGTCCAGCGCTTGTGACCGATCACCGTCGTACTCGTCCCCGAGAATGTCCACCAGACGGGCGTACCCGTAGACAGCCGCCAGATGCCCCCGGACGTCTCTCGGAAGCAGCCGGAGGGCTACCGGAAAGTTCTCGTGCGCCGCCCGAGCCATCACCTCGTCGAGTTCTATTTGCATCCCGGCTGCCCACGCTCGGCTACGCTCATGAAGACTAGCCCCAATTTTTCATGCAGGGGTTTGGATGGGTAACCGAGAGAGGTGAAA
>CAZEZF010000111.1:0-11710 GCA_964516495.1 uncultured Acidimicrobiia bacterium | reverse complement strand
ATAGTCCCAACATTCAAATGCGGCTTAACCCGCTCAAACCTAGCCTTCGCCATGGTGTGTCAACCTCCTATGTACTCGCCGCGTGCGGCGGATATGATATCTTTCGCGACATTATCCGGCACATCGGTATACGAATGGAACTGCATCGTGGATGTGGCCCGACCCTGGGTGTTGGACCGCAGGTCGGTAACATAGCCGAACATTTCCGATAAGGGAACATCAGCGGTGATAACCCGGTTCGGACCACGCTGATCCAGCTCGCGGATCCGGCCACGGCGGGATGATAGATCGCCTATTACCTCGCCCATGTATTGATCGGGGGTCACTACCTCGACCTCCATTACGGGTTCGAGCAGCTTCACCCCTGCTCTACGAGCGGCCTCGCGCACGGCTAAGGATCCGGCGATCCTGAAGGCCATCTCCGAGGAATCCACGTCGTGTGACTGGCCGTCCACCAGGCGCGCCCTTACGTCAACGAGCGGGTAGCCTGCCAGGACGCCTTGGTCGAGGGCGGTCTCGATGCCGGCGTCCACCGACGCTACGAACTCGCGGGGCACCGCCCCTCCCTTGATCTCGTCTACAAACTCGTAACCGCCTCCCGGTCCGGTGGGTTCGAGGTCGATCTTCACGGCCGCGAACTGGCCGCGTCCGCCGGTCTGCTTGACATGGCGAACCTCGACACCCTGGATGCCGGCTTTGATGGTTTCCCGGTAGGCCACCTGAGGACGGCCCACGTTGGCGTTCACCCTGAACTCCCTCAACAGGCGATCGACGAGTATGTCCAGGTGGAGTTCACCCATCCCGGATATGATCGTCTGGCCGGTGTCCTGATCGGTCCGAACCAGAAAGGTCGGGTCTTCCTCGGCGAGCCGGGAGAGCGACGCCGAAAGCTTCTCCTGGTCGGCCTTGGAACGCGGTTCGATAGCCACTGCGATCACCGGCGCCGGGAAGGTCATCGACTCCAGCACCATTGGATCGCTTATGGAGCTCAGGGTGTCTCCGGTTGTGGTGTGCTTGAGCCCGACTGCCGCCATAATGTCCCCGGCGAACACGCCTTGGCGGTCTTCGCGATGGTTTGCGTGCATGCGTAGGAGGCGCCCTAGACGCTCTTTACGAGTCCTGGTGCTGTTGAGAACGGCGTCCCCCTTGGAAGCCTGACCCGAATAGACCCTGAAATATGTCAGCTTTCCTACATGGGGATCGCTCACGATCTTGAACGCCAGGGCGGCGAACGGGGCGTCGTCCGCGGGAGGACGCAGAGCGGGCGCACTCTCGTCCCCGGGGAGGAAGCCCTCGACCGCAGGCAGATCGACCGGGCTGGGTAGGTAGTCGACCACCGCGTCCAGCAAGGGTTGCACACCCTTGTTACGGAAGGCGGCCCCACAAAAGACCGGGGTGAAAAGATGTTCGATGGTGCCGGTGCGGACCGCGCTCACTATCTCGGCCGGTGAGATGTCGAGATCCTCGACATACTTCTCCAGAAGTTTCTCCTCCACCTCGGCCACATGCTCGATGAGCCGACCCCGATACTCCTCCACCGTTTCAGCTAGCTCGGCCGGTATGGGACCGGTAGTCCAATTGCGCCCGTCATCGCCTTGCCAGATGTGCGCGATCATCTCCACGAGGTCTACAACCCCGACGAACCCGGTCTCCTCACCGATCGGTATCTGCATGACCAGAGGCGTGGCGCCCAAACGCTCCTCCATAGAGTCAACGGCGTCGAAAAAGTCGGCGCCGACCCGGTCGAGCTTGTTGACAAAGCAGATGCGCGGGACTCCGTAACGATCAGCCTGGCGCCACACCGTCTCCGTCTGCGGCTCTACTCCGGCCACTCCGTCGAAAACGGCGACCGCCCCGTCCAATACCCTGAGGGAGCGCTCCACCTCTACCGTGAAATCAACGTGTCCAGGTGTGTCGATGATGTTTATCCAGTAGCCGTGCCACTCGCAGGTAGTAGCGGCCGAGGTGATGGTTATGCCGCGTTCCTGCTCCTGGGGCATCCAGTCCATGACCGCCGCCCCGTCGTGGACCTCACCCAGCTTGTAGGTACGTCCGGTGTAATAGAGAATGCGCTCGGTGAGGGTGGTTTTCCCCGCGTCGATATGCGCCATGATCCCGATGTTCCGCGTGCGGCTCAGCGGGAATTCGCGAAGATGGATAAAGCCGTTGGAGCTGGTCATCGCTTTTTCTCTTGCCCCGAATCGTTCTATTTCCCTGCGTCTCGTCTGCCCTGCCGAGTGTCACTACCAGCGGTAGTGGGCGAAGGCTTTATTCGACTCCGCCATCTTGTGTAGATCTTCTTTGCGTTTGATGGACGCTCCCGTGTGATTGGAAGCATCCAGAATCTCGTATGCCAGGCGCTCCGCCATAGTCTTCTCTCGTCGCCGGCGCGCGAACCCGACCAGCCACCGGACGGCGAGGGTTCCCGCTCGACGGGGCCTTACGTCTACCGGTACCTGGTAGGAAGTGCCCCCGACGCGCCGGGAACGCACCTCCACCTGAGGTCGGATGTTATCGATTGCCCGCCTCAGCACCACCAAAGAGTCCTGACCGCTTCGGCGGGAGACTATCTCCAGCGCGCGGTAGACGATCTTGCGAGCCTTTTCCTTCTTACCTTTCAGCAAGACCTGGTTGATTACCTGTCCTACCAGGATGCTGCGAAAGACCGGATCCGGGTCGATGGCGCGTTTCTCTGCGGGTGCTCTGCGCACGATCAGCGGCCTTTCTTGGAACCGTAACGGGAGCGCGCCTGGCGGCGGGAGTCCACTCCGGCCGCATCGAGCGTCCCTCGGATAACCTTGTAGCGAACGCCCGGCAGATCTCTCACCCGGCCGCCGCGTACCAGCACTATGGAATGCTCTTGGAGGTTATGGCCTTCGCCGGGTATGTAGGCCGTGATCTCCATACCTGAGGTGAGTCGGACACGGCAAACTTTCCGGAGGGCGGAGTTGGGCTTCTTGGGAGTGATCGTATACACGCGGGTGCATACGCCGCGCCGCTGCGGCGACCCGGCCAAGCCGGGTGTCTTTCCCTTTCGCGCCTTCGGCTTTCGGCCGTGGCGCACCAACTGCTGAATTGTCGGCAAAACTTGCTCCTCGGATAGGGAAGCCGGAACCCGCGCGACCATGCCCCTCCTCTAGTAGTTGGAGCGGCAGTGCGGGAAGGCTTTCCTTCGTCTACCGGCTAACGGACAACCAGAAATCCAACAGGGGAAATCTTGGTTTCCGAACCTTACTTGTACCGACCACGCCCGGAACAGGCGCCCGGCATGGGTTTAAACCGGCAGCCCGCTCAGGACACGGGAGAACAGACATGCATCTGCACGAGCGTGCAGTATATGACAAAGAATCCGATGCGTCAATGAGACAATCGGACTGTCGCCGATCGGGCCCCGGATTGGCGCGGCCGGGAGGACTCGAACCCCCAACCTTCTGATCCGTAGTCAGACGCTCTGTCCATTTGAGCTACGGCCGCACTGGTACGTCGGGATCGCCGCTAGCCCAACCTTAGTAAGGCATTTTCGCAATCGGAACCCTCACCGCCGGAATCGGCGTGACTACCTCGGCAGGCGGGAATCAACCCGTACGGGCTGCCCCCGGGAATCTCGTGCGTCGTGGTCTCGGATCCGGCGAACGTTCAACCCCGATTTTTAACCCCGATTTTTCATGCAGGGGTTTGAATGGGTAACCGAGAGAGGTGAAATTACCCACATGACCTGGGAAGATAGCTGCTTGACGGCCTCGCCTGTCCGGAGCGCGCCCTTCACCTGTAGGGTGATCGATTGACGCGCCGGGAAAGTGCGCTTGACGTGGCCTTTTCGAGGTAGGTGTGACGGGGGCATGAAGAATTGGGGTTAATAGGAAGCGCGCCGGTGAGGGGTTCCGGGAGGCTCGCGGCCGAGCAGATCGATCATCCTTGCGCCGGATTCGACCATCCAGTCGTACAGTATCCGGATGTCGGTCCCGACACAGAAATGCTTCACGCCGAGATCCAGATACCGTTCCATCCCCTCGGGGCCGCGGAGTTCGGCTCGCGGGGCGATACCCATTCGCAAAGCGGTTGCGATCATATATTCCTCGGCTTCGCGGACCTGAGGATGATCGAGTTGGCCGGCTCGCCCAATGCTCATCGAGTAGTCGGCAGGACCGAACTGAACCATGTCGACCCCCTTCACCGAGAGCAGGTCTTCCAGGTTTTCCACTGCTCCGACCTTCTCGATCATCAAGGCCACCACCACCTGGTCAAGGGCTTCTACGAAGGCCGGGGTACCGACCTCGAGAACCAGACCGACGTCACGACGCATGCCCACCCCATGACGGCCTCCTGAATCCGGAACCTCGGCCCGCACCGCGCTCACGCATTCCTCCACATCGGCCACCGTTCGCGGGTCGGAGAAGAGAAGGTTCTGGAATCCGGCGCCGACGGCTCGCATAGCCAGATGGGTGCGCGGTTCCTGTTCGATCTTCATCATCAGGGACATATGGTCGAACAGATCGACGGCTCGGCCCAGGTTGTCCAACGAGTGCATGTCGTACGGGGCGTACTCGCCGACAAACTCCACATAGTCGAACATGCCCGAGTAACCGATCAACTCCACGACCGACGGCCACGAACTCAGGATATGGGTACCGAGGCTCGGCTGATCGGCGTCCAGCAGTTGACGGAGCGGGTTTCTCCGCATCAGAGCATTCCCCTTTCCGGATAACGGATCGCAGATTCTATCCTGATTCCGGCCGACCCGAACCTCTCGATCAGAGGCCGAGAGCGCAACCGTCGCCCCGGGGATCGGAACCGCCCCACAAGACACCGGTATCCGGATCCCGGACGATTATCTGGCCCTGACCGACCTGGCCGATACGTTGGTCCCCGCTCGCCGAACGCACGGGATGCCCGAGTTCCGCCAAGGCTCTGATAGTGGCCGCCGGAACCGTGTTCTCTACCCACAGATCACCGTTGGGCGGGTCGTCGAAGATCGAGAAGCGCGGCTCGTCGATGGCCGCTTGCGGATCCATTCCTCGGTCCACAAGGTTGATTACCACCTGGGTGTGTCCCTGGGGTTGGTTCCAGGCGCCAATGACGCCGAAGGGCCCCATCAACGACCCGTCGGGACGGGTGAGCATGGCCGGGATAATGGTGTGGTAAGGACGCTTGCCCCCTGCCAACGCATTGGGATGGTCAGGATCGAGAACGAATCCGGCGCCCCGATTCTGCAGGCTGAACCCGCAGTTCCGGGGCACGATGCCGGTCCCGAAGCCGTGATAGTTGCTGTTTATGAAAGAACAGGCGTTGCCTTCATCGTCAACGGTACACAGATAAACCGTATCGGATCCGATGGGCATCCGCCCCGCTACGGCCAGCCTTACCGCGACTTCAGGGGAAATAAGCCGACGGCGTCGGGCGGCGTAATCCTTGCTGAGCATGGCGTCTACGGGAACCTCCGCCTGACGCGGATCCGCTATGTAGGCGCGGGCGTCGGCAAAGGCCAGCCGGATCGCTTCGATAGTCAAATGCAAGGCCTCCGCCGACCGTGGTTCCGTGGCGGCAATATCAAACCCTTCGAGGATGTTCAAGGCCATGAGAGCGGTAATGCCCTGGCCGTTGGGCGGGCATTCGTACACCGTGTAGCCACGGTAGGTTGTCGAGATCGGATCCTGAAATGTCGACCTATGGTGCTTGAGATCGTCGATCGTCATGCAACCACCGTTGCTCTGTACAGCGTGTACGATCTCCTCCGCCGGCCGGCCCGCGTAGAAGGCCGCCACGCCTCCTTCCGCCACTTCACGCATGACTCGGGCGATAGCCGGGTTGCGCCACACCTCTCCGGCTCTTGGCGCCCTACCACCCAACAGCAGGTCCTGGCCTGCCGGACCGGCGGCGCTCAACAACTCTTCCTGCCTTTGCCAGTTCCTACTGATGATGGGGGTAACCGGAAAGCCGTCCTCAGCCAGAGAAATGGCGGGGGCCAGCACCTCCGCCATCGTCATACGCCCGCAACGCTCCACGGTGTCAACCCAACCGGCGATCGTTCCGGGTACCGTAACGGCGTGCGGTCCCTGGGGATCGAACCCGGTCCGGCCTTCGGCCAGATCGAGGGTCAAGGCCCGCGGGCTCCGTCCGCTGCCGTTGATGGCCGTTATCGCTTGGCGGGGAGCGCTGTAAAACAGGGAGAAGCAATCCCCGCCGATGCCGGTGGATCCGGGTTCCACCACCGCCAGCGCGGCGGCCGTCGCCACGGCGGCGTCGGCCGCATTACCGCCCGACCGTAGGACGGCGACGCCCGCCATCGTCGCCAATGGTTGGCTGGAGGCCACGATACCCCTGGTCGAAAGGATCGGGGATCGGCGGGACTCCCATCGGATCGGATGCTCGTACATATCCTTAGGCTAGATGGGTGCTGAAAAGACGGGGGTGGATTGGGCCTGGCGGGTATAACACAAGGTTTGATGGCGGAGAGGGAGGGATTTGAACCCTCGAGGGAGCTTGAACCCCCTACTCGCTTAGCAGGCGAGCGCCTTCGACCGCTCGGCCACCTCTCCAGAAGCCCCACATTAGCCGAGCCGCCGAGCAAAGAAGTTTCCGATGTCCGGAAGTTGTCACATCGGTTGCAAGGCGTCCACAGCCGATATAGGCAGACGCAACGCCGTGTCCGGTACGGTCACCGGAGGTAAGCCGCGTTTGGATATTCCGTCTTTGAGGAAGGGTCAACCACTCTCAGATGTCATTATCATCCAAGAGAGCGGCGAGGCTGTCGACCACACGCTTGATCTGTTCGTATTCACGTTCGATGACAGCAAGGGTTATGCTGATCCACTGTCCGTGGGCAATCCGGTGACGATTGTTGGTAACCGTGTCGACAGCGCGCCGACCCCGTTCCTTGATTCTCCGTTCAAGGGCGATCCGCCACCGGGGATCAAAATCGTCGAGCAGTCCAACCAGGTTGTTGTACTTCATGCTCCGGGTTCGCTCTAACCGCCTATTCACGTATCTGGCGACAGGTGGGGCAGACTTGTCACGCACATACTTCATAAGCAATTGTTGCACCGACTGTTCCCAGTAGCCGTACACCAACACGGTAAGGTGCGCGGCGAAGTCAGCCCGTAATCTAAGTTCTTCCGGTGGAAGTCGATCTACCCGATCAAAGGCGGCATCAATTCTAGACTTGTGACTCTCAATGCTGACGACCATGTTCAGTCAACACTGGCGAACGACTCTCGGGAAAGTTGGAGACGAGCCCTTACATTTGGCTCATTGGCCGTAGCAGTCTCCACCGCTGACGCATATTCATCCAGGGAGATAAGTTGATCGAACGCACGCACCAAACAGCTGGGATCAGCAATCGGGCCACGCGACAATCGATCAGCTACTCCCACGAAGACTGACTCGAGTACAGCAGCATTCAGATACCGGGTATAGGGTCTCTTTCCTATACCATCGTGTATCTGCTTGACAGTGCTTTCGAATACAAGCCGCAACTGATCAAACCGAGAATCGTCCGCGTCTCGATTCTCGCTCATATAGTTGTTCAGAAACCCCTTCATAGGGCTCTTATACTGATCTCCGGTTTCATATATACCCAGGCACCTAAGAATTAACTCTTGATCTTTTAGACGTTTACTAACAGGCCCGAATAGTGTACGCCAATGTTCGTTCATGTTCAGTTGACGTAAGAGTTCGGCAAACTTGCCGTGATAGAGGGCGACGCGGATCTCCTGGGGATTGAGCTGGGTGCCACCGGTGTTGAGCCGCTCGAAAATCTGATAGATGCTGGCCTTATCTTCGGTGGGTGTATTCTCCTGAACCACCGTCGCGTGGATAAGACTGCCGTCAAGTGATCGGCGGCTCTCGGGAGGGAGGTCTTTGTAACTCAGCCCCCTATAGTCTTCGAGCACTTTGATAAGCGCGGATCCATGGCCCTTCTGCTCGTAGAAGTCCCAGATCGCCCGTAACCGTTGCTGGCCATCCAGCACCAAGAACGTACGATCCGGTTCGGCTACCAGGAAGATCCCTGGTACAGGGAAACCCAGAAGCAGTGATTCGATGAACCTGTCCTTCTGCGTCTTAGTCCAAACCTCCTTACGCTGGAATGGGGCGACTCCCGACCCCGTCATCGGAGTTGGAGGATCGAAGGAAGGTATGATGATGTCACCCCGGACCAGCCGGGCAACCAGACTGTCTACGGTGAAATCGGCGCCGTATGCGGTGATATCGTGGCGGAAGGGGACCACCTCTTCCATGTCATCGATATCGTCAATGGCTTCTTCTTCCTCGATCAAGCCCTGCGTCGCAAATCGGTTCCGCGCCACGACAGCCTCCCTTCGGAAGGGTTACCAGCCATGAGCCTAGCTACGAGCCTCGCTTATCGAGAACGGACTTTCCTGATCTTTGGCTGTTGCGATAAAGCAGCGCCTCGTCCTCCCACGAAAACGTTCTATCGGAGCACAAACTCGTGGAGCCCGATCAGCCGCCAAGCGCGTAAGCCACGGAGCCCTCAACCCACCTCACGTCGCGACTGCTGGACGTAGTCGCGATTCAAGTTCCTCGTCAACCATCGATAAGGCTCCATCGAAGTGGTGCTGAAGATTCGAGACAAGCCTGGCCACGCTGTTGCCGCACCCCCCATCGAAGAGATAAACGCGTAACCATTCAGGCGTGATGTCGAAGCGAAGTCGTTGACCGACATGCAGGTCCACAGCTTCAACCTCGGCCAAGAATCGGGTCTCGTACCTTGGTAGACCCCAGAGCCGGAACGGCTCACGAGCGGAGAAGATATGGTCGAGAAAGTGGTCGAGGTCAGGGATCGGCCTACTGAACTGCAAGTCGATGGGTGTACCGTATGGCCGGGCGCCGCCATCGGGTAGTCCCTCCCACCGCAAGGCATGGCTCTCAACCCTCTCCACGAAGCGTCGATACCGGTCCACTACTCGCTGGACAATTGCTTGGTGAAAGCCGAAGTTTCCACCACCCGCGACAAACCGACCTTCCTGGCTGATCAATTCGGTGATCGAGCCAAAGTCTTCGTCCGCTACATCAATCCCCACTTGGCTGCGTGGTACGGCAATCTGGAACTTGGTCTTCATAAGCTCCAAGACCTGATCAGCTGATCGTCCCCGGACGCGAAGCTTCAGGTCGTCGACCTCGTGGGTGGACGGCGTGAGTCGCCCGGAACTGAAGTTCGTCGCGACCCACCTAGGAACAGCATTGCGCCAGACGCTGCGGAGATGGTCCGACGGAAGCCACATCCAGTCAAGATCTCGCCGAGCGCCGACCACTTGGCGCAGGTAGGGCATAACATCCCTCGTCGGCGCTGTCGTGTGTAGGCTCCAGAACCGCCGGTCGAGATGGTCGACCACCAAGTCCACTTCTCCGACGAGGCGGTGGATGTGGATATCTTCCGTGGGTTCGATACGACTTCGAAAGAATGCGCTCGCCAGAACAGATTCCACGCCGCGGTCGGCGTGAGCCTCCAGAACGAACGTCTTCCAAGGATTGCGCGATGTGGCCGCGGCAAACTCACTAGCGAGGCGCTGGCGGTTCACTGCTCATCCTCCCAGCGCCATGAGTATGTTGACGAGTACCAAACGGGATTCCACCATTCGAGAATAACCTACATCGGCAACGCCTTGGGTGCATCGTAGAAGTTGGGACGCCCCGCCCGTAGACAGACAAGAATTGTTCTTCGGTAAGTGGTGTTCGTGTGTCGGACTGCGTCGTAGATCAGCCTGACGGGTTGGCACCAAGATCAGGGCAGAACGCGCTTCATGAACTCGTCGAAGAGAGGAACGGTGAAGGCCGTGTCGCCATGGGCTGGGCTGTAGATCATGCCCTTCGCTATCAGCGCTGATCGGCGAGGCGCCACCGATGTCACCTTCACCCCGAGTTCGTCGGCTATGTCACCCGACCGGTGGGGGCCAGGACCTAACTCGGCCATAGCGCGCAGGTACTCGCTTTCCTTCGGCGTGAGCCGGTCATAGCGAACCCTGAAGAAGTCCCGGTCCAGTTTGTTCACCACGCCGGACGTTGCCGCCCGCACATCGTTCTCGGAAATCGGAGAGGCCGGTGCTGCATTCCATGTACGGTAGCCCCATTCCTGCAAGAAGTAAGGGTAGTTGCCGGACTCCGTAACGATCCTCGCCGCCGCCGCATCCTCGAACTCCACACCGAGATCCGAAGCGGGAAGGACCACAGCGGCGGTCGCGTCGTCATCGCTCAAGTACCCGATCTCGGGAAACTCGAACAACCGCTCTGCATAGGTCCGCGCCTCGCCTAGTAACGCCGGTATCTGGGGCAATCCGGCGGCGGTCACCGCGACCGGCAATCCGAGTTGAACAGCGCGATGGGTCGAACCGACCAACGCGGCCAGATCGACCTTGGGGAGATACTGGAGTTCATCTACCGCCAGCAGTACTCCGGAATCGCACCTGTCGGCTGCTTCCCCCACGGCCACTAGAAGATCGGTCAGGTCCTCGGAGATCAGGCCGGAATCGGCTAGACCGGCCAAGGGTTCGGCGCTCACCGTGACCGAAGTGCCGTCAACGAACGTCTGCGTGAACGACACGAGGACCGAGAGCGCCCGCCTCACCGCGGAGAGTGCACGGCGGGCTGCTCCCCTTTCCAGCTCCAGAAGGATCCTCCTCAGGCGAACAGCCAGCAGATCGGGGAAACCGCCGCGTTCCGATGCCTCGATATACCCGACTTTCATCTTCTCTCGCTCGGCGATTTGGGTGAACCGGTTCAAGAGAACTGTCTTTCCGACCCCGCGCAGTCCCACCAGGACGCAACTCTTTCCGGGTCGTCGATCAAGGGAGCGGCGGACTGTGACTTCGAAGTCGTCGATGAGATCGTCGCGCCCGACCAGAGCAGGAGGCGCCGAGCCTGCGCCCGGGCGATACGGGTTGGTGAAGCGGTCCATATCAACAGAGCTTACTTTGAATTATCATGTTTACCAAGATTACGGATAATCTCCTAATATATCTGGGTCACCGAACACAGACAAAAGAAATCAAGCGCATTGCGAACTGGGTCGCAACCCGGACAACTGGCGACCGCTACTGAACAGATTGACCCCGCCTAGAGCGGCTCGGCATATACTCTCCCACCCCCGACGATCGTCAGCGTCTCCTGGAACTGGCCCTGCCAGACCGTCGGGCAGAAGCGCAATTTCGGCCAGCGCCTTTTTCAGATACGGTTGTACCACGTCTCTCAACGTCAGCAGATTCTCGGTGATCCACTGTCCAACCCCCTCGGGGATGGAGCTCGGGTCATCAATTGCTTGGTCCGCTTTAGGCTGGACCCAGGCACTACCTTTCTTCCCCTATGCCACCGGATCCTGCCCTCCAGCTTGCCGCCTATTTCGTCCTGGCGCCGGATGAGGGCGTCGAAGATATGCTGCTTGTTGGACCCGTAAAACCCCAAGCTAACTGTTGCCCGTCCTCCGGCGGGAAAACCCTGAAGAATAGTAGATACATGGATATCCGGTCTGGAACGGTCGATACCTACCCCGGAATCCGCCCCGGCCCACTGGCTTCAATCCCGAGCGGCGAAGATTCTCCACCACTGGACGGTAGAACTCGGCGTAGTAGCTACTTGCCGTCTTTCTGCGGGGGCCGAAGGTTGTGCCCTCTTGCGGTCGACGACCAACCGGAAGTCGACGGCTACGTTGCCGGCTCTTCGGAAATGGGTGGGGAGTAGGGCATCTGCTGGGTGAGGGGGT
>CAZEZF010000110.1:0-11997 GCA_964516495.1 uncultured Acidimicrobiia bacterium | reverse complement strand
GACGTGGCCTTTTTGAGTTCGGTGTGTCTGGGGCATGAAGAATCAGGGCTAGTTACCAAACTGATACCGATGCTCAAAATATTTTCGGGAGTGGGTAATCACAGAAGGTAGGTCGGTGCATTCGGTTCCGTTATCGCGACGCATCGATGGCCTGCTCACCGACTACGCGTACTATGGAGTGGATGAACGTACGCGGAAGCCGGTCGGTGAACAACTTGGCATGGATGATTCTCCGAGGCTTCGCCATCGGAACCGCCGACCTGGCGCCCGGTGTATCCGGGGGGACGGTCGCTCTTGTTACCGGCATCTACAGCCGCCTGGTCACCGCCGTCGGGACCTGTGTCCGAACTGTCGAGTATCTCATGAGAACAGACCTCCGTCGGGCATCCAGATGTTTCTCGAATATCGACTGGACATTCCTGATCGCGATCGCGGCGGGGGCCGGATTGGCCATAACAACTCTTGCCGGAATGATTGAGAACCTTCTGGAGAACCACCCGGTACGGACCGCGGCGGTTTTCTTCGGACTGATCAGTGGGGCGATCCTGGTGGCCTGGCGGTTACTAAAAGAACCCGCCAACATACACTTCGCCATCTCGGCAACAGTAGGCGTGGCAGCCTTCATCCTATTCGGATTGGGGGGTGCATCAGTTCCCGATCCACACTGGTACCTATTCATGGGCGCCGGCGCCGTAGCTATCTGTGCATTCATTCTTCCGGGAGTAAGCGGGTCCTTCCTCTTGCTGACAGTCGGTATGTACCAACACGTCATCGGAGCGCTTAATGATCGAGATACAACCATGTTGCTAGCCTTCGCTCTGGGGGCCGCCACCGGACTAGCCCTGTTCTCTCGACTACTGGAGAGGCTGCTCGCCTCCTACCACGACTTGGTGGTATCCACAATGATCGGTCTTATGATCGGATCGTTCCGTATTCTGTGGCCTTGGCCTGCAGGACTGGGAGACGCCAACGGGGTCGGCGCCACAACCCTTGGAAGACCGGGTCCCGACCTCTGGATACCGGTTGTTCTGGCCATTATGTCAGCGATTCCGGTGGTCGGCTTCTCAACCTGGACAAGGCGGAAACAGACTCAGGCGGTCAATTCATCGACATTATCAAACGACGACTCCTCGTCGCCATAGTTGGAGACGACCCCGAAGCCGCCCCGGACGACGCTGCCCTTCACCCGGGGTCCGGTGGGCGCTACTGGGATCGAACCAGTGACCTCTGCCGTGTGAAGGCAGCGCTCTCCCGCTGAGCTAAGCGCCCGGATGAGCTCAATAGTAGTAGCCGGCGGCGGACAACATACACTCAGGTGCTGCTATAGCGGCTCATAGCGGCAATCCTTCCCGTTCAGAGGAGTGGCTGAACAGCCTTCTATGATGGCCGGAACCGATTCATCCGGAGCGTACAAGGCGGCATTGCCGATTCCGTCACCTGCCCGGCCTGCTCTATCGATGCCGATAGAAGTCCTTAGCCGTTCTGTCCGTCGTGAGCACGCCCCCTGTAACCTGGGTTTATGGATCCGAGCACCGACATGGACCCCGATACGGACAGCAGTTATTCGTACTCCTCCTGGCGACGACCCGAGTTCTTCGAACAGGTAGTGGAGAAAACGCTGGAGGAACTACCTGACGAAATCTTGCGATCCCTGGATAACCTCTCAATAGTGGTCGAAGAGCGCAGCGACGAAGACGATGACACCCTAGGCCTGTTCGAGGGGGTGTCATTACTCGATAGGGGAATCGATTACGCGGGGGTCCTACCGGACCGCATCTCGATCTTCGTCGCCCCTCACCTAGCCCTGGGACTGAATCGTCAACAAACAGCCGCCGAGATACGCCGGACGGTTCTGCATGAGATAGCCCACCACCTGGGAATCGATGACGACCGACTCCATCAACTGGGATGGTCTTAGCGCCACGCCCGACGTTACCTCCGATGCTGTTGATGGAGATAACCCGGCCGAGGCCCAACATCCCTTCCCGCTTGTCAAGTGCAAAATATGAACGAGCCCCTAATGAGTCAGCGTAGCCTATCCTGTCGGAGCGTCAATTACCGCCACTAATCCTTGGCGGTAATGCAACGCCACCAAGGACTGACCTGCCTATTTCGAGGGGAATCTATCAATGTCTTTCATACAGGACTAGTTCGTTCCAGGAAACGAACTAGGTCCGCCGAGTCCGCCGAATCCCCGCCGCCTTCAATACATCAGGAGCGACACCGCCCTCCCTCCAAGCGCTATAGGTGATGCCCTTACGCTCAGAATAGGAAGCTGCAACGGATACGAACTCAGACTCCAATGCCTCATAGTCAATAGCATTCTCGAGCAGTTTCAGCTTGTCCTCAACATCGAACCGCTGCTGGATCATTTGTAGCCGTTTCAAAGAGTTCTTCTCGATCTCGATCTGGTTGGCAAGACTATCCAGACGTTCCTTCAGGCCGGCGCTGCTCAGTTTGCCTCTGGGCCGCTTGGTGTTCAAAGCGTCCAGATAGGCTCTTACGGCGCGCGCTTCTGCACGGCCCTTGGCGAGGGCTGCCTTATGCTCATCACTCAAGGCCATCAACAAATCCCTTCTGTAGCTATTCGCCTCCGGCGCCGATACCGGGTATCAATACCTCGCCGGAAGAGACCAACATCAATCTATCTTAGATGGTGTTTATGGCTGTAGGAACTCAGGGTATTCACCACAATTGATAAGACGGGCACGGCCAACCGTTCAGGGTTGGCGAGCATACGTGGGCGCTACAGGATTTGAACCTGTGACCTCTTCCGCGTCAAGGAAGCGCTCTTCCCCTGAGCTAAGCGCCCCTATACCCTCGTCGAGGCGACGACCGGAATCGAACCGGTGTGACAGCTTTTGCAGAGCTGCGCCTAGCCACTCGGCCACGTCGCCGTGCTGGTTGCCTACCGAGGCTTCACATTAAGCACCAATTATATGGGGACTTTAAAGCCGAGCGGAAGACGGGATTCGAACCCGCGACCTCAACCTTGGCAAGGTTGCGCTCTACCAACTGAGCTACTTCCGCGCCCTCCTAAGTGTAGCGGATGCGTGAGGTACACATGCAACCAATAAGGAAAGGTTCAAAACCCGGAGGAGCCGAACCCTCCGGACCCTCGTTCAGAATCCGGGAGGACGTCCACTAGCCGCACCTCGACCGGGGCCACCGGTATAACCACCAACTGAGCAATGCGATCACCTCTTGAAACGGTGAACTCTTTGCCGCCGAGGTTGATCAATACAACCCGTATCTCACCCCGGTATCCGGAATCGATCAATCCTGGTGCGTTGACAATCCCGATTCCGTGTCGGGAAGCCAGACCGCTCCGGGGTAGCACAAGCCCGGCATGGCCGGTTGGTAGGGCCACAGCAATACCGGTATCGACCGTTCTACGCTCACCTGGCGCTAGTCGAACCGGGTATCGCGCAGGTAAATCAAGACCGGCGTCACCGTCATGGGCGCGAACGGGCGTCGGAAGTTCCATATCGAGCTTGAGCACGCTAACATTCATGCTCGTATTCAAGCAAGATGAATCGGGGCTCTCGAAGCCGGGCGGAGTACGGCATACAGGAGCGAACCGACACGGTTATGGTCAGCCTAAGACCCGATCATCCAACATCTATGGTTGTAGCCCGTCCCGTTGAGAAGCGGGGTCGGTTCGCTTCATCCTTGACATCCCTGTTTGCACCCGCAGGGCGCGGCCGCCATCGCATCCAAACCGGGTTTTCTCCCTACCGCTCCAAACACTTGGACACCAGCCGTCGACTTCACATCGCCAGGTTACTTCCGACCTGGCAGCGACGGGGGCGCCCCGCCCTGTATCCACAGATATCCAGCGCAGATCCCAAGAGGCCGACCATGGACAGCTACCCCCGGTCGCAGCAAGAATCGGCGCCTCCGAGCCGAGTGAGGGTCCTGAGGGAACAGGTAACCCCACAAGCCGCAACCGACACCTTCTCGTCTGTCGCTCCCCATCAAGCTGATCGTCTGACTTTGAAGACCCCGGAGAGGCCGGAGAGGCCGGAGAAGCCGGATGCCGACGTACAGAGTTCCGATACAGGACCGTCATCGATTCTCAACGGATGGGTAAGCCAAACGCACCCCACGAGCAATGGGTCTAAGTCACTGTTCGCGTACGAGCTGGCCAGGACCTGGTTGATGCCGCAGGCTCATCCGTCGGAAGGCTCATCCCTTACCGCCATACTCGGCTTCGGGGAAACTCAGGCGTCTTTCGCCGACTATCGTTTGGATCAATCACTTCCTGATTCTCCGCCGGAACCGACCGACGCCCATTGGCGGGACCTTCCCTCCCTTAGCACCGTCACCCGACAGTTGGACCGCCCGGGAAATACCGGAGACGCTGTAAAACTACTTTGGGAAGCAAGCGAACAGTCGGAGCCGGCGGGGGGAAGCATTCCGAGCGAGTTCAGCCCCGTCGAGTACGACTTCCGCTCCAAGAGGAGGAGTTTCCGGTGGCCGATGGTGATAGGCATCGCAGTGCTGTTAGCGCTGATGGCGGCAACGTGGTTGGTGATAACCGAACTTCCTGGCCGCCTGGTACAAGAGAGGGAGGTTATCTTCACGGAGTCAGCCGAAAAACTGTACGGATCTCTGGCGCCGCTACATCTAACCCTTTCCGAGGGAGGGCTCCTCGATGACTCCGGGCTTGCCGCCCTCACCGATCACATCCATGCACTTGACGAGGCCGCCCGGAGGGCGGTAACCCTGACGTCACTAGAACTACCCATGACGTGGATTCCGGGATCCAACCAAGCAGGCGATGATCTGGCAACCACCCGTAGGGCGCTCGAAGAAGCCGCCACTAGGTCACTCGAAGTCGCTCGGCGCATCGGCGATGGAATGGCCTACAGCCTGAGCATATCCGAAGTGCTTGATTTTCCGGACCTTCCGCATAGTGTCGCCTTGGCCGACGCCGATGTGATTGCCATGGAACTGAGCCGTTCCGTCGCCGAGGCGCGGTCGACGTTCGACAGCCTTCCCGAGGAGGACCTCTTCCGGCCGTACGTCGAACAAGCCACCCGGACCATGAGCCTCCTGGAAGTAAGTCAAGCCGACTACGTTGTAGCCCTCCGAACCGGGGATACGTTAGCCGCCGCCCGCGCCGGCGATTCGATAAGCGCTTCCGCCGAAGACATCCGCTCAGGGTTGGACACACCGCTGGATAGCCTGCAGGAGTGGGCGATGATGGAAATCTGGAGCATAGACCAGGTGGTTCAGCCGCTTCGCTGACTCACTGTTCCGCGCCAGGACGCCTTGTGCGCATACCGATCGGGACAGCAATCGCATCACCTATCAGGACGACATCCGATGACAACCCATTAACATCACGAATAAAGGTTAAGGTCTCCCGTACATCACCGGTTTCCGGTGTGTAGGCGACCGCGATCGACCACAAACTCTCACCGCTCCGTACTACATGGGGAACCGCCTCCGACGGTCCTCCAACTGCTTCGGAGTCCGGGACCACCATCAATACCAGTAGGCTGACCACGATCAGGCCGACAAGGGCTGTTCGCAAGATAAACATGATCTGCGCCCGATCCAGAACACTCTGCAAACCGACGGCGCCTCGAACAGGATAAGTACCGACTCTCATATTCTTGATCCACCTTTCCGTCTCCGAACCTCTACCCCTCAACAACAGACTCACAGGAGTTGACCGGGTATTGTCCGAACATCTGTTCGGGTTGTACTCCCATAATGCACGAACAAGTGTTCGTTTGTCAAGAGGAGGAAGAGTGCGCCGTCACAACGACTACCACCCGAACGCCCGATGTGAACCTCTCCGAGAAACCGAGAGACGTCGCGCCCTACTCCGCCGTGACGGTTACGAACATATGTTTGTTTTTCGGGGCAATCGGTAGTAGGTTCAGATGAACGATCAAAGGAACCAGGAAGTGGATTATCAGCAAGACCGCCCGTCTACCGGACCAGAACAAAGCGGCCGAGAACTCCGCCCCCGCCAGCAGCAGATCCTGGCTCTAATCACCGAGACGGTTAACACCCGCGGCTATCCGCCCTCGGTAAGGGAAATCGGAGACCGGATCGGGCTCCGGTCTCCCGCCACCGTGCACAGTCACCTTACGGCGCTCGAAAAGTCGGGGTATATCAGACGCGACCCGACAAAACCACGGGCCATCGAAGTGTTGACAGCCGACCCGCCAACCGCCCGACATCAAGCGTTACGCCCTTCAGAACCGCATCGGAACGTACCGCTGGTGGGCCGGATCGCAGCAGGCGCTCCCATCCTCGCCGAAGAACACATCGAGGAGGTGTTCCCCCTCCCCAAGGCGTTGGTGGGATCCGGGGAGGTGTACATGTTGGAGGTCCGGGGTGACTCTATGATCGATTGCGGCATCCTCGATGGTGACATGGTGGTGATAAGGAGCCAAGCCGACGCGAACAACGGTGAGATCGTCGCCTGTCTTCTCGACGGTGAGGAGGCGACCGTCAAACGGCTCGAAAAGCAGAACGGGAGGGTCTTGCTTCATTCTGAGAACCCGGCTTACCAACCTATGGTCTTTACATCCGGCATCGAGATCCTCGGCAAGGTGGTTACCGTTCTACGAAAGCTCTAACCCCCGGACTCTTCTTCCCGGCGATCGACCCGAAAAGGGTTCCGACGAACACCAACACCGCCGGGCCCTGAATCCAAGCTATGCCGTCCAGCAGCGAAACCGATAAGGTACCCCCGGCCAGCTCGACATCCACGTCAGAACCGTCCCGTCCTTCCCTGAAGCCGGCTGCGACCACTGCGGCAGCTCCCGTGCCGCACGCGCTCGTCTCCCCCACGCCCCGCTCCCAGACTCGCATCCGGTAGCCATCGGCTTGCTTCAAGGCGAACTCCACATTCACCCCATCCGGGAATCGAGGATGCCCCTGGAGCGACACACCCACCGAGCGCAGTGGCGCAGAATCAAGCTGGGAGGCATCTTCCACGAAGGTCACCGCGTGTGGATTTCCTACATCGACGGTCGCGAACAACCTATCGCCGACCATCACATCGGAACCGACCCGGTAGGCGCCCAGTTCTACCTTGATCCGGCGATCATCGAGCACCTCTACCCTGTTCGAGCCGGTCGGAGTTCGAACCGTAAAGCGCCGCTGTTGCTTCGACCAGCCCCGCTCGTATACATATAGGGCCACACAACGCAGCCCGTTCCCGCACATACCGGCCGGGCTACCGTCCGAATTCCAGTACTGCATGCGGGCGACCGACCCATCGAGGTCACCTGTTCCGGTGACCCTCATTACCCCGTCGGCGCCGATCCCGGTCTTGCGGTCACACCAACTTCTAATCTGGTCAACAGTCGGCGCCTGCCCTTCGATAATCACGAAATCGTTTCCGAGACCCTCCGCTTTCAGGAACTCCACAACTTCGTCTCCTTGATCATATTGCGAACCACGCGCCACCGGGATCGGGGACTCCCCTCCCAACTCAGCCAGCGTATTCTCGGGTCCCTTCCGAAGTAGGTCCGCTGACGCCTGGCAAGCGCGATTGTCGCCTTGATCGTATCCTCTCTTCCCTCGGCCGGTTTGGCCTTACCATGCACCACCGGAAGCAACTGGCGGTATCCCACCGCCATCGACGCATTGCGCCCCAGCCGATTCGCCAAGCGGGTCACCTCCTCTAGGAGTCCGGCCTTCATCATCATGTCGAAGCGACTTTCGATGCGTGAACGGATTGCGCGCCCCGGATCGGTACCCAACGCCAGGAAAGGTCGAACTGGTCGGTAGTCTCGTACCTTCGCGGCGTTAATCCCGGATGCCCGCTCGGACGGTGTTCCGGATCCGATACGGACAACCTCCAACGCCCTCCGAACGCGTCGCGGGTTAGAAAGATCCACATGATCACCGGCCTTCGGGTCGGCCTCCAGCAGTTCCGCAGCCGCCTCAGCCTCATCCAGCCGCCCGACTTCCTCTCGAATCCTCAGGTCGATCGGAGGAAAATCCAGTGGGTCCACCAAGGCCCGGAAATAGAGGCCGGACCCGCCTACCACAACCAGAGGGGTACGGCGGGCGAGGACCTCCTCCAAGGCGATCCGCGCCTCCTTCTGAAAGTCCGCCACCGAATAGTCGACTTCAGGTGGAACCACATCGATCATGTAATGACGTATCTCGGCTCGTTCGGCTTCGGAAGGCTTAGCGGTTCCTATGTCCATCTCCCGGTAGACCTGCACCGAGTCCACCGACAGTATCTCCGCCCCCCAGCGTCTGGCAACCTGGAGCGCCAGTTCGCTCTTACCTGAAGCGGTAGGCCCCACAATGGCGAGGAACCGGTAGTCCATCCGTCTGCCGCCGGATCGAGATCAGGCGGGGATTCCGACCAGGTAATGGGAGGCGGCACGCTCGACTACCACATCCATGAGGCTTCCGGGAATGAACTCACCGTTTATATGAACGACTTTATTACCCCGTGTACGCGTGGTTGCCACCTTCGGGTTCTTCTTGGACGGACCTTCGACCAACACTTCCATCCTCTGCCCGACATGCCGCTGGTTGCGCTCTGCGCTGATCCCGTTCTGTAGTTGAACCAGTCTTTGGAACCGGTCCCGAACCACCCCCTTCGGCACGAACTTATCGGTCATTGCGGCAGCTCTCGTGCCGGGGCGGGGTGAGAATATAAACATGAAGGCCTGATCAAATCGAGCGGTGTCCAACACATCAAGAGTCTTTTGGAAGTCCTCCTCGGTTTCGCCGGGAAAACCTACGATTACATCGGTCGACACAGTCAGATCCGGTATGTATTCCCTGGCCATCGCCAGTCTTCGCAGGAACTTATCGGACGTGTACCCACGATGCATAGCGGCAAGGATCCGGTTGGAACCCGACTGGAGGGGAAAATGCAGCTGCTCACAGACCGCCTCGGTTCGGGCCATGGCCTCCGCCACCTCGGGGCGGAAGTCATTCGGATGTGGACTGGTGAAGCGAACGCGTTCGATACCGGGTATCCGGCCAACCCTGGACAGGAGCCGGCCGAAGATAGGACGACGCCTGCCGTCGATCGCCAGGTCTCGTCCGTATGTATCAACGTTCTGACCGAGGAGCGTTACCTCGATCACCCCCTGCGCCACGAGTTGCTCTATCTCCCGGATAATATCACCCGGTCTCCGGCTGATCTCCCTCCCTCGCACCGCCGGAACGATGCAAAAGGTGCAGGTGTTATTGCATCCTATCTGGATGGTTACCCAAGCCGAGTAGCTGGATTCACGATGAACCGGCAGATCCGAAGGCATGGCGGCAAGCTCATCCACTATCTCGGTTACCGGACCCCATTCTTCCGCCTGATCCATAAGCTGGACAACCCGATGGAGGTTGTGGGTACCGAGAACGACATCCACCCACGGCGCCCGCTCCCTTATCAACTCCCGATCCTTTTGAGCTGCACAGCCTCCGACCACCAACAGGCGATCAGCCCGGCCCTCCTTGAGTTTCTTGAGTTGGCCCAGGTTGCCGTAGAGACGATTGTCGGCGTTCTCGCGGATTGTGCAGGTATTTATGAAGACCACATCGGCATCCTCGATGCGTCCCGCCAATCGCATCCCATCGGCTTCGAAAAGCCCCGCCACCCGTTCGCTGTCATGTTCGTTCATCTGGCAGCCGAAGGTCCGCAGGAAATAGGTGCGCCCGGCACGGGTAGGGGACCTTCTCTCGACCAATCGACGAGTAGGGGACGGCAGCAGGACAGTCCGGGTCATCTCACAAACTCCGTTTACCTTGCGTAATCGGTGACCCGCAGTTCACGGATTACCGTGACTTCTACTTGGCCGGCGTAACGTATCTCCTCCTGCAAACGGCGGGAGATGCGGCGCACGAGGTAGGTTGCTTCCAGGTCATCAACCGTACGCGGGTCCACAATCACCCGAACCTCTCGTCCGGCCTGCATGGCGAACACTCGCTCAACCCCCTCGAAGTCTCTGATCATCTCCTCCATCCGCTCCAATCGCCGGGTGAACTGCTCGAGGGTGTCGCGCCTGGCGCCGGGGCGGGCCGCCGAGACTGTATCGGCGGCTTGGACGATGACGGCGAGCAGGGTGCGGGGTTCAACGTCGTTGTGATGGGCTTCGATACCATGCACAACCGCGGCGTCCTCGCCGAATCGGCGGGCAATCTCGGCGCCGATGAGAGCATGGGCGCCTTCGACATGGTGCGTTACCGCTTTCCCTATGTCGTGGAGGAACGCCGATCGTTTTGCCGGGGTCGGGTCAACTCCGAGTTCCGCGCTCAACATACCGGCTATGTGGGCCGACTCCACCAGGTGATTAAGAACGTTCTGGCCGTACGACGTCCGGTACTTGAGTCGCCCGAGCAAAGTCACGAGTTCGGGATGCATTCGGGAAATCCCCACATCCAACATCGCCCATTCACCGGCGTCCCGCACCGACTGGTCCACCTCGGCGCGCGCCTTAACGTGAAAGTCCTCGATAGAGGCGGGATGAATGCGACCATCGGCGATCAGTTTCTCGAGCGTAACCCGGGCCACCTCGCGCCTGACGGGATCGAATGATGTCAGTACCACGGACTCGGGAGTCTCGTCGATTACCAGATTCACGCCGGTAATCGCTTCGAAGGCCCGGATGTTGCGTCCTTCGCGTCCGATCAACCGGCCTTTCATTTCCTCTCTCGGAAGCTCCACCGCCGAGACCGTGGTCTCCGCCACGACCGGGGAGGCGAGCCTCTCAATGGCCGTCGCCAGGATTCTCCGAGCCCGCCTGTCCGCCTCTTCGCGGGCCCTCATCTCGCTGTCCCGCACCAGCAGCATGGCTTCACGGCGCGCTTCGTCGCGCACCTGGTTCACCAATTCCTCTTTTGCCGCCACTGCGTCCAGTGAACTGATCCGTTCCAGGCTCTCCCGAGCATCCTCAACCAGGCGTTCCGCCTCTGTCCGGAGCGACGAGACGGTCGACTCCCGTTGGAGAAGAAGTTGTTCGCGTTGGGCGAGGTTCGATGCCCGCTGTTCGAGAGTCCTCTCGCGCTGGACAAGCCGTTCTTCCGCCGCCGAGAGTTCGACCCGACGATGATCGAGTTGTGCTTCCTCCCGCTCCCGGTAGGCCTCGGCTCGAGCCCGACTTTCCTCCTCGGCTCGGTTCAGGATACGCTGGGCCTCGCGCCGCGCCGTATCTCCCCCGTCCCTGCGAGCCAGCACATGCCTGCGTGTTCGCAGGTGGATTACGATCACCGAGATCGCTGAGCCCAGCGTTATCAAGGCGATAGCCCCTATCACTAACAGACCGGTATCCACGGTATCAGCTCAGTCCCCGAATAGTCGTGATGTTATGAAACATAGTACCCGAAACAAAAAGCCGGAGTGGTTCGCCTCGATGTTCGAAGCGAACCACTCCGGTTTCACAAAGCGTCCGGCAGTGTCCTACTCTCCCGGGGGTCTACACCCCAAGTACCATCGGCGCTGACGGGCTTAACTTCCGTGTTCGGAATGGGAACGGGTGGTTCCCCGTCGCTATCGCCACCGGACAGCATCTCCAAGTTGTACCCTCCGGCTTTCAGCCCGGAGGGCAACGGCTCTTCGAGCCCTCCATAGCGAGCATGATTGCTTGAATTCGTAGAATATCAAGCCCTCGGACGATTAGTACCGGTCCGCTCAACACATTACTGCGCTTACACTTCCGGCCTATCAACCTGGTGTTCTACCAGGGTCCTTACCCGGTTCATCCGGTGGGAGATCTCATCTCGGGGTGGGCTTCGCACTTAGATGCCTTCAGCGCTTATCCCGTCCGTACGTAGCCAACCAGCCGTGCTCTTGGCAGAACAACTGGCACACCATAGGTACGTCCATCCCGGTCCTCTCGTACTAGGGACAGCTCCCCTCAAATCTCCTGCGCCTGCGACGGATAGGGACCGAACTGTCTCACGACGTTCTAAACCCAGCTCGCGTGCCGCTTTAACGGGCGAACAGCCCGACCCTTGGGACCTGCTCCAGCCCCAGGATGCGACGAGCCGACATCGAGGTGCCAA
>CAZEZF010000109.1:0-12171 GCA_964516495.1 uncultured Acidimicrobiia bacterium | reverse complement strand
GCTTGACGTGGCCTTTTTGAGTTCGGTGTGTCTGGGGCATGAAGAATCAGGGCTACTAGCTGGACGCGACGAGTAGGGGGATCTCTACTTCCTCCGGATCCAGACCGCCGTGGTAACCGATCAGGCGTTTGTCCATATGACCGGGCAGCAGGACACGACCCCGGTCGGCGAGCAACACCCCGTCCGGCTTGACGAATGGGGTCACCCCGTGGGCGCCGGACGACTTCAGACCGGGTCCCCATAGCCTCTGCAGATCCGGCCAGGTGCGCCATTCGGCGGGAACGCGGGTGACCAGTTCTTCGATGAGATGGTCCGGACCGGTTACATACAGTGATCGAGGATCTCCGTACAGGTGCAGACCTCTGGTCTGGTTGCTGTGCAGGCGATGTTTACCTCTTGCATCGATCGAAACGATGCCATGGTCGGCGGTACCTATCATCGTGACGTTGCGGGGTAGCAGGTTCGCCATCCGGTCCCACGCGTTAGCGATATCCGCTACGGCATTGCTGTAGGCGGAACTCTCGAGGCCTTGCATATGGGCTGCGATATCAACTGCCGGGTAGTAGCTGAAGATCAGTCGTCCAGGAACCTGGGCGAGGCCCAGCGATGTGTAAACCCATCCCTCGGTTGTTGTAACGCCCTCGAATCGGCACCCTCGATAGAGGGTTCGAGTCAGTGGGCTTCCTTCGAAATCGGCCGGCTGCACGGTGATCGCCTCGATTCCGGCTGCTCGGAGCCTTTCCCACAGGTTCGGGGTGATCAGCAGGTTATAGTCCTCAGGCCTTATCAAGCGCCCTGCGGAATCGATCCAACGAAGCGTGTTAACCGGCTTGGGGTGATCCACAAGCTGCAGGAAGTGTCCGATCAGTCCGTGCCGGCTAGGGGGTACTCCGGTGGCCACCGTAGCCAGGCTGACGGTGGTGGTTGTAGGGAAGGGTGCGTGGATCGTTGCTTGCTGCGCCTCGGCTAGGGGCCGGGCCGCCGGATGGGGTAGCTGACGGCTACCGAGACCGTCGATCAGGACCAGCAGGTAGGTTGCCGAAGGCGGGATCTCCGCCGCCGATTCCGCATGTAGAGGACAGGTCAGGGAGGCGCCGGTGAGTCGTAATTCCAATTCGGCCACGAGGTTGGCCAGCGATCCGCCCGAATAATCGGGGATCCGGCTGCCGGCGACTTTGGTCACAAACCGCACGCTAGCCCTGATTCTGTCACAGCGGGCATCCGATCTCTCGGAAATGGGGGGAGAGGGAAGGGTGGATGCCGGAGTCCGGTACATATATGACCGGCGGCGGGGCGCTGATACAGGGGTAGTCGTCGGTGGTGTCGCCGCTCGAATTCACGGGCTCGGGTGGGGGACCTATAATTGACATGGTTCAGGGTGTTCCGGAAGCTGTTCGGTGGATCCCGAACCTGAAGGCTTTGTAAGCGGATTCCGACGACCGGAGCAAGCGACCGAGAATTGATGGTGGTGCGACCATGAGCGAATACTTCCAGGACTACATCGCGGTGGCGGCGTTCGCCGCGTTCGGCGTGGTGCTGGTGGCCGTAACATTGGGCGCCACCTATCTGGTCCGTCCTTCCAACCCCGGCAAAGAAAAGCTGACCACCTACGAGTGCGGGGTGGACCCGGTGGGTGAGGGGTGGAACCAGACCTTCGTACGTTATTACATATTCGGTCTACTCTTTGTCCTGTTTGACGTGGAGGCCGTATTCATCTTCCCGTGGGCCATAATGTCCGAGCAACTCGGCATCGGTGGTGTGATAGCGATCGTGATATTCATACTTACGCTCCTGGAAGGCTTGCTATACGCGGTTCGCAAGGGAGTGCTCCGGTGGGAGTAGAGGAGCGGGGGTCCGTGGTATGAGCGTTGTAGCGGAACGCTTCGGCGGGCTCAAACCGGTTTCCTGGCTGCTCAACTGGTCCCGACGCTATTCGCTGTGGTTGTTCCAGTTCGGCCTCGCCTGCTGTGCGATCGAGATGATGGCCGCTTCCGGGCCCCGATACGACTTCATGCGTTTCGGGATAATCCCTCTTCCGGCGTCACCCAGGCAGGCCGATCTCATGGTGGTCGCCGGTACCGTTACCGACAAGATGGCGCCGGCCGTCAAGCGGCTCTACGAGCAGATGCCCGATCCCAAGTACGTCATATCCATGGGCTCGTGTTCGAATTGTGGCGGGCCCTATTGGGACTCCTATTCGGTAACCAAGGGCGTAGACCAGATAATCCCCGTCGATGTGTATGTACCAGGTTGTCCTCCCCGCCCGGAGGCCCTGATGGACGGAATCGTGCTCTTGCAGAAAAAGATCGCCGAAGAGGACGTACGAGAGAAGTGGAAGCAGCGTGACCGCCGGCCCGTCTGAGATCATGACTGCCGAGGCGCCGCCCACGCTTGACCAACTGGCCGGTTCGCTTGCCGACGCAGTGGGCGGTACTGCGGAGATTGCACACGGAACGGCGAAGGTACGGGTTGACGCGGCCCGATGGAAAGAGGCGGTCGGCATCGCTCGGGATGAGTTCGGTCTGGTTTTCCTGTCATGGGTCTCTGCAATCGATTGGCGGAATAGTGTGGAGGTGGGTGACCAACCGGATAAGCCGGTTGAGGAACGCTACGAGATGCTCTGCGCGGTCTCGGATGTCACGCATGGGAACCTGCTGGTTATCACTACCGACCTGGACCATGAGGCACCGTCCATTGCCAGCCTCTGCGATGTGTTTCCGGGCGCCAACTGGCACGAGCGGGAAGCGGCGGAGATGTTCGGGATCGATTTCATCGGTCATCCCGATCTGAGCAAACTCTATTTGCCGGACGAATTCGAGGGCTATCCGCTGCGGAAGAGCTACCCGCTTCTAAGCCGTGAAGTAAAGCCCTGGCCCGGCAAGGTCGATGTCGAGGAAATGCCGGAGAACGGCGCAGGTCCCTCTACCCACAATCCGGGGTCATGATGGACTATTCCCGGATGAGAATCCCCGTTACGGATGCCGGTCCCCGCCGGGCTGTCCGTCCGATGTCGGCGGCGACATGGCGATGGTCGTGTTCGATAATCTCGGGGCCGGTTGTCTGATGGATCGATCCCTGGCGCACCATCTTTCCGAGGCGGCGGTTTCGGTGGAGATCGAGACCGAGGGGATGACCCTCAATATCGGTCCCCAACACCCTTCTACCCATGGAGTGCTGCGCCTGGTGGCTACCGTCGATGGGGAGCGGGCAACCAACATACGCCCGGTCATCGGGTACATGCACCGTGGCTATGAGAAACTGTCCGAGGTCCGGACCTACCCTCAGATCACCACGATCATCAACCGGATCGACTGGGTGTCGGGCTTCGCCAACGAGGTGCCGTTTGTCGTGGCCGCCGAACGTCTCATGGGTGTCGAGGCGCCGCCTCGGGCCCGATGGATCAGGCTGGTTCTCTCCGAGATGGCTCGCATATCATCCCACCTGGTGTTTATGGCTTCGTATCCGTTGGAACTGGGCGCCGCCACACCGCTTTTCTTCGCCCTTCGGGAACGGGAACGGGTCCTGGACCTGCTCGAGTCGGTGACCGGCGGTCGTTTCCACCCCAACTTCAACCGGATCGGCGGTGTCAAGCCGGTCTACGCGGCCGGTCCGACTACGAAGAAGGCCGGGATGGATATTCCGTCCGGTTTCCTGGCCGAGACCCGCGATGCTATGGACCGGGTGGTGGCCACCTGTGACGAAATAGAGAAGCTGGTGGCCGGCAACGAGGTGTTCCTGGCCCGCACCAAGGGAGTCGGGGTGATGCCCGTAGACATAGGGGTCTCCTACGGGGTGTCAGGACCGAACCTGCGGGCATCCGGATGTCGCTTCGACTTGCGCAAGGTATCCGATTACCTGCCGTACAGTGAGTACGACTTCGACATTCCGGTCGGTGATAACGGTGATTGCTGGGATCGATGGTGGGTACGACTCGAAGAGATCCGCCAGTCGACCCGCATCATTCGCCAGGCCATCGACAACGTTCCCGCAGGTCCTCTGCAGGCCAAGGTGCCCAGAATCATCAAGGTTCCGCCCGGAGAAACCTATGTGCGGGCCGAGAATCCGAAGGGGGAAATGGGCTACCACCTCGTATCTATGGGCGGGCTCGGTCCGTACCGGCTGAAGATCCGGTCGGCGTCCTTCTCCAACCTTTCCATTCTGCCGTGGATACTGGAGAACGCGTTGGTCCCTGATTTCATCGCCATCATGGGATCCCTCGACTTCGTGCTGGGAGACGTGGATCGATGATGCTCGCCCTGACGTTCTGGTTGGATCTGGGAATCAAGCTGGTGGTGGTAGCGGCTGTCGTACCGGTGATCGGGATGGTGATCGGCTACGGCGAGATGAAGCTGTCGGCCCATATGCAGAGTCGGGTCGGTCCTTACTTCGCGGGGGGCCGTTACGGTTGGGCGCAGTTGATCGCCGACGGTGTCAAGTTCATCCAGAAAGAAGACATCGTCCCGGCCGAGGCGGACCGTCCGGTATTCAAATGGGCGCCCGCGGTGGTCTTCATGGGGACGATGGCCCTCCTCGTCATCATCCCCCTGCACCCCTCCGCCAATGGCATAGTGCGGGACCTGGATGTGGGAATCTTCTACGCGCTGGCAATTTCATCGGTGAGCACTGTCGGGGTGCTCATGGCCGGATGGTCCTCCGCCAACAAGTACTCCATGATCGGAGGCCTGCGGGCTGCCGGCCAGTTGATCGCCTACGAGCTTCCCTTGGTGCTTGCCACGGTCGGAGTGGTAATACAGGCCGGAACGATGTCCATGCAGGGGATAGTTCAGGCGCAGGTCGCCCAGGGATGGCCATTTCTGCTGACCCAGTTCATCGGTTTTGCGATCTTCATGATCGCCGCCCTCGCGGAACTGACCCGGCTTCCGTTCGACATGCCGATTGCCGAGTCGGAGTTGGTGATGGGGTATGTGACCGAATACTCGGGCTTTCGTTTTCTGTTCTTCTTCCTGGCCGAGTTCACGAATATGTTCTCCATGTCAGCTATCGCCGCGACGCTTTTCCTCGGTGGGTACGCCTTCTGGGGCCTTGACCCTTCGACCTTGCTGTCACCCCTGATACTGTTCGCGAAGGTGGGGGTGCTGCTTTTCCTGATGATCTGGCTTCGCTGGACTTTGCCCCGCCTCCGGGAAGATCAACTCCAGACTCTGGCTTGGAAGTGGCTGATTCCGATCTCGATAGTAAATATCATCGTTACCGCGGTTCTGAAGGTGGTGGTCTAGATGAGGATAAGGTCTCGGCGACGGGAGGTGATCTAGATGAAACTTCGTGGACTGCCCAGCCTCGCCAAGCCCCGCAAGTTGGGGATGCTCACCGGTATGAGGGTTACTTTCGTCACCATGCTTCGTACGTGGGCCTTCAACTTGAGCGGCGGAAAGGTGGGTTTGAGGGCGACGGTCAACTACCCGGTGGTCAAGGAGGAGCCGGTACCTCGGGCGCGAGGGGTGATCGCTCTCGATCAGGAAGCCTGCACGGTGTGCATGCTGTGCGCGCGATCCTGTCCTGACTGGTGCATCTACATCGAGGGTCACAAGGAAATGAAACCTCCTACCCGTCCCGGCGGTCGTCCCCGAGCCAGAGCCACCCTTGACCGTTTCGACATCGATTACGCACTCTGCATGTATTGCGGGATCTGCGTCGAGGTATGCCCGTTCGATGCGCTCTTCTGGACACCCGAATACGAGTATTCGGAGTACGACATGGGTCCGATGATGCACGACATGGACCGGTTGCAGGACTGGATGACGACGGTGCCTTCCGGCTTAGGCGCCAAATCATGAGGAACGAGCAGGGGCCGGATGGATCGGAAGGCTAGGCGCTCATGACCTTCTCCGATTGGCTGGCCGAGCCCGCCAACTGGGCCTTCCTGGCGCTCGCCGTCCCGATGGTGTTGGCGGCCCTTCGGGTGGTTACCAGTCGTAACGTGGTGCATGCCGCGTTGTTCCTCGTGCTCACCCTGGCGGCGACCGCGGGCGTGTTCATCCTGTTATCCGCCGAGTTCGTGGCGTGGGTGCTCGTACTCGTCTACATCGGCGCGGTCGTGGTGCTGTTCCTCTTCGGCACCATGATCACCCGCGCTCCTATCGGGCGGGAGACCAACCTGAGCCACGCCACCCGCTGGCCCGCCGCGCTGGCTTCGGCGGCCGTCCTCGGGGTAACCGTCTGGTTGGTTGTAGATCTTTCTCAAGGAGGGAACGGTTTCTCCGATCCACTTCCCGCGGTGGGCGTCGCTACCGACACCGGTGTTCTCGGCGAAGGGTTCATCACCAGGTACCTGATCCCCTTCGAGGCGGTAGGTTTCGTTCTGCTGGCCGCTTTGATAGGTGGTATCACGTTGGCCCGCAAGGATCTCACGCCGGCCGAGGAAGACGAGGGCGAGCGGGTATGAGGCAGCCGGGCGCAGGGCTTGGGGGCGGCTGATGGTTTTGACGCAGTTTCTGGTTCTTGGAGCGATCCTCTTTGCGCTGGGCGTCTACGGGCTGCTGTCGCGGCGTAACGCGGTGACGGTCCTCCTATCGGTGGAGTTGATGCTGGCGGCGGTGAACATCAATCTGGTCGCGTTCGAGGCGTTCTGGAATACCGCCGCCGCCCACGGACAGATCTTCGCCATCTTCGTGATAACCATCGCCGCGGCCGAGGTGGGGATCGGTCTGGCCATCATCTTGCTGGTCTTCCGCAACCGGGCGTCAAGCAATATCGACGAGTTGGATCTGATGAGGTGGTAGGTAGCCTATGTTGAGTATCGCGCCCTCCACGCCCCTCGTCCTCGCCGCCGAGTCGGACGGATACGGATCCGAACTGTCGGCGGGAGGGTTCTTCGCCGAGACCGCCTGGATAATGTTGGTGCTTCCTTTCGCGGCCTTCCTGATGATCGTTCTGCTAGGTAAGCGGATGAGAGGCCAGGGCGCGGAACTGGCGGTAGGCGCCATGGGAATCAACCTGGTCTGGGCTTCGGTCCTCTTCGTGCAGAACATGGTCGAGGGTATCTATCGCGAAGTGAACCTGGTGATCGGAGAGGTCGGGACCCTGGGCGGAGTACCTCTGTCTTTTGAACTGGGCTTCGTTGTGGACGGGCTGTCGATAATGATGTACTGGGTCGTAGCCTTCGTCGGTTTCCTGGTATTCCTCTACGCGGTCGGCTACATGAAGGGGGATGTCCGGGTTCCGTGGTTCTTCGCCTCGCTATCCCTTTTCGCCGGATCGATGCTCGTGCTGGTGGGGGCGCCGAACCTGATCCAACTGATCATCGGTTGGGAGGGGGTGGGTCTGGCCAGCTACCTGCTCATAGGCCACTACTGGGAACAGAAGGAGAACAGCGATGCGGCTGTCAAGGCCTTCTTGACCAACAAGGTGGCGGATGTCGGCCTGATCCTCGGGACCATCCTGGTCGGAGTGGCGCTCGGTTCCTTCCGGTTCTCGACTCTCAACGAAGCCGCTGCCGGTCACAGCGAAACTCTGGGCGGGGTGGCGCTGGCGGCCGGACTGCTCTTGTTTTTCGGAGCGATGGGTAAGTCGGCCCAGTTTCCTCTACATGTATGGCTTCCCGACGCCATGGCGGGCCCGACCCCGGTCTCGGCCCTGATGCATGCGGCCACCATGGTCACGGCGGGTATCTACCTGATGGCGCGGACGTTCCCCCTCTACCACGAGTTGGCCATCGAAGCCAGACCGTTGATGGTGACTATCGCGGTCATTACCCTCTTCGTTCTCGGTTTTCTGGCCTTGGTGGCCGATGACCTGAAGCGGGTGCTCGCCTACTCGACTGTTTCGCAACTCGGCTACATGATGGCGGCGGTGGCTGCCGGGGGTTACACTGCCGGGCTATTCCATCTCTTCACCCACGCCTTCTTCAAAGCGCTCCTGTTCCTCGGTGCCGGGTCGGTGATCCACGCCGTCCATTCGAACAACATGAGTGATATGGGAGGCTTGCGCCGCAAGATGCCGATCACGTTCTGGACCTTCGTTATCGGTTCGGTTTCGCTGGCGGGAGTGATCCCGTTGGCCGGCTTCTGGTCCAAGGACGAGATCCTCGCCACTCTCGGACACGAGGGCTACACCGGGTTCATGTGGGTAGCGATCGCCGGGGCCTTTGTTACCGCCTTCTACATGACCAGGGCGGTCAGCCTGACCTTCTTCGGTACCTACCAGGGCCATGGGCATCCTCATGAATCACCCCGTCTGATGACAGTACCGCTCGTTGTTCTGGCGGTACCCAGCGTTGTGGCCGGACTTCTGAACATCCCGGGCGTCTCATGGGGACCGATAAGAAACTTCACCGACTGGTTGGGAGCTCGGATCGTACCGATGGGCGATTACCATCCGTCTGCCATAGCCTGGGATCTGGCGGCCTACGGTCTGCTGGCGGCGGTGGCGGGCATCGTTCTAGGATGGCTGCTGTACTCACCTGAAGCAGAGACACAGGCGGCTCGCGATCGACTCGAGGTGCCGGTGCTCTATCCCCTCCTGCGGCGCAAGTACTACCTCGACGACCTCTACATGAAAGGGGTGGTCAACCCGATCAAAGGCCCTATCGCCAGGGGGGTCGATTGGGTGAACGGTTACATTGTCGATGGGGTGGTCAACGGCGCCGGATTTCTCACCGCCTGGCTGGGTCACCTCGTGTATGGACGCCTGGACCAGCAGGGGATCGATCTGGTGCTCAATGCGGCAGCAGGTGGTACCAGGGGTGCAGGCAAGCGACTCGGCCTGGTGCAGACCGGCAAGGTCCAGCAATACGCCGGCGGTTTCGTGCTGGGCGCCGTGCTGCTGGTAGTCATTATTGTGATCAGCACCTAGGAACTGTAGAAGGACAGAAGGAAGACAGAGGAAGGACAGCGAATGGCTTGGTTCGAATCCGCGGGGCTCAGCCTCATCGTATTCCTGCCGGCGGTTGGGGCTTTGGCTCTGTTCGCCGTCCCGAAGGCAAACGAGACCGCCCAGAAGTGGATAGCTCTGCTGATTACCGGAGGAACCGGCGCCCTTTCGGTGATAGCCGCTCTCCTATTCGACTATCGGGCCGCCGAGCGCTTCCAGTTCGAGGTTACGCAGAGTTGGATTCCCGCCATCGGCGCCAACTATCACATCGGTGTCGACGGCATCAGCCTGCCGCTTCTGGTTCTGTCTTCGGTGGTGACGTTTCTGGCGGTGATCTACTCCTGGGATCACTGGGACGAGCCCAGGAACGTCCGAGCCTTCCTCGCCCTGATGCTGCTGCTGTTGACGGGTATGAACGGAACCTTCGTGGCCCTTGACCTGGTCTTGTTCTTCATCTTCTTCGAGCTGGTCTTGTTGCCCATGTACTTCATGATCGGTATATGGGGGGACAGTGCCGAACGGCGTATTCCGGTACTGGGTCGCACGGTGACGATGCGCTTGTACGCGTCCATAAAGTTCTTCTTGTTCACCCTCTTCGGTTCGGCGTTCATGCTGCTGGGATTCCTGGCGCTGTACTTCCGCTCAGGCGACTTTCTGGGGGAGAACACCTTCGACATCCCGGCGCTGATCGAACTCGGTTCCGAGAATGCCTTCGGAAGCGGGACCTTCGCGTTTCTGGTTTTCGGGGCCATGTTCCTGGGCTTTGCCGTGAAGGTGCCCATGTGGCCTTTCCATACCTGGTTGCCTGATGCGCACACCGCCGCCCCGACCGTGGGTTCCGTACTCCTGGCGGCCATCCTCCTGAAGCTGGGGTCCTACGCCTTCCTGCGGATCTCGATCCCCATCCTTCCGGATATGGCTCGTGAATGGGCGCCGTTCATCGGTTTGCTGGCGGTTATCGGGATCATTTACGGCTCGTTGGCCTGCCTGGCCCAGACCGATGTGAAGCGACTCATCGCGTTCTCCTCGGTGGGTCACATGGGTTTCGTGATGCTGGGAATCGCCACCATGACCGATGTGGGATTCAATGCTTCCCTGATCGGGATGGTGGCTCACGGTCTCATTACCGGTTTGCTCTTCTTCGTCGCGGGATCGATGCATCACCGGTACCACACTCGGGAGATCGCCCGTCTCGGAGGAAACCAGAAACTCATGCCCTGGATGGGCGGGATCCTCGCCTTCACCGCCATGGCGTCCCTCGGGCTGCCCGGTCTGGCCGGGTTCTGGGGGGAGTTCATGTCCCTGGTGGGCGCCTACCAGCCGCTACGCGGACTGAACGTCAACCAGTTCCAGACCTACATGGTGATCGGGGCTATCGGTACCGTCCTCACCGCCGGGTACATGCTGTGGATGCTGCAGCGGGTGAACCTGGGCGAGCCCAAGGAAGAGTGGTCGGGTCACGAGTTCGCCGATGTGGGTGTATCCGAGTGGCTGGCCTGGGCGCCGATTATGGTGGCCATCGTCGCCATCGGCATATACCCGAGGATCGTGTTCGGAGCTACCACCGATGCGGTAGTCAACCTGGCTCGAACCGCCTTCGGGGGCTGATCAGGTGGATCTAGACTATCACGCACTAGTTCCGGAGATCGTTGTAGCGACTACGATCCTGGTCGTTCTGGCGCTGGATGTCGTCCTAACCCGGTCACGCAAGTACTGGACGGCCTTCATAGGCGTGGTTGGTCTGGCGTCCGCCGCCATACCGCTGGTCACCTTGGCCTTCGGGGATGGTTCAAGCACCCGGTCCATGCTCGGCGGCGCCTATGTTGTGGACGACTTCGCTCTGGTGATGAAGGCCATCTTCATCGTGGGGGGGTACCTGGTGCTCCTCATGTCGGTGTCCTACATCGAGAGCGACCGGTACTACCAGGGGGAGTACTACCTTCTTCTCCTCACATCCATTCTGGGTTCCCTGGTCATGGCCTCCTCCCGTGACCTGATCACCTTGTTTGTGGGGCTGGAGTTGGTGACCGGGCCTCTGTTCCTGCTGGCGGGTTGGCGGAAGGGTGATCCCAAGTCCAACGAGGCATCCCTCAAGTTCTTCATATTGGGGGTGCTATCAACCGCCATCCTCTTGTACGGGATGTCGTTCCTGTACGGTCTGACCGGTTCGGTCACCTATGAAGGTATACGGACCGCGGGCGCCGACCTGCTCGACAGCGGCGCATTCCGCCTCGCCGTGTTGTTCACCCTGGTTGGTTTCGGTTTCAAGATCACCGCTGTCCCCTTCCATTCCTGGGCGCCCGACACCTACGAAGGTTCTCCCACCCCTGTCACCGCCTATCTGTCGGTCGGCTCCAAGGTCGCCGGCTTCGTCGGTCTGCTCCTCCTCTGTTACAGGGCATTCCCATCGGTGACCGAGATCTGGGGTCCGGCCCTGTGGGTGCTGGCCGCTCTGTCGATGACCCTCGGAAACCTGACGGCCCTCCGCCAGGACAACATAGTGCGCATGCTGGCCTACTCGTCCATCGCTCAGGGTGGTTTCATGCTGGTCCCATTTGCGGCCGCCGCGGTCACCAGCGATGGAAACATCATCCAAGAGGCGGCGTCGGCCACGATCGTATATGTGATCATCTACGCGTTCATGAACCTGGGGGCGTTCGCGGTGGTGATCGCCTCGGCTCGCCGGACCGGCACCACGATGATCGACGGATGGGCCGGGATGTGGCGCTACTCGCCCCGGGTGGCCACCCTCGGAGCGATCTTTTTCTTCTCGCTGGCGGGCATCCCGCCCCTGGCAGGTTGGTACGCCAAGTTCGCCATGTTCTTGGCCATCCTGCGTCCCGCCAATGCATGGACTACGGCTCTGGCGGTGATAGCAGCGGTGAACGCCGTCGTTGCGCTGGTCTACTACGCACGGGTGGGTAAGACCATGTGGATGGATCCTCTTCCCGAAGGCGGTCCCGACCCTGCCCTGAGAACCCGCCCGCTCAGTGGTTCACTGGCCCTCGCCTTGGGCATAACCGTCCTCTTCGTGATCGTGGCCGGTGTTCTGCCCTCCCAGTTGGCCGGTGTCTTCGCCGAAGCCGCCAAGGTGGTAACCGCCGGAATCTAACCACGGCGTCGCGCTCCTCAACATATGATGGTGCCACCGACGCAGTCCCAGATACTCGATATTACCGTTGACGGTTGTTTGTGTTGCCTAGGATGAAGAATCAGGGCTAGGAGGGAGCGGACCATGGCACTAACGGCCGATCACTTCAAGGCTCTGATCCGTCGCCATATGGAAGGTGACGACGACGGCTTCTACTCCGTAGCGCTTCAGGTTGCTGCGAGAGCGGCCAG
>CAZEZF010000108.1:0-12331 GCA_964516495.1 uncultured Acidimicrobiia bacterium | reverse complement strand
CCGGCGCCGCTATCCGCTTCCGCCGCCAGCCGCCGCGCCAACTCGAATGGGACGAGGTGGTTGGGATCAAGACCATGAGGCCGGACAACCACTTCTTCGAGCCCGAACCTGGTTCCCAGTCTTGACAACGCGGAGTCAAGCGTCGGCGGTACCTTCCCCAACGTTGACCGATACAATCCGAATTCGCCCTCGATCATCAGATCCGCGGCCGGGAAACCCGCCTCGGCGAGGAACGCGGCAAAGAGGCCGTTGCAGGCCAACTGGGCCTTCACGACGTCCTCCTCTACGGACCCCTCGATCAATCCCATAGTGAGGTGGCAGGCTTGTCCTACCGCGTCGGCGGCCATATCCTCGTCCAGTCCGAGCAGGCGAGCCGCCGTACAGGCGACGGCCACCGGTCCGAACACGCAGTCGGGTCGGCGAGCCGTGGCGGTCCCCCATGCCCAGGTACCGGAGGAAAGGGCGAGAGCGATGTCGTAACCGACCGCGATCGCCGCCAGAAACTCCCGCCCCGAAACAGTTCGGTCCTCGCTGAGCGCCAATGCAGCGGGAATGATCATCGCTCCCGGGCTCATTCCTCCGGTGACGCTGTCCAATCCGCCTCGTGACTGCATGGCGAGAGAGTTGGCGAACACCGCATCGAGAACACGCAACGAGGAGCGTCGCCCGATGACCGAATGGGCGCCCGGCCTCCCGAACGTCGGGCGGGCGGCGCCGGATCGATCCCCCGACATCGGCGCCAGACAGTGGAGCAGGAGAGCCTTGGCCCGTTCGATAACCCTCGGGGGGAAGTCCCGGTAACGCGCCGCGGTCACATATGCAGCGATGCGCCGGGAGGCGGTCGGGCCGCTTTCACGATGGAACCCTCCGGTAATCCGTTGCGTCATGTCGGTCGGGGCAACCAACCGATCCAGCGCATCCCATAGTCGCGAACTATCCGGTAGCGACTCAAGACGCTCCACCGAGGCGACAAGGCCTTCAATCGCCGACGAAGGAGCTTCGGGAAGGTGATCCGCCAACCACCGCCGGTAGTCGATCGGCGGGGTGGGAGATGGTACATGACCCTCTCGAACGTGTACCTCGCCTCCGGTGGTGACCACCCTGAGGCGAGCCGACCGCAGCGGCATACCCGACTCGAACTGCATCGAGGTTCGATCCAGTAGATCGACGAATCGGTCAGGCAGAGCCTCACGGTATCTGACCGGGCTCAGCTCACCGTCCCACAACCACGCCGCCAACAGGAAACGGGGCGAGGCGGAACGGGTGATGTATCGGCGTTGGGGAGCATCCCGATAGCGACGGAAGTTCCGGTCGAAGTCCTCTTCACGGTTACGACGTTCTTCAGGGAGGGTGACCCGGATCGAGTCGACATCCGCGACGGTGATTCCCGCGGTCCGGATGAGATCGTTCATCAACTCTATCGGTACCGCGTTGAGACCGGAGCACGGGTAGCGCTTGCGAAAGGCCCGCCTGATCCCGAAGTCGACGCCCAGCCCCTCCATCGCGGTCATAACCTCTTCCGGAAGGTCTCCCAGGTATGTCTTGTATAGACCGTACGGACCCTCGAGGATGCTGGGCGTGGAACGGAACCCGTCCGCAGCCAACATGGCGGCCATAACGCCGTTCCGGACAATCTGCGGGTAGAGGACCCGGGCGAACGGAGTCCCCTCGATAAGACCGACCGCGCCGTTGGCAGCCAGCCCCAATGCATGAGCGGTTCTGTCCGTATCAAGACCCAGGATCCGGGCGGCGGCCGCGGCTACCCCAAGGGGACCTACCACGCAACCGGACCGGCGAGGGGTGCTGACACCCCAGGTCCAAGAGCCCCGGGCGAGGGCGACCAGAACGTCGTAACCGACCACCACCGCGGTCAGTAACTCCCTACCGGTAACGGTCCTACTCTCGGAAAGAGCCAGTACCGTGGGAAATACGAGAACTCCCGGATGGGTACCGCCGAGGGCCACATCGTCCATCATGTCCTCACCCATCAACAGCGAGTTGGCGAAGACCGCCTCGAACATCCCCTGCCTGTGGCGCCCACCGATAATGCGATGCCGACCGCTACCATCCGACAACCTCCCCGCCAGGAGACCGGCGCCCCGGGCGCGTGGGTAATCCGATGCCCTCAGAGCAAGACCCAGATGATGAACCAGGTGGTCCTTGGCCTGCCGGAGGCAATCGGAGGGTATCGCTTCGAATCCCAGCCCCGCGACATGTTCCGCCAGACGGTGAGTGAGGAAGGTCGGCTTCTTACCTGACCCCTGAATCTGTGAACCTCCCACTACATCGGACTACGATATCGAATATCGACATCATGGTAAGTATAGAAGTAGCCGCCTGTGCCCACAGGCCATCCCTGTCGTAGTTTCCCGGGAGCGCGAACGAACATGTCCGATACAAGTGTCTCCGTAAGCGAGCGCCTGGCCCGCTACATCCTATCCCTGCGATTCGAGGATCTCCCCACCGAGATAGTCGAGCGAGCCAAAGATCACCTGGTACATCATGTTGCTCTCGGTATCCAGGGCCGGAACAGCGAATACGGAGGTTACGCCCGTCGCACTGCGGGCCGGTTAAGCGAAACGGGCGGACGTTACTCGGCTATCGGCGAAGGGCCTTCCCTCGGTCTACTCGATGCGGTGTTCGTCAACTGCCTATACATCCACCACAGCGGACAGGACGATTCGGAACCCGGTGGGACCCATCCCGGAGCGCTCATCTACCCGACGGCTCTCAACCTTTCGGAAGACCGGCCGGTAAGCGGGAAGGAGTTCCTGACGGCATGCGTGATCGGTTACGACGTATCGATGGTCCTCAGCTCCGGAACCTGGGCGTGGACCGCGCCCGCGCCGAGGAGAACCAACGCTATTTTCGGGCCGGTTGCCGTAGCCGCCGCCGCCGCCCGATTGCTCGGCCTGTCGGAGTCGCAGACCGTCGACGCCCTCGGGCAAGCCTGCCATGGAGCGCTGGGCTTGATCGAAGGTACCCGGTTCATCTGGGTGGTCTATCCATGGGAATGCCGAGCGGGGGTGTTCGCCGCCATCCTGGCCGAATCCGGTTTCCCGGCGGCGCCCAGCATGATCGAAGGAGATTTCGGCCTGTACCGCACGCTCCTCCAGGATATCCCGACCGGCATCGACGACAATCTGGCCACCCTGGGTTCCTACTTCCGGATCGCAGACGCCCGGGTGAAGCAATACAGCGCCAGCAACCTGAACGCCGGGATTCTCGACATCACCAAGAAGGTATGCCGGGCAATGGATCTGATACCGGGGCAGGTGGAATCGATCGTGGTCGAGCTGCCCGAAAGCAGGCGGATACGTGAGAAGCGCATGGAGGAGAACTTCTCGAAGTATGTGGATCTGGCTTCGCGGGTCGGATCGCTGCGCTTTTTGATGGCCTTGATGATCCGGGACCGCGAACTCGACAACCGCATATACACCTCTCCCATCCCCGACGACCTGCAAACGCTTATCGACTCGATCAGCCTGGGTTTCATAGACAACGCCCCCACCAAGTACTACGCGCGGATCACCATCCGGACCGCGAACGGTGAGGTAAAGACCTTCGAATGCGGCCGCGACGGGATGGACCTCCCGGTGGTGAACCGGCAGGCATGGATGTCCAAGTGTGTGGGCGACGCGCCTGTCGACGTAGATCGGTTCCTGAATCTGGTCCACGAGCTTGAGAAGCTGCCCGATGCGTCCGTCCTGATCGATAGCCTCAGGCATCGATGATGCGAGCAGCCGCATTTCCCGGTAAATCCACTTGAAAGGAGCGACTGATGGATCGACCGGAACTATTCATCGTTCACCGGCGCCATGTGATTCCGGTTACCTACTGGTTCGGGGCGCTCATGTTCTCTCGAGTGAATCTCTTCCCCGCTCTCCGGAAGTTACGACCCGACGCCCTCGAAGAGGTCCGCGGCGCCCTCAAATCAGGGCACGGCGCCAAGATCACCTGGGGCGCCGCCATCGGAACCGTTACGTTCGGATTGATCAGTGGTCTGATAGACGGAGCATTGAGCGATCCGGGGAGCCTGTACGGACAGCTCTATGGGCTGCGGGCATCCTGGGCATCGTGATGGTGGCCTATCTGGTCAGCCCTCTCTATGATCGACCGGTTCTTCGGGTCCTTTATGTGTGGGCGTTTCCGGTGATGTTCACCCTCATGGTGATGATGAGATTCTCAGGACTCTTCCGGCTGTGATCGATATAGCCACCGAAACCCCTGAAGCAAGCAGGATCGACCCGGCCGCCAAGCGAGGGGGACGAACGGTCTACGGGCTGGCCCTCGGGATCATCATGCTCGACACCAGGTTCCCCCGGCTCCGGGGCGACATCGGAAACGCCCGAACCTGGCCCTTCCCGGTCTCCTACCGGATCGTTCACGGCGCCCTCCCCGAGCGTATGGCGCAGGCCGACCCCGACCCCGATCTGCTCGCTCCTTTCCTGGATGCGGCCCGCGCCCTGGAAGCGGACGGAGTGCGGGCCATCTGTACCAGCTGCGGGTTTCTGGCTGTCAACCAAGCACAGTTGGCCGCCGCCGTGCGTATACCGGTCTTCTCATCCCCTCTCCTCCAGGTTCCGATGGCCGCCACCGCGACCGGGGGCGGGAAGGTGGTAATCCTGACCGCCCGTACCGTTCTTACCGAGCGCCACTTCCGAGGGGCGGGTTGGTCCTCCGCAGACATTCACACCGTTCAGATGGCGCCGCCCGAAGACAGCCATTTCTACGCCACGTTTGTCGGTAATGCGACCGAGGCGGACGTTGGACTACTGGAGCAGGAGGTTGCCTCATTGGCATACCGGATCGTGGGCGAGCATCCGGACGCGGGCGCGATCGTGATGGAATGCGCCAACTTCGCTCCGTTCGGTCATACTGTGGGGTCAATAACCGGATTACCTGTGTTCGACCTGTACACGATGGGTATGCACGCCTATCGGGTAGGTTCCGGGACCCTGTTCCCGCGTACCCTGTAGTAGCGCGATGCCCGAACATGCGGATACACGGCTCGGGATCACCACTATTGCCGCGGTGTTCTTCCGGATGGGGATGGTGGCCTTCGGAGGGCTCCTGCTGCTGCTCGTGCTGATCGAACGGGAGTTGGTGACCCGGCGCCGTGTCCTGACCAAACGCCAGATCACCGAAGCAGTAACCTACACCCGCCTGCTACCCGGCTCAGGCGGCCCTCTCGTGGTCTCCTACCTCGGTTACGCGCTGCGCGGAATCGGTGGATCCGGAATCGCCACCCTGATGTATCTGTTGCCCGGCATCCTGCTGATGGCCGGTCTCGCAGTAGGTTTCGTCGCGGTCGCCGACCTGCCGCTCCTTGCCCCGGCGATCGAAGGTCTCCTAGCGGCCGTGGTGGGTATCCAGTCGGTCTACCTGTACCGATTCGCTCGCCGCGCCATCATGGACCGGACCACCGCCGCCATCCTCATAGCCGGGTTGTCCGCCACCCTGATACTGGATGTCAGCGCCCCGCTCGTAGTCTTGATAGCGGGCGTCGCCGGAGTTTTGTTGTTCACCAAACGCCTCGACCGGGAGTCCCGGGATGCCGAATGAACTCCTTGACCTGTTCTGGCAGTTCATGGTGTTCAGCCTCTTGGCGTTCGGCGGGGGCGGGACCGTCCTGGGTCTGGTCGACCGGGTGGCGGTGGCGGACAAGGGTTGGATAACACCGGCCGAGTTCTCCGCCGCGGTGGGCTTCACGTTCGTCACCCCCGGGCCGATCCTGGTACTGGCGCCTTTCGTCGGGTATCTGACGGCGGGAGTGGCGGGTACCGTCGCCGCCACCCTGGGGGTATTCCTGGCGCCCTGGATGCTGGCTATGGGAGCGGCCCACCGGCTCCGCCGTTACCTTCAACATCCTCGGCTGAAAGCCTTCGGCGCAGGCGCCGGGCCGGCGATCGTGGGCCTCTTCGGACTGGCCGTCCTGACGATCGCCCGGTCCAGCCTTTCCAATGTCGCCATGGTGGCCGTAGCGGTGACGGCCGGCTTCCTGCTGGCGCGAACGAAACTCCACCCGATCGTCATCCTCGCCGGGGGCGCCTTGGTGGGTCTCCTTCTCCACCTCCCCTTTTTCGAGGGGGTCTTCCCGGAGGTGAACATCCCGTAGCGCGCTTTCCGGCGCTCTCCCCTGTCTCCATCCCGGCGCCGGACTCGCCTCCGGATTGTGAAGATCGAGCGCTCTGCGCCGACCTTCCCCCTTGAGTTATCTTTCTCGCCTCCAACCTTTCATGATCCGAAACCGGGATGGACTGAACGGCGCCGTCCCGACCGTCGGTTCCTCGTCTGAGATCAGTTGCCCGATCAACTCTCCGGTAATCGCAGCGAGCGTGAACCCTATATGGCCGTGGCCGTAGGCGAGGAAAACGTTTTGATAGTCGGGAGCGCGGCCGATAACCGGAAGAGAGTCGGGATGCGAGGGGCGGTAGCTCATCCATCGCTCGGCGCCGTCGGTATTCAACTCCGGGAACAGCTTCCTGGTGACTTCAACCAACCGGTCGGCCCGTCGGTAGTCGGGGGGTGCTTTCAAGCCCGCCAACTCGTCGGTGCCGGCCAGACGCAAGCCGTTGGGAAGAGGTGTCATCGCGAAGTGATAGTCCATCGAGATGATAGGGAACGGAAGCTCCACGCCCGCTCTGGGCAGGTCGACTCCATAGCCGCGCTCGGTGTCGAGCGGAGTCGTGAATCCCAGCATTCTCGTAAGCGTCTTGGACCATGCCCCGGCCGCTATGACGACAATGTCGGCTTCCAAGGCGCCGTCGGCAACCCGGACCGCGTTAACCCGACCACCGGACCGGGCGAATCCGGTAACCCGGCCCACTACACGGCGGCCGCCGGCGGCCGTCATCCGGTCCGTGAGCACCGTACACAGCAACCGCGGGTCGGCCCAAGGACCCTTCGGGATGTAGACACCGCGCCGGAAACGACCTGCCAGCATCGGTGACAACCCGGTCAGCCCTTCTTCATCGAGGACCTGCATATCAATGCCTCTTCTCCGCCTGGTTTCGATCGCGAATCCGGCTTTCGCAAACGAGGTCTCCGAGCCGTAACCGAGCAGATGACCTCCTTCGATTATCGCCCCACCCGAATCGGAGGCCGGCAGTACATTCTCCCAGGCTCGGAGGGCCTGCTTTACCAGACCGGCGATAGCGACCGAGGCCCGCTCGACCTGGGCCGGTCGCCCGGCGGCTATGAAGCGCAACAACCAGGGCGCCATCCGGGGTAGATAACCCCAGCGGATCGCCAGCGGCGAATAGGGATCGATCAACATCTTGGGTATCGAGCGGATCACTCCCGGAGTGGATGTCGGTAGGCAGTTGCCCACCGAGAACAAACCGGCGTTGTGACCCGAGGCGCCGTCTCCCGGCTTGCCGCGATCCACCACTGTGACCTGATGACCGCGCCGGAGGAGGTGCATGGCGCAGGACAGCCCGACAACTCCTCCGCCAACAATTAGCGCACTTTTCTGATCCCCGGATGGCATGATCCGACCTCCGATATTGAGATGCGATATCGAGCTTCGAGCATTATGGTACGTGTTCACCTGGGTTGGTGGATTGGAGATTCTATGCCATCGGGTTTTTCTCCCAAGGAGTTCTACGGAGACATGTCGGCTAGCCTCACCATGCAGGTAGCCAGACATGAGGTGGCGTGGACGGACCGCCACCGCCCACCTGAAGATCCGGTTGACACGCTGCTGGCGTTCGGATGTGCGGTCCAACACACCCCTCACCTGATGCGCGCCGCCGTGAAGGTCTTCGACGCGCTCGGAATCGAGCATGAGGCGGTCGCCGGACGGCAGTACTGCTGTGGACGACCCTTCCAACGCACCGGGAACCTACGGGCCGCCGACAACATCGTGGCCGGTTCCTACTCTCGATTCGCCTCCTTCGAACCCCGGACGATGGTCCAGTGGTGCGGCGCCTGCATGATCACCTACCACGACGTAGCCAGACACCGCATGGACACCCCTTTCGAGGTCATCCACGTTTCGACATTCATGGCGCGCACACTGCGGGAGCTGGGTGACGGAATCCCATGGAAGAACACAGACCCATTACCTGTCCTGGTGCACCGTCATATACAACCCGAAGTCCCCAATGATCGTTCCTCCGAACATTCGTCCAAGCCGGGCCGTGACCTGGTTACCGACGCTACGGTCGAGGCTGTCGACAAGATACTGTCCCGCATCCCCGGTATCGCGAACCTGGGGGTCGTTGAACCACCCTCGATAGGAGCGCCCTGCGATCTCAAGAAGGTCAACGACCGGTTCGTCGGATTGGGCGACATAGAGTCTGACACGCACCGGTCGATTCTTGCCGATCTCGCCGACCAGGCCGACCGTACCGGCGCGGAGATCGTGGTAACCCCCTACCACGCCTGCCAGAAACAGTGGTCCAAGTTGGCTAGCCATAAGCTGGGGGTCCGCCATTGGATGTCGGTCCTGGCCGATGCGCTCGGGGTCGGGGTGGAGGACCGCTACCAGGCGTACTGGCGTCTGGCCGACCCGCAATCCATTGTCGAAGCGTCTACCCCGGCTTGGAGTTCGTGGGGAATAAGCCCGGAGGCGGCCCGCGAGCACGCCCGAACCCACTTCACGGCAACCTTTTCCGAGAGCATTCACGATTGCGAATGCGGAGGGTCCGGATGCGGGGCGCCTTCACCCGGGTTGACGTGGCCTGTCGCCGGCGAAGGGAAATCGGGCAAACCCGGACGGTAGGCGCCCGCCTGTTCCGCTAGGAGGACGCTGAAAAACCCCTGCATTAAAATCGGGGTTGGTTAACCGTAATCACCGGCGGTCCGTTTCCGACGTCGACCCGGACCGCGTGAAGGGATCAGAGTTCGTTCGGGACTGCCCCGTAAGGGGTATGGGAGGACGCGTCTCGGCAAAGGCGCCCGCCGGTGGAGGAGGGCCCGTCGGGAGGGGTGTACCGCGGCGTGGCGTGAAGACAGCTTTTGTCCCACCTATGTTGCATACTGGTAGGTAGTCCGGCAACCAACCGACCCCGCCGGATTCACTCTTGAGTACCCTCCTCCTTCAGGTGATACGGCTTACTGAACTGTGCATTCCCCTTCGACACCCACTAGCCAACGCCCGGGGTGTGGTTCGAGAGCGGCGCGTCGTCGTGATCTCCATAACGGAATCCGGCTTCACCGGCTGGGGTGAAGCGGCGCCATACCCGGGGGTTACCAGCGAGACGGTGACCGACGTCTGGGACTCTCTGGTTTCGCGGGGCGAACCGGTGACCGGAACCGGACGAACCCACTTGCCCGCCTCGGCCCGAGCCGCCATCGACCAGGCGTTGACCGAACTCGACTCCCTTCGGGCGGGGATGCCCCTCTGGGCCTTCATGGGAGGAACGAACCGCCCGATCAGGGCCTGCGCGGCGATCGGTCTGCAACAAGACCCCGCCGAAACGGTGCGAAGGGTGGCCCGAACCATCGAAGCCGGGCTGAAGGAAGTGAAGATCAAGATCGAACCGGGGTGTGATCTAAGACACCTGGGCGCGGTTCGCCGAGCCTTCCCGGATCTGGCCATGTCCGCCGACGCCAACGGGAGCTACCGGATGGATGACCCATTCTTCAAGATGGTCGATGCCCTGGATCTCGAATACCTGGAACAGCCCTTGGGCAGAAATGATCTCGACGGTCATGCCTGCCTGCGGTCACAGATCAAGACACCCGTGTGCCTGGATGAATCGGTCGACACCGTCGCCACAGCCGTAGAGGCCATCGAACGACGATGCGCTGACATCGTAAGCCTGAAACCGGGTCTGCTCGGCGTGACTGCGATCCGCAGAATCATGGAGAAGGCGCGTGCGGCCGGGGTGGCTGCGAAGGTGGGTGGGTTGGTGGAAACATCGATCGGACGGGCTCACGCCCTGGCCCTGTCGTCCCTTGCGCCCGCGAGATTCACCGATCTGGTCCCGCCGCGGTGGATGCTCATGTCCGACGTGTGCGCCTATCCCTGGGAAATCGAAGCCGGGCGTCTCCGGCTTCCCGACAAGCCGGGACTCGGTATCGGTGTTGATCGATTGTCGGGAGCGCATCCCGATCATGTGGTGCGATCAGAGTTGCTGGAGAACCGATTCACACGTCCGGCATCCTCACCGGATCATTATTGGAGACCATGATCCCTCGCCCGGTTCTCGGCGGCGATCACTGTATTCCTCATCAACATCGCCACGGTCATCGGACCGACACCTCCCGGAACCGGGGTGATGGCGCCGACCACGCCGGATACGGCGTCATAGTCTACGTCGCCCACGAGTCGTCCCTCCCGGGTGCGGTTGATGCCGACATCGATGACAACCGCTCCGGGACGAACGTATTCGGAGGTGATCATCTGCGAGCGACCGACCGCCACCACGAGGATATCGGCCTGCCGCGTAACGGCGGGAAGATCCCTGGTGCGTGAATGAGCGATCGTAACCGTTGCATCGACCCCTCGCCCGGCCAGCAACAGGGCCAGCGGCCGACCCACCAGGAACGATCGGCCCACCACGACAACGTTGCTGCCCCTCACCGGAATCCGGTAGTGATCGAGAATGCGCAGGCACCCGCTGGGGGTGCAGGGCGCCAGTGTCGGTCGATCAAGAAGGATCATGCCGAGGTTGGTCGGGTGCAGTCCGTCTACATCTTTTGACGGATGGATCTGCAGGGTGGTGGATTGGTCATCCAGCCCGGTCGGTAACGGAAGCTGGAGCAGAATGCCGTCAACTTCAGTGTCGGCATTCAGTCGTCGGATGAGACGAACCACCTCATCCTGGGTAGCGCTCGTATCCAGGGAATGATGAACGGAGTTGATGCCGATCTCGGCGGCGCGGCGGCGCTTGGAACGCACATACGTCGCCGAAGCCTGGTCGTCACCCACCAGGACCGTTGCCAGGGTCACCTTCTTTCCGATGTTCCCCAAGGCGGCCACCCGTTCCCTGACCTCATCGAGGACCTCGGTGGCAACCACCTTGCCGTCCAGAACTGTCGCACCCATCGTCCGCTCCCCTGCTTCGTCGACTGATCGAACTTAGTTGACCTACGCTATCAAAATGGCGGTTTCCCACCATCTACCGATACTTCAGTGGCGAAACCGCCTCTCCCCGGTAAACACCATCGCCATACCCCGGGCGTCGGCGGCGGAGATTACCTTCTCGTCATTGATGGAACCGCCGGGCTGCACGATCACGGTAATACCGGCTTCCGCGGCAACTTCGATGCCGTCCGCAAAAGGAAAGAAGCCGTCAGATGCACAGGCGCCGCCTGAGGATCGCCCACCGGCCCTGGCCGCGGCCAACTCGACCGCTCCCACCCGATCCTGCTGCCCCCCGCCGATTCCGACCGCCATCCCGTCTCTGGCCATCACCACCGCGTTGGAAAGTACGTAACGACATATCGTCCAGGCTACTGAGGCATCCGCTTCCTCCGAGGGGGTAGGTGGCCGCCTGCTCACTACTTTCCAACCGCCGATTCCAGGCCCGGACCCGGTAGCGGATTGGACGAGCCAGCCTCCCTCGATCTGGCGAACCGTTCTCACCGGGACCTCCGGCCTAGGCGCCCGAAGGATACGGGTAGCGGACCTTCTGGCCCGGATCCTCTCGATTACCCCGTCATCGTATCCGGGAGCGATCACCACATCCGCCTGAGGGGCCTCCTCGAAGACGGAGATGGCGGCTTCGTCGACGACCCGATTGAAAGCCGCCACGCCCCCGAACGCAGCCCTCGGGTCACAGTCGATCGCCTTGCGATAAGCCTCCCGTAGGCTGCGGCCGAGAGCGGCGCCACACGGGGCGGCGTGCTTTATGACCGCTACTGCCGGACCGTCGCCCAGATCGTGTACCAGAGCCCACGCCGCGCCCGCATCCAACACGTTCAGATAGCTGGGCGGGGGCCCGCCGAGCAGGCTGGTTCGGTCCCACCAAGCCGAGTTATCGTTTCCGGAACAAGGACCTGCCAGTCGGTAGCGAGCCGCCGACTGGTGAGGGTTTTCGCCGTATCTCAAGGTCTCGGCCCGCTCGAGCGTCATCCTTAGAGTCGACGGCAACGGGGACGAACCCTCATCCAGGGAATCGAACCAGTCCGCAACCACCGAGTCGTAGGCCGCGGTGTGGGCGAACGCGGTCCGGGCCAGCCGTAGCCGGGTTGCGTCGGAAAGATCCCCATACGAATCGAGTTCGTCCAGAATGCGTCCGTAGTCGCGGGGGTTGACCACTACGCCGACCGATGGATGGTTCTTGGCGGCGGCCCGGATCAGGGCGGAACCACCGATATCGATCATGTCCAAGCCGGGTTTCGAAGCGAACGGATATAGGTTCACCGCCACCAGATC
>CAZEZF010000107.1:0-13157 GCA_964516495.1 uncultured Acidimicrobiia bacterium | reverse complement strand
GCTATTTTCCCAGTTCAGAGAGTTGATTGCCTCTCTCTCGGTTACCCATTCAAACCCCTGCATAAAAAATCGGGGTTAACATCCTCGACGATCCCGGTAACGCGGGAACAGTCAGATTCAGGTTACATCCTCCTGGACGGACCCTCGTTGGATCGAATCCACCAACCGCCACATGCTAGAGCTTGGATTTGAACCAGGAGACCGACCGTCACCCGAGTGCATCTGATCAAGCTCTCTCGCCCGCCGCTTTGCGTCTTCGTACCCATTCAAGATGTCGGTAAACAGGTCTTTATTGAGCGCTTTCCCTTTGATCAGCCCAAGCTTTCGCGCCGACTTCTGAACTTCCTGCCGCTCGATGTACCTGGTCTGAGTGCGCTTATGGAGCACTAGCCACAACTCGAAGCACGGATTCGAGAACGCTGTGTTGACCCCCTTCTGCTTGGCTCTGGAGATGGCCTGCGTTACGTCAGGATGCTCATCTCGATCAAACACACACCAGATCTCGTCATAAAGAGGATCGCCGCGTCGCTGGGCGCGCCGGTTGTCGTCCATGTCCCGGCAAGCGTGAGACGCCAATGTTGCCGGAACCGCTCCAGTCCGACCGAATTCGATGTGGATAGTCTTACGGTGGAGCCGGGCTAACTCCTCGAGGTACCCAGGCTCCGTTACCCTTCCCTCGGTATGGACACGGATAATCCTGGCCGGAGGTCTGGACGTACGGGGGCGGCGAAGAGGTCCGGTTCGCTTCCGACTCATGCGTCAAGCAAAACCAACGCCTCGGAGATTGTAGAGTCACTCACAAGAGGTACACCTCCATAACGTCCCCGAAAGTAGCGGCCACGAATATCATCGTCCTTACGCGGACTAAAGTCGTCAAGGGAGTAAAGCCTCGTCGAACCATCAGGCTCTTTCTCCGAGAACCAGACTTGGTCTCGACCCAAGGACCAGTCGTTCCGAGCTTCAAGAATCGATCCGTCATGGGAGTTAAAAACTACCTGGGCGAGTCGTCTGTTCAATTGTGGATCTTGGAACATTCTAATGAGGCGCCTTACCAGGTATGGGTGTAAACTAGCGTCTAGTTCGTCGACCAGAACGAGTCCACCGTCCTGCAGTGCTTTAACAACAGGTCCGAGTAGGCTCAGCCACACCAGGGTCCCTTGGGACTCTTCTTCTGTTGCCAAGGTTACTCCACCCCGAGCCCCGACATGTTCAAGGACCAGTTTTGGCAGCAATGTGGCCGAACGTGCAGGTTCGGCTTCATCGGATGCAACTTCTTGGAGAAGGCGAATAGCTTCGTTGAGATGCTCTGCGACCTTATCGTAACCGTCGGGTGTTTCTCCTTCGGATGCGCCATGAAGGATGGGATTCCACTCAATTCGTTTGACTTCGACATTCGTAATACCGAGGTCGGCCGCCTGTAGCAATCCTATGATCCTTCTGCCGAACTCTTCGGTTTGGGCCAATTCGGCGGTGTATAGGGCTCGATCACTTCGATTTGTGGACTCTGACAAGAGCAGATTGGATTGGAACCATCCAAAGAGACGACTCAGGGGATTATGCTTCGTCGCGCCTGCTACAGACAGCAGAAGGGCATTTCTCCTGATTAGCTGCGTCAGGGAGCGATCAGCGCTTCGGAACGGTGAGCCGTAAACAACTCTGTCGAACTCTCGAGAAAAGACCAAGGCTTGACGGCCACGAGGCCAATGATACGCGTACTCCTCTCGAACCAGATTGTTGTCGGCCTCGAAACCATATACCCAACGGACCCCATCCAAGAGTAAGTCGACTTCAAAGCGTGTCGGACGCTCTTGACACGCCGGATCGAGGAGGAAAGGGTGGCGGAGAATCCGAGTTTCCTGCGATCCGCTCCGGAACGACGTGACCACGAGGCGACGCATATCATCCAACGCCCTGAGGATCGTGGTCTTGCCCGAGGCGTTGGCGCCGAAGATACCCACGGACGGAAGTACCTTCACCGCTTTGCTCATGCCTATGGGAGTGATCAGCCGTGGTACTCCCTCGGCCGAGAGTCTTGTACCCAGCATGGACAAGTGGGTTTTGTCCCGGTACGAACGTGCGTTCTCGGCGGTGAATGACAGGAGTGCGTTAGTATATAGCCCTTCAGTTTGGGAGGTCACAGGCCTATTATTGCGAATTAATCACAATAATGCCAAGTAAACGACTTGGAATCTCGGTCTATCCCGTCAGAAGTCGTCAATGCCGAACCGCTGACCGCGTGACGGGATGTCGATCGTGGTAGAAGGCGGCATGCCGAGGCCGCGTAGTTCTGCCGCCAGCGCGCCCAGGATGGACAGGACGGTGGAGGTGTCGTGGAGTTCCACATCGATCGCTGACGGGGAGGCCCCTATCACCGATCCGGTGCGGCCGACGCAACCCTGCACCACCTCCTCCACCGCGGCCGGAGGTATTCCGGTATCAGCTTGGAAGCGAACAAAGAAGATCACTTTGTCTCGTTGAGTAGTCGGGCTGTTTCCGCGGCCGTCAGAGCGTCGACAAAGTCGTCGAGATTTCCCTCCAGAATGTGTGGAAGCCGCTTGATGGTGAGCCCGATCCGGTGGTCGGTGACCCGGTTCTCCCGGAAGTTATAGGTCCGGATCTTCTCGGAACGGTTCCCTCTTCCGATTTGTGAACGACGATCTGCTGCTCGTTCGGCGTTTCTAGCCTCGATCTCCTGTTGGTACAGGCGGGCTCTCAGGACGCGCATGGCCTTTTCCCGATTCTGAAGCTGTGACTTCTCATCCTGACATGTAACAACAGCGCCGCTGGGAAGGTGGGTAACTCTTACAGCCGAGTCGGTTGTGTTGACGGACTGGCCTCCCGGTCCGGAGGAGCGGAAGGTGTCGATCTTCACGTCTTCAGGCGCCAGCGCCACCTCGATGTTCTCCGCCTCCGGCATGACGGCCACTGTGGCGGTCGAGGTGTGTACCCGTCCCTGTGACTCCGTCTTGGGTACTCGCTGGACCCTATGTACGCCGGCTTCGTATTTGAGTCGTCCGAACGCTCCGGTCCCCTTGACGGCGAAAGTTACCGTGCTGAAACCCCCGCTATCCGCTCCCGAACTAGCTATCGATTCAGCCGCAAAGCCGGAGAGTTCCGCGAAGCGTTGGTACATCCTGAGCAGGTCCCCGGCCCATAATGCCGCTTCCGCGCCCCCTGCTGCGGCTCGTATCTCGACAATCACATCTTTTCGGTTATCAGGGTCCTCTGGAAGCAGGGCTATCTCCAGCTCCTCGATCAGTCTCTCGGCCTCCCGGGTTCTGGTTGTCGCCAACTCAAGAAGCTCCCCGGCCAGTACCGGATCCGATTCGATCTCCGCCAACTCCGCCGCGTCGAGTGATTCTTGTCGCGCTTCGCGCATCGTCCGATAGGAAACGACCAAAGGTCGGAGTTCGGAGTAGCGACGGGTCAGTTTGGCGTACTCGAGAGTGTGTCCCATAACGGTGGGGTCCGCAAGTTTCGACTCCGTCTCCTCGTAGGTGCGCTCGATTTCTTCGAGGCGCTTGATGATCGGGTCGTCAACCATGGTGATGATCAGTTTCCGAGAGCCACGAGCGCCGCGGGAACTACGGGACCGCGATCCTTCAGTTCGAAGATCTCATCCTCGGTCAGTGCATGGAGCAGCGCGGCTACGGCTACCTCGATCATCGACTCGTCCGGAACCCTGGTCGTCAGGCGTTGCAGCCAGAGGCCGGGAGCGGTCAGGTACTTTCCCGGCAAATGATCGGCATGGGCGCCACCCAACTTCAATATCTCATAGGAGATTCCCGCTACCAGCGGGATCAACACAATCCGGCTGGCGATGAGCCAGTACCAGGGAAGGTTACCCACCAGACTGAAGACGACCACCGCGGTCAGCATCACGATCAGCAGGAAGCTGGTGCCGCACCGTGGATGTTCGGGTCGATAATCACTGATGTGGCTGATGTCGAGGGGATCGCCGGCTTCGTAGGCATGGATGGTCATATGCTCGGCGCCGTGGTACGCAAAGACCCGGCCTATTTCGTCCCAGCGTCCGATCAACCAGATGTAGCCGACCAGCATCCCGATTCTCATCAACGCTTCCACAAGGTGGAACGCGACCGATGACGCATCAAGGCCACCCAGGCCGGCGACAAGCAGCGGTACCACCACGAAAATCCCGACGAAGAACACGGCGGCGATGGTCATGGAGGTAGCCATCTGCCCGGTGGTTACCGGCTCCTCCTCGTCACCCACTGATCGTTGGCCGGACCAGGCCAAAGCCCTGAAGCCCAAGGTGAGGCTTTCTCCGAGGACCAGGACCCCTCGAATCAGCGGGATCCGGGCCCAACGAGACCGGGAACTGAGCCGGGGCAGTTCCTTGGAGATTGCCTCTATCCCGCCGTCAGGTGTACGCACGGCGATCGCCCAAGCGGAAGGGGCGCGCATCATCACGCCTTCTATTACGGCTTGCCCGCCGACGGTCGCCCCCGGATTGCGTGACACCGAGTCTCCGTCTCTTAGGAGTTACCGCTCGCGGTCCGGCCGCCGCGGGCCGACGTTCCGTAGCGGCGTTCGAATCGTTCAACCCTCCCCGCGGTATCGACGAGCATCTGTTTGCCGGTGAAGAACGGGTGGCTGGCGCTGGAAATCTCGACCCGGGCCAGCGGGTAGGTTTCGCCATCCTCCCAGACGATGGTTTCGTTGGTCCGGATGGTCGAGCGCGTGAGGAAAGCGAAATCGGCGGACGCGTCCTGGAATACGACCTGCCGGTATTCGGGGTGAATATCTGGTTTCATTCGGGTCTCCTGTCTCGGTTTTTATGGCCTGCGGTTGCTTCGGACCAAGGACTCGATCGGCCTGAGCGTGGCCTGCCGACCGAACCTTTGACGCCGCCATCCTTGCAGAGGGCGATGATCCGGGCCTGAGATCGGGTTGGTGTATCGCTCCCGGCGCCTCCCCGGATTATGCCACGTCAAGGCGGGTTCCCCGCCAAGGCCCGATGTCCTGTGTAGAGACACGCGGTGGGATTATGACTGGTTTGTGAACGGAAGGGAAGGAACTAGCCCTGATTCTTCTTCATGCCCCGGACACACCGAACCCAAAAAGGCCACGTCAAGCCCGTCAAGCGGCTGACCTCCCAGGTCAGAGAGTTCTGTGCGTCTCGCTCGGTTGCCATTCAAACCTTGCATTAAAAATCGGGGTTAGCAGGGATCAATTACGGGATCTCGCCACCTCCGCCAGAAACTCTGCGTTCGACCGGGAGTTCTTCAGCCTGTCGATCAGCAATTCCAGGGCTGCTCCCGATTCCAGCGCCAGGAGGACCCGTCGCAGCTTCCACACGAGCGTTAGTTCTTCCGGAGTGAAGAGAAGCTCTTCCTTGCGTGTCCCGGAGGATGCGATGTCGATGGCCGGATAGACCCGCTTGTCGGCCAACCGACGATCGAGCCGCAACTCCATGTTCCCCGTCCCCTTGAACTCTTCGAAGATCACCTCATCCATCTTGGATCCGGTCTCGACCAGGGCGGTGCCGATGATCGTCAGGCTGCCGCCTTCCTCGATATTGCGAGCCGCCCCGAAGAAGCGCTTCGGCGGGTAGAGCGCGGTGGAGTCCACGCCACCGGAGAGAATCCTCCCCGAGGCGGGGGTGGCGAGGTTGTGGGCTCGAGCTAGTCGGGTGATCGAGTCCAGCAGTATGACCACATCCTTACCCATTTCCACCAGTCGTTTGGCCCGTTCGATAGCCAGTTCAGAGACCTGGGTATGCTCCTCGGCCGGGCGGTCGAAGGTCGAATAGATGACCTCACCGTTGACCGACCGTTGCATATCGGTGACCTCTTCGGGACGTTCGTCAACCAGTACCACCATGAGGTGGCATTCGGGATTGTTGGCGGTGATCGCCTGGGCGATGTCCTTGAGAACAGTGGTCTTGCCGGCTTTGGGAGGAGAGACCACCAGGCCCCGCTGTCCTTTTCCGATCGGCGCCAGCAGATCGATGATTCGGGTCAACGTGTTGCGAGGCTTACCCGGAACCTCCAGCCGAAGGCGGAAGTCAGGAAACAACGGGGTCAGCCTGGCGAACTTGGGCCGTTTCCTGGCTTCCTCCGGTGGCATTTCGTTGTTGGTGTTGATCCGGGTCAGGGCGGGGAATTTCTCCTGGTTTCTCGGGGGCCGGATCGGACCGCTGAGGACGTCGCCTTTGCGGAGTGCGAACTTGCGGATCTGGCCGGCGGATACGTAAACATCCTTCTCGCTGGGTATGTATCCGTCACAGCGCAGAAACCCGTATCCCTCGGGAAGGATATCGAGGGCGCCGGTTCGAATTTCCTGGGTGCGTGGGGGTTTGGGCGAGGGACGCGATTGCTTTCGCTGGGGGCCTGACTTGTCCTTGGCATTCTTCGAAGACGTAGTATCCGAGGTTCCTCGAGTGGCGGCGCTCGGTTTGCTCGTCTTTGCTGCCTTGGTGATCAGGTCGGCGGGGTTCCTCGCCTCCCCGTTTGAAGCGGTGCGTGAAGCCGGCGACTGCTTGACCTTGGCGGCCTTTGAGGTGGTTTCCTTGGAGACCACCTCCGGGAGGTCGATCGGCAGCGCGCCGTCGGACCCTTCGTATTCGCCGGCGCTCATGATTTCGTCGATGAGTTTGGCCTTCTGGATCCCCTTGGTAGGAATCCCGATGGTCTGGGCGATGCTACGCAGGTCCTTGATGTTCTTTGCCTGTAGCTCTGATCGGGTGGCCATCCGGTTCCTCCATTTGGCTAACGGGAGATGCGGGGTATACCGCATCAAAGATGATCGTTCTTGGTTTGATCACCGGTAGGGATCACGGCACCGAGGGTGATCGCCGCCCTCCATCTGTGGATTCTCGGGATATCCAGGACACCCCCACATCCGGCGTTCCGTTGCAAGGTATTGGAAATCCTGGTGTTGAGTTCCTATTCCGAAAGGGACCCCCCCACACAAAGCGAGGGACTTACATCCGTGAACGGCCTCGGTGAATGTGCGGAATCTTAACCACGGTGAAACGTTACGGCAAACCACCGCCGGCGTCCACAACGACATCGGGCATACTTGTAATCGAAACACCTGGTCAGGCGAACCGGCTGAACCTGTACAGTAGCCTGATGAGGGCGTCCGGATCGTCGGGGATCCTGGTGACTCTTTCCGGACGTCGGGCGAGGTCGGTCAGGATAGCCGGCGCCGGCGCCGGCTGTCCCAGGGCCCTACTTACCGCTCCCGGGAACTTGGCCGGGTGCGCCGTTGCAAGACATACCGTCGGGCCGCTTACGTTCATGTCGAGGGCGGTTCCGATGCCGACAGCCGTGTGGGGATCGATGATGATCCCGAATGTATCGTGGACCTCCGACATTATGTCCAGGGTGGCCTGGTCGTCATGCCATCCCGACCGGAATGGTTCGGTTGACGCGCCGAGAGGTACGGTTATCGACCGATCGTTCCGCAGTTGAGTCATCGACTCCCGCAGGCGGGCGCCATCTCCTTCGAAAAGGTCGAACATGAGACGCTCCAGGTTGGAAGGAATCTGGATGTCCATGGATGGGCTGAGCGTGGGAACCACCTCGTTGAGTTCCAGGCGCCTGTTGTGGAAGAACCCGTGCAGGACGTGATTCGAGTTACTTCCTACGATGAGGTGTCCGACGGGAAGGCCCATTCTTGTTGCTGCATAGGCCGAGTAGACGTTGCCGAAGTTGCCGCTCGGTACCGCAAACGACACCTGCCCTCCGAGGGATAGAGAGGCCCAGAAGTAGTAGACGATCTGTACCATCAGCCTCCCGAAGTTGATGGAGTTGGCTGTCGAAAGTGACAGGTCTTCCCGAAGGGTCGGGTCGGCGGCCACCGCCTTGACCAGATCCTGGCAGTCGTCGAAGGTCCCGTCGACGGCCACTGCGTGAACGTTGAGGGCGTCGATCGTGGTCATCTGGAGTCGCTGTACCTCGGTGGTTCGGCCATCGGGGAATAGGATCACCACATCCACCGCATCCCGGTTACTAAAGGCCTCCATGGCGGCTGATCCCGTATCTCCCGACGTCGCCCCCAGGATCATGGCGGTCCCTCCCCGGTGTTCCAACGCACGATCGAAGAGCCGACTGAGTACCTGCAGAGCGAAGTCCTTGAATGCGAGCGTGGGTCCCCAGAAGAGTTCCATCAGGTACAGGTCTTCACGCAATTCGACCAGCGGAATAACCGCGGGGTGGTCGAATTGCGCGAAGGCTTCCCGGACCAGACCGTGGACATCCCGGCGCGAGAAATACCCGGCGGTGAAATAATCCAGCACATCCGCGGCGAATCCCGGTAGCCCGTCCCCGATGTCCAGCGCGGACAGATCGGGTTGCGGCCACCGGTCCGGTACGTAGAGGCCTCCGTCGGGCGCCAGCCCGGAGAGGATGGCGGTTTCTATATCCACCGGGGGCGCTTCCCCGCGGGTGGAGACGAGCCGCAGCGTCATTACGGCTCGTCGCTGTGGACTCGGAGCACGGCGCCGACCTCCGAGACCACATCCAGGAGAGTGATTTGGCCGACGGCTGCTTGTAGATCCGCCCCCCGGGACTCATGGGTGATGATCAACAGGGTGGCCTTGTCCCCTCTACCCTCCTGCCAGACGGACTTGATCGATACGAGGTGGTTCCCGAAGATTCTCGCAATCCGGGCGAGGACCCCGGGCTTGTCCTGGACGGTCATCCGTACGAACCACCTGGCGGTCATGTCCGAAGGGTCTTGGAGGCGGACCTTGTCGAATCGGATCCTGGACTTGACCTGGGTACCGGCGAGCCGTTCACGGACAGTGGTGATCAGGTCACCCAGTATTGCGGTGGCGGTCGGTTCTCCACCGGCGCCCAGACCGGTAAAGAGGAGTTCGCCGATCGATGGACCGGAGACGTACAGGGCGTTGGTGGGGCCGCGAACCGTGGCTAGAGGGTGATCCAACGGTACCAGCGTCGGATGGACTCTTACCGCTACTCCTTCGGGGCCGTCCTCGGCAATCGCAAGCAGCTTAGGTATGTACCCGAGTTGCTGAGCATAGGCGAAGTCGACGATCTGAAGGTTGTTGATACCTTCCCGGGGCACTTGATCGCCGTCCACCCACTTACCGAAGGCGAGGCTGGCCAGGATGGCGGCCTTTGAGGCGGCGTCATCACCCTCCACGTCGGCGGTCGGGTCGGCTTCTGCGTATCCTAGGCGCTGCGCTTCTGTCAGGACTTTTGTGTAAGGCGTCCCCCGTTCGACCATCTCGGTGAGGATGTAGTTGGTCGTACCGTTGACAATTCCCAACACCGAAGTAATACGCTCACCGGCGAGCGACTCGGACAGCGGACGGATTATCGGTATACCACCACCTACCGCCGCCTCGAAGAGCAATGAGACACCGGAGGATTCGGCTACCTCGAGTAGTTTGCTGCCTCGGTCCGCCATCAAGGCTTTGTTGGCGGTTACTACCGCCTTGCCGGATCGAAGAGCTCGTTCGATCAAGGCGCCGGCCGGTTCAAGGCCCCCCATCACTTCGACCACGATCTGGACTTTCGGATTGTCGACCACCCGGTCCGGCCGGGTGGTGAGGAGTTCAGGTGGGATCTTGACCCCCCTGTCCTTGGTGAGGTCTCGGACGGCGATGTCCTCTACCACCATGTGCAGACCGGTCTTGGCCGTGATGTGGTTGGATTCGAGCATCAGTCGTCTGATCAGCGTGCTTCCTACGGTCCCGGCGCCGAGAAAACCAATCCCGACCTGCATGCTCATGTTGCGCTCCTTTCTAAGGGGGTCCACTTCGCAGCATCATCTAGGCTTGCGTGTCCGGCGATCATCTGATGAACGGTTTCACGACGGACGACCTCCTGAACCTCTCCGTTCTTGACAAAGAGTACCGGTGGCCTGGGAAGGTAGTTGTAGCGTGAAGACATGGAGAAGGTGTAGGCGCCGGCCGCCGGCATGACGACCACTTCGCCGGGAGCTATACCCTTGGGAAGGTCTACCGACTCCAGCATCACATCGGTCTCACACATGCGGCCGAATACCCGGAAAGGAAGTGTGTCGGTCCGTTCGAGTCGATCAGCAGGCAGGAGTTCGTATCGGGATCCGTAGAGTGCAGGACGGGGATTATCGGTCAGTCCACCATCCAGCGCCAACATCTCCCCGCCGGCGGGGAAGGCCTTACGAACTCCGACGGAATAAAGGATCACTCCCGCGTTGGCGACCAGGGAACGGCCCGGTTCCATCATTATCTCCACCGGGCCTATTCGTTCACGGATGGAGGAGGTCTTCAAGGTGGAGCGAATGACCTCGGTCACCGCCGATACATGTACCACAGGATCGCTCCTGAGGTAGGGCGCCGCGATGCCGCCTCCTACATCCAACAGGACCGGGTCGGCGGAGAAATCGGAACGCTGTCGCTCCACCATGCCGGCCAGGCGCCTGAGGATGACTCCGAACAGGGCGGGATCCGCTATATGACTACCGGCGTGCATATGCATTCCCACCAGTCGTAGTTGTCTTGACGAGGAGATACGCCGGATTGCGAGGTCCGCGGATTCCGGGGGGAGGCCGAACTTGGTGTATCTACCGGTGGTGAGCACCTTTCGATTCGTGTCGAAATCGAGGTATTCGTTGAGTCGCACCATCACGTCCAACTCTCGGCCGGCCTCTCGGGCGGCATTCTCGAGTTGGTCGATCTCGCCGAGACTATCGATAACGGTCACCCCTACTTGTCCGGTTACGGCGAGTTCGATTTCCGCGGGCGTCTTCAGGTTGCCATGAAGGAGTATGCGGGAGGGTGGTATTCCCCCACGTTGAGCAAGAGCCGTTTCCCCGGTTGAGACGACGTCGACCCACCAATTGCCGGCGGAGATCAATTCGGCCAACGCCGTGCACAGAAAAGCCTTTGATGCGTAGACCGGGGCGCCGATGTCCTGTAACGCGTCGCTGAACTGTTCGAGACGGTCCTCAAGGTGGGTTACGTCGAAGACATAGCAGGGGGTACCGAATCGATCGGCGATGTCGACCAGTGCGACACCGCCGATCGATCCCTGTCCGCCTGATTGGCGCCAGGTCCTCGGTAGTACGTCGATCAGCGCGATGGTGGACCTCTTGGGGAGACTTGTGGGAGGCTAGCTATCAGGAGGGCATGTCGCGAAACCAGCCGGTACTCACACCGTGAGGATCACCGGTAAATCCTTAACCCCAATTTTTCATGCAGGGGTTTGGATGGGTAACCGAGAGCGATGATATAAACGACATGACCCGGGAGAATGGCTGCTTGTCGAGCTCGGCCGAACGGACGTGACATTCACCTGCAAGGGTGATCGCCGGACATGTAAAAAAGTGGTCTTGAACCGGCCTTGGGCAGGTCGGTGTGTCTGGGGCGTAAATAATCAGGGTTGATGGAGTATGGGCGTCGCCGACGCTATCGGCGACCGTGGGAGTGGGTGGGCCTCCCGAGTACCTCACCAAGTATTGTGGGCTTGCGCCCCCGGCAGGATTCGAACCTGCGCACCCGGCTCCGGAGGCCGGCGCTCTATCCCCTGAGCTACGGGGGCTGACTTTTCGTCGAGCCTAACAGAGGTCCGAGTTCGTTACTCCGGAGGTCAGGGCTGGCGGACGCCCGGAGTAGGCCGCGACTCCGACTAGCCGACAGACCGTTTCACGGTCGATCAATCACCTACGGGTGAAGTGTTAATCGGGCGGTTCCCTACTACCGATCCGGGGTGAGGTGGCCGGGGCGCTTGTCCTAGGGGGAGAGAACTCAGCGCCCCGGCCGCTGGCAGGTGGGTGTCCTGCCGTTGGTGGGTCACCCGATCATACATCATTAGTGGGTTACTTGTCTAGTAATATGTTTGGCGAAGACGGAAGTGTTCGGTAGCCCGATGGATACTAGTTTAGGATGATGTTTAAGCAAAGTTGTCCTTTAGATCGGCGAGTGACGGAAGCCCACCGTTCCGCCTATCCGGAGAGGCGGCGGGCATGCATACGTGCGGTCAGTTCGTTACGGTCTAGACTGGCGGCATGCGACCCATCTGGACCGGAGCCGTTTCGTTTGGACTGGTGAGCATACCGGTCCGTCTGTACCCCGCCACCTCCAGTAAACGCCCTCGGTTCCGGCAGCTTCGCCGCTCAGATCACAGTCCGATCCGCTACCGGAAGGTTGCTGCGGCCGATGGAGAAGAGGTCTTGCCGGAGGACATCGTGCGCGGCTATGAGGTGGAGAAGGACCGCTATGTAGTGTTCACCGACCAGGAAGTGGAGACTGCCGGGTATCAGGGGGGGCCTCGCGCGGTGGAAGTGTTGCAGTTTGTGGAGGCGGATTCAATCGACCCGGTCTACTACCGCTCCTCCTATTATCTTGCTCCCGAGCCGACCGGGCTCAAGGCGTACACCCTGCTGAGACAGGCGTTGGTCGATAGGAATCGGCTCGGGCTGGCAAAGGTAGCCCTGCGATCCCGGGTACATCTGGCCGCGGTCAGGGCGCGGGATGACGTTCTTGTCCTGGAGACCATGTACTGGCCCGACGAAATCCGTTCGGCGCTGCTCGACGGCCTTGAAGTAGGTCTTGAGGTCCGGGGCAGCGAGTTGGCCATGGCCCGGATACTTATCGACAACATGTCGTCTGATTTCGATCCTTCTATATGGATCGACGCCACCCGAGAGCGTATAGAAGACCTGGCCCGCCGGAAGATCGAGGGTGAGGAGATCGTGGCTACCCCTTCGACGCCGGAACCGACGGTGGTGGTGGATCTCATGGAGGCGTTGAAGGCTTCCGTCGAAGCTACCAAGGCCCGATCTCGCCATCGCAAGGCAGGATGACCAACCGGTCCTCGGTACTCCCCCCGGTGTCGGGTCGACCGGAACAGGCGCAATAGACAGGAGTAAGGAACGTGAGAGCGCGGATCGGCATCGCCCACACAAATCGAGAAATCGAGATCGAAGTGTCAGGACGGCAGGACCTGATCGACCTGCTTGACGAGTCCTACCGGGACGGCGCCCGGATGATCTGGTTCAAGACCGTGAAAGGCGCTGATATAGGCATATCCCTCACCCGGTTGGCGTTTGTGGAGTTGATGGACACCCCGGAGCCCTCGATCGGCTTTAGCAGTAACCCATTGACTCGTTAACCCCAATTTTTTTATGCAGGGGTTTGGATGGGTAACCGAGAGAGATGAAATGAACCACATGAC
>CAZEZF010000106.1:563-13157 GCA_964516495.1 uncultured Acidimicrobiia bacterium | reverse complement strand
GGCGGGACTCGCCTGATGTCCTGAAACTCTGTTCTTTGCCGTTGTGGGCCGGTGTTGTCGTGGGGGACGGGCCGGCGTCATGTTGAACGTGCTATCCCGATATCGGTATGGCGGGACGCGTTTCGGCGCCGAGGCGGCGGCGGTCGGGGGTGGGGCCCGCTCTAAATTTCCCGGTCAGCGGACGGAGGGCCGATCCAATCACCCGTTTTCAGTACTGTTCTAGAGATGGTCCAGGCTCCTGTGCGTGAAGGAGCGGAGTGGGGAAAAGGGTGAGTCATCTATCCGCGCCGCGATCAGGTCCGCCAGGATGCGTCCCCCCGCCGGGGAGCACATGATTCCGTGTCCCGAATAGCCGGTATTCACCCACAGACCGTCGATCGGGGTCCTTCCGATCAGGGGACGGTGATCGGGGGTCATCGTGTACTGCCCGGAGTGGACCATCCACGAGAAATCCCCGGCTCGCCACGCCTCTCCCCAGAATGGACTGATCCGGGCGGCGGCCTCCGACCGGGAGGGATCCAGCACCCGGAAGGCCATGTCATGATCGGGAGCGACATCGGTCACCGGCGCCCGGCCCGGTCCCCTGGGAGCGGCGTCCAGTACATGGGCGCCTCCGAGGACGGGACGCCAGTGAACGCCGGTGTCGTCGTCGATGGTCATGGGAGCGTCAGGAGGCGCCAGCGCCAGACGAGGCACCACCACCTTGTGTCGCGGCTTCACCTCCAGAGGGAGGTCAACGCCTGCGAGTGCGGCCAACCTCCCTGTGAACGGTCCCGCGGCGATCACGACCTGCTCGGCCGCGATGGACCCGTGGCCGGCGCCGACCTCGAAACCCCCGGAGGGGCGGCGCCGGAGCGACAGCACCGGGCATGACGTATGGACAGGCGCTCCCGAAGCTCGCAGCAATCCCAGGGTCAGGGCTCTTGGATCCACGAAGCCGTCATCTGCCCGGAAGCGCGCCTGGACCACCTCCGGGCTGAGGTACGGGAAACGGCGGCGGACCTCGTCACTATCGAGGAGCTCGATGTCGGTCTGTCCCCACGAGTGCTGGAGAGCCACCAGCGCTCGTTGCTCCCGAGCCCGTTCCTCCGAAGTAGTCGCCCATAGATAACCCGGCTGCCGTACCCCCAACGGCCGGGCGTCCTGGCCGGTGACGGCGGTGAAGTCGAGGATCACCTCCACCGACTCACGCACCAGTTCGGTCTCCTCCGGGTTGTCGAACTGTAGCCGGAAGGCGCCGGTCGCTACCGGCGTGGTGAGGGCGGCCGGAACCGGCAGGGCTTCCAGTACGACCGGTGACATACCGGTTCGGGATGCCCAGAAGGCCGTAGACGCGCCCGCTATCCCCGCGCCGATTATCACCAACTCCGCTCCGGAGGGCAGTGCTTTGTCCACCTTCGATGACTTGGCTGTCAAGCGAGCCCCCGTGACGCATCCGCAGGCGCCCATGGGTCATAGCGATTGACTTGACGGGACCTCCTGACCTGGGAAAACGGTTGTGTGATGGCGTCATGGGCCTTTGACGGGACATCCAACCGCAGGATGGACTCCCCAAGATATCCCAATGCTCGTGTCTCTGGGATTCTGGAGGTGGGTATGTCGTACATGTGGATTATCGAAAACGGGTTCCGGGTATCCAAGGTTACAAGAGGTGGCTGCCCGATGAGAACGAAGGGTCGAACACGGCCGGCGCCGTCACCCTCTCCGGGTTCGGATCGGGGTTGCGTTCGTCTCTCAATCAAGGTCGAGAGCTCTGGTCAAGAACGTGGCCATCTGTCCTCCGGTCACCTCCTCGTCCGGGCAGTAACGCAACGGATCTGTAGCGCAGCCGGCGGTGATCCCGGCCTCGGCCAGAGCGTCGATGTTGGCCTCGTGGGCATGTCCCGAGGTGTCCGCGAAACCGGCCGACCGGGTTGTCGCCAGGCCGAACGCCCTGGTGAGGAAGGTGGCCATCTGTCCTCTGGTCACCGTCTGGTCCGGGCAGTAACGCAACGGATCGGTGCTGCATCCGAGGGTCACGCCCGTGTCAGCCAGCCGTTCCACATAGCTGCCCCACCACTTATCCGCATCCACATCCGCGAACCGGGTCACAGGACCGCTACCGGACCCGGGGGAGCTATCGAGCGCCCTGATCAGCCATACCGCCATGACCCAACGCCGGAGAGGTCGGTCCGGACAGACCTGCTCGACGCCGCATTCCGTGCCTTCCAGGATTCCTTCCGAGGCGAGCCGATCGATCGCCCCTTCGTGAACGCCGCGGCCATCGTCGAAGCTGTCCGAATCGGCCGGTTGAGTGGGGTCCGCCTTGCCATCGTCATCGGGCGGGCCGGGGCTCGCCGGATCGGCGGTCGGTGGAGGGGCTCGCCCATCTATCGCCGTGATGTTGGATGACCGGAGGCCCAACGCCGTGCGTAAACCCACCCCGGCGACCGTTACGGATACGTTTCGGCCATTGTTGACACCGCCGAACACAACCTCCGCCGGAGAGGCCACGGACTCCCTAGTGATGAGGGTTGCCTGGTTAACCTCATCCCATTCCAGCCAATCGGCGATGACCGAGGCGCTTACCCGTTCTTCCCAGGATGCGTTGGGGTTGCCTAACGCCGGGTCGAGATCCCAAGGATCAGCGACCGGCGCCAGGTAGGGCCACATGTCGGATGTACGTGTCTCGCCGTTCCGCACCGTATAGAACCCGTAGATGTTGCTGCGGGTGAATCCGCCGGAGGATGCGGAGAAGAACGACTGGACGATTCCCGCCTTCGTATACCGTTCCCAGCCCTCGCCGAAGTATGTGAGAACCCTTCCCGCGGTCTCTGCTATCCCATCCAGCCAAGGGCGGCTCCGAGATCGGGACTCCTTGGTCCAGCCTATATAGTTGATGTCCCGCCAGCTGTCGTAGAGGTGGCACCAGCAACGGTCTTTCTGGTTGGCGCTGATGCCGGGATCGTCATTCGGATCAGCCGGACGCGGTCGGGTTTCCGATTGGAGGAACTTGTAGGCGACATAGGTGCGGGCCGCCACCGCCTGGGCTTCGTGCACTCCCGGCGCTTCCCAATCGTCGGGAAGTTCGGCAATCCCTTTCAGATAATCTTCCAGTCCCACCGTTAGCACAACATGAAAACCCACCTCCACCGGGTCGTCCCGAATCTTGAGTTCCCCGTGCCGGTACTCGCATTCCTCGGTCGCCCGGACTGAGCAGATCTTGTTCCTTCCATCCCCGTAGCGGAGTCGGATGCCTTGACCTTCGGCCCACGATATGGAGGCCCGGCAGCTACCCACGGTTCCTTGCAGTTCGTCATCGTGGAAGAAGCCGCACTCCTTGCGGTCAAGCCGTCGAAACTCCCACCTCTCGCCTTCCTGTGGGCGTCGGGGCATGGGGCAGGGTCCCGGATCGTCGTCCGATAGGCATAGATCGAGTGGTCCACCCACGGCTACGAACTCCAGCAGGGTGATCCGGGCGCCGAGGTTCACCCAGAGCGGATGGTCCAACGTGTGGAGCAGATCATTGGGGAGGTTGAGATCGTTCAGGGAGGCCGGTCCGGATCCCGGGAAGTAATAGGCCGCTATGTCCTCACCCGACTTGGTGGGATCGGCAAGCGCCTGCCCGTAGGCGCCCCACTGGCCCATCCCGACCCGGTGGCCGGCGCCGGCGCCTTGGAAGACGAATCCAGGGGTATGGTGCGCGCCGGTGGGAACCGCCGGGATCAGCAGCCCGACCAGAACCGTCGCCATCACCGATCTCCTCAGCATCCGGCCAGTCTAGGGGGGACCGGAAAGCTCCCGGCCGGCCCGACGCCCGACGTCCGACGCCCGACGTTAAACTCCTTGGTCAGAGACCGAAGGACTACTCCACCTCCGTCTTTTTCAGTACCCTCCTACCTGCGCAGGTCGCGCCACACCCACGGAGCGTCGGGTATGAGGAGTTCGGGATCGCCGGTCCAGAGTTCGGCTTGATGAGCAACAGCTGTGGCTGCGGCGAAGGCATCCGCATAGGAGAGTGGGTAATCGGCTTTGATGGCGGCGGCCTCGATTATGCGCTCGGAGGATGGCGTCTCGGTGACTATTACCCCTGTGAGCCTCTGTATTACTTCGTCGGCGGTCGTCGTACCCCTACGTCTGCGGACAATGTAATAGACCTCCCCGATGTTGATCCATGACATTGTGGCGGATCGGGTTTCGAACAAGTCAAGCAATGGCGCCGAGGCGGGGAGGCGACCTTCAAGCATATTGAGTATCGGCCATGAGTCCAAGACGACATGCATCAGTCGGCGACAGCGGTATCCTTGATGGTTCCGAATATGGAAGACCGGGCGTCTCCCCGCTCGCGCTCGACTCGACGTTCGGCTGCCAGTTCATCAACCAGACCGGTTTCGCCTGACAGGAATCCGACTAACGAGTGGGCATCCATTACCCGGTGAACACTCACGGCGTCGCCGTTATACCGAAATGTAACTCTATCCCCTGGTCGGATGCCGAGCCGTTCCCGCATCTCCTTTGGAATGACTATTTGGCCCTTCGCGCCTACCTTATGAATCATACCACATAGTATAACCTGAGGGCTGGATGTCCACAATGGGAAGGCGTCCTCGTCGGCCTCCGGAGAGGAACCAGAACCGTGTTTGGTGTCTTCAATGATCTCCTAACGCCAACATGGCGCCCTGAGCAGCGGAGAGATGCTGCTGCATCCTCTCAGCTCAGTAGCCGTGGTCACCGCCCACCGTCTGTCCGGGCCGCCGCAAAAATGGCCGATGGTCGGCTATGCCCAGAGCGTGGAGATCGGCGCAGCGAATATACGGTCATCCAGTTTGAAGGTGTCCCTGCCCGTGTACAGAACGACACCGCCCGCGAAACGCTCCTGCATCGTCTCGCCGAGCCATGACAGGTGACGTGCGTCTGCGCGCCCGACAGCGGCCGCCGCCTTGATCTCCATGCCGACGACGCGTCCACCGCCCAACTCTGCAATCACATCTACCTCCCGGCGGCCGTCACGCTCGCGCAGATGTGAGAGGTGATAGCGGGTGCTTGAGACTACCGCTTGGGCTTGCAGTTGGGATACGACAAAGGCTTCAATCATCGAATCGATGAGATTGCCGCTCGCCATGACATCGTCGATGCCGACACGCAGGATGCCACCGAGTAGGCCGGAATCAACGATGTATCGTTTCGGCGCTCGGCTAAGGCGCTTGAGCCGGTTGGTCGCCCAAGCCGGCAGTTCGTTTACGACCATCAGATCCCTTAGCAACGTATCGTACGACAGGGCGGTCTTGCGGCTGATTCCGGCTGCGTCGTAGAGTGTCTTGTGCTGGACGACCCGTCCGGAGTTGATAGCGTAAGCCTTCAGATAGCGCTGCAACCGGTAGGCGTCGGGTTCGGTTCCGAGGGAACGGGCATCACGCAGGGCGATCTGGTCGGCATAGCTTTCGAGCCATGCCCGGGCGGTGTGGTCGCTCAAATGCAGGGCAGGTTCGGGGAACCCACCGCGCAGAGCAAGTCGCAGATACGAGCGAAGATCGAGTGGGCTGCCGGAAGCCCTCGCCGGTTGTTCACCATCCGCAAGGCGATCAACGAGCGGGCGCACGGTCTGATGATGATGCTCGGCCACAGTCAGAGGATGCATCCGCAGAATCACGACGCGGCCGGTAATGGGCCAGAACCGGTCAGCTTGGTCGGTACGAGCTGACCCGGTTATGAGGAAGCGCCCCGGCCTACGGTCTGTGTCGATGCTCCGCTTGACGGCGCCGAGCACTTGCGGCACGATCTGCCACTCGTCGAGCAGCACCGGTTCCGCACGACCGCGCAATGCCGCATCGGGACCGGCGCGGAATGCCGCAGCCTCGTCGGAGTCAAGGCGGACGATGCTGCCGGCGAGACGGAGGGCGGTTGTGGTCTTGCCGCAGGCGCGCGGTCCCACGACCATAACGGCCGGAAGTTCTTCTACATACTCCTCTAGAAGCGTGTCGACGAGCCGGGGGACGTACTCTTCCATAGGGAGCATATTCTAGAGTAATGCACCCAGTTCCCGGTTATACACGGTATCTGTTCCTGGTTTCGCACATAGGTTTGTGTATTTGGGTCAGTGTGATGGTGATTTGTCCGGTCCAGTGTGGCTACGACGACGGCCGTTGAGGATAAACCCCCCACCCCGCATTGAACATCAGGGGCGGTGGAACAGGCATGTTTGTCTTGAAGGAGGGGAATAAGGAGATCGGGACACTATCCGGGCAGCAGCAGTTCCGAGAGGCCTACGAGCGGGCCATCTATATGCACGGCGGTCGTAACTACCGTGTTGTTGAGATATCCCACAGCGGCGGTGGCGGCGAAATAGCGCTCGGCTCGGTGGATCCAGGCCTGAGGACGAATGCCACAACAACTACCTTTGTAACTGAACAGGTCATCTACGACGGGATGCGCTGGTCAAGTGACGGGTCAGCTCTCAGCGTCTTCCACGGAAGCGTACTGATAACAGAGGTCCTGAACGCTGTTGAGGAGGTTGATGAGCGAAGTGGCGAGGTCGTTGATCGGTGGACGCCGAGTTTCAATTCTGCGAAGTTTGACAACGCGCACGCTTTCTGGATCAGCGAAGAAGTGACCTCAGGCCTTGCCGCCGAAGGCATTGGGGCACTCCAACACCTACTGCGGGTCGGTTCGCTGTTTTCGATCCCGCTTGACGCACATGACATATATGCACATGCGCTGCTCAAAGATCAGAAGGCGTACCTCGTGGAAAGCTATCCGGGAGGTATCGGAATTGCCAAGAAGGTCTTGGAGCGCTGGCGCTCGGTGCTGGAGGTGGGGATTCGGGTCGCTGAACGATGTAGATGCCGAAAAGGATGCCCGAACTGTATAGTACCGCCTCGATCAAGAAGCGACGTTGACAAGACCGTAGGCATCCGACTGGCGCGGCAAATAATCGAGAGCACCTCAGATGGTGCTGACTTCGAGTACCGCGTAGGGCTCTGGGAGCCCAGACGGTAGTCAGGCGCCTATTGATGATGTGATCCGCCTTGAATGGCGCTCTCAGTCCTACTTAGGTTTAGTTCAGGTCTTCGCGTTTGAGCCGGTAGTGCCTGCGGGCGTAGGCGGGGGAGATGTGTCCGTCGGCCAGGTCGGCCTGCACCGCTCTGGGATCGCGTTCCGGAGGGTTGCCGTAACCTCCCCCTCCGCCCGTGTAGCAGCGGACCGTGTCGCCTCCCCGGAGGGGCATGCGGTTGGTCTTGAGGCGGCGGGTTTCTCTGGTCGTACCGGGGTTGATGATTACTTCGGGGGGCGCCCCGGCCTGGCCGCCGAACAATCCCCATGCAGGGTTGCCGGAACGCTCGAACCACAGGCTCATCTCCGTGTCGGTGGTCATCCGGTATTCCCTGATGATCCCGTTTCCTCCCCGCCATCGGCCCGGTCCGGCGGAGTCCTGGCGGAACCCGTATTCGGTGATCAGGGCGGGGAACTTGGACTCGAACACTTCGATCGGCATGTCGTGGAAGTTCCCCGAAAGCGTCCAGATCATCCCATCCTCACCGTCGCGGCCGTAGGAGGCGCCCCACCCTCCCACATGGGGTTCATTATCCAGGAACAGTTCATCGGTGCGTGGGTTGACGCCCGTGAACTGGAAGATCATCCCGTCGCCGTAATGAGCGGCCGGTACAGATTCAGGGAGGGCGGGGGCGAGAGCCGCGCAGATCAGGTCGATCATCAAACCAAGGGGCGTGAAGTAGAACTGGCAGGCGGCCGGTGGGCGGGCGTCCAGGATCGATCCGGGACGGGTGGTTACCTCAAGGGGACGGAAAGCGCCGCCGTTAACGGGCTGGTGGGAGTTGAACAGGTACTTGAACGCCAGGCGGCAGGCCGAAAGGGTCTGCACAGCGCCGCAGTTGATGGGTCCTCGGCCGGGTCCGTCGGTGTGGTTGAGGTCGAACAGCAGACGTTCCCCATCTACTGTGATCTTGACCGTCATGCGCACCGGGTCGTCTCCGACCCCGTCGGAGTCGAGGAAGCCTTCGGCTGTGTAAACCCCATCAGGGATAGCCCGGACGGCTTTCCGATCAAGTCGCTCACTTTGGCGGAATATCTCCTCCGCAGCGGCTTCGACGGTAGTCCTGCCGTAACGATCGAACAGGGCGCCCAGTCGGTGTTCCCCTATCGACGCCACCGCGAACTGGGCCTGCATGTCACCGAGCGCCGACCTGGGGAAGCGTACGTTGCTTTCGATGATCGCCCAGATGTCCTCCACAGGTTCGCCGTTTCGAACCACCAAGGTGGGGGGCAGGCGAATACCTTCCTGGAAGATCTCCACCGAATCCATGGGAACACCCGGATCCTTGGCGCCGATATCCAGCCAGTGAGCCCGGGAAGCGGTGAAGCCGGCTAGGTCGCCCTGGTAGAAAATCGGAGCGAAAACCGTGACGTCGTGCATGTGGGTACCGGTCAGGTATGCGTCGTTCATGATCCATATGTCGCCCTGAGCCCACACCGAACGCCCGAACATCTCCTCGGTGGCGAGGGTGCAGGCTTCCAGGTTGCCAAGGAACAGCGGGATTCCCGAGGATTGACCCAGCACCCGGTGTCGGCTGTCGATCAGCGCCACTGCGCAGTCCTTGGATTCGTAGATGACCGGGGTGTAGGCGGAGCGAATCAGCGCCGCGTTCATCTCCTCGGCGGCCATTATGAAGGCGTTACGAAGGATCTCGATGGTGATCGGGTCGGGTCTCACTTCTTAATCAGAATAGCTATGACCTCTTCTCCGCCGGACGCCATAGTGAGCTGGTGGTTATCGACCTGAACGAGATGAACGCCAGACCCTCGAGCGGTGGGCCCGGCGGCGTAGCACCTCCCAAGGTCTCGCCATGCGGCGCCGTATCGTGCTGGGCGCAGCAGACGGCATGGCGACGCCGACATCGCAGCCGAGGTCGGCTGAAGCGGGGTGACGGTCTCCAAATGGCGGAACCGATTCGCGCATGCGTCGCATCGACGGTCTCTACGACGAGCCCCGCCCGGGGCCGCCCCCGGCGGATAGACGACGCCAAGATCGAGGAAGTACCGACCAAGACCCTCGAAGAGACGCCACGCACTGGTCGACCCGGTCCATGGCGCAAGCCGTCGTGCTGTCCCAGCCGTCGATTTCGCGCATATGGCGGGCTTTCGGACTGAAACCGCACCGCACAGAACACTTCAAGCTGTCGCCCGATCCCCGTTCGTGGACAAAGTACGCGATGTAGTGGGCCTACACCTCAACCCGCCGGACGCGGCGGTGGTGCTCCGGGACGGTGGCGAAGTAGCCAGGAGGATCGCTGATGGTCTCCATCTTGGCGTGAACGATGGCAGCCTCGGTCCGTCGAGCGATCTTGGCGGATGTCATAGTCCAGCCCAAAACCCACGAAATCGCGCAGCCCCAGGATGGTTGCAGAAGATCAAGGTTGGATCGACTCCGTGGGGTGCGGCGACCGGATCAACCATCCGACCGCTGCGGCTCTCCTCCGCTGTCCTCCCAGGGGGCCGGACCGGCTTTCGGGTGCGCTTTATGGTTCTTGTGGTATTGTATTGGAAAGCTCTTTATCCCTGAAGATTAAGGGGGGGCGTAGATGGGAGATATTAGCATGAGTCTGCGTTTTTCAGCGTATAATATATTCGGTATAATTATTTTGGTGTTGTTGTTTGTGGGTTTGTTGTCGCCGCCGCGGGCGGAGGCGCAGGGGGTTTGTGTTGTTGGTTTGAGGGTGGGTCCGGGTGAGAGTTGCACGTATCCAGGGACGGATACGGTGTTTCGGGTTGACGACTCGGGTCGTGGCCGTTTCCTCTTTGTTACTGCCGGGACGGGGATAATTGATCTTGGTAATACTACTTTCAATGGTGTGACGTACTGGTTCAGGGCGTCGAAGCAGGCGGATGGCAGTTGGCTGATCGAGCAGGCCGGTTCCCCCACCACCACTACGGCTACGACGGCTGCGCCTACCACTACTACGGCTGTGACGATTACGACGACGACTGCTGCTGCGGTGGGTGGGGAGCTTTGTGACTCTTCGGGTGTTGCCCAGTTTTCCGATGTCGCCGGTGGTTCGTACGGGGCGGATTACATTTTGTGTATGCGGGCGCTGGGATTATCGGCCGGCCGGGCCGACGGTGGTTACGGCCCGGACCGGGAGTTGAACCGCGCTGGGATGGCTTCGTTTATGGTCCGGCTGTGGCAGGACGTTCTGGGTAGGGTATGCCCGGACGGGGACACGCCGTTCACAGATGTGGCCGCCGCCGGTGTTCATGCCGTCAACATCAGGTGTCTGTACAACCTGGGGATCACCCAGGGTACATCGGCTACCACCTACGGACCCTGGGACCCGCTCCGCGGCCACCAGATATCCCGGTTCGTTGCCCGTATGCTGAATCTGGCGACCCCGGGAACCTGTGACATGTCCGGTCAAGAACTACAGGCGGCCGCGGACTGCCTCGTCAGCCTCAACATCGCCCCGAGTGTCGGGGAGGCCAGATCCCACACACATGTAACCCGGGCTCAGATGGCCGTGTATCTGGTCGGTTCGTGGCACATCGTCGCCGGACACGGGACACCCCCCACACCGCCGTCACGGCCAACCACCACAACCACCACCACGATCATAACTGTCGCTCCTACCACTACTACCACGGTTGCGCCTGCCGCGTTGACCGCGACCGAGGAGTGGACTCCCGCTACTGCCAAGGACGTGATTATCAGCAGCGGGAAATGTTTATCGGAGTATGACTCTCGTACCAACACTACCAAGGTGACTTGGACCGGAACTATCACGGCGGTCAGTGACTTGTCCGACGTGGAGATCAGAGTCAAGAGGGGTGGTGGCTTCTTCCCTACTAATCTTCATCCGGGGTACAGTGACTACCTGTTGAATGAGCAGGTGGGTTCGGAAAGAATGGGTTCTATGCAGGCGGGAGAGGCCAGGCCAGTTACTCTCGAGCGCACGTTTACTGCCATCCCGCCCATTGGTTGTCATCTGCTGGTCTTGAAACGCGCGGCCACAACCACAAGTACCGCCCCAACCACCACCACTACGGTTGCGCCTACCACGACTACGACGACTGTCGCTTCCGGTAAGCCGACGACTACCAGAGTCACGCGTTGTGAATCGAAGTATGACTCTTTCGGTCCGGGTAGCTGGGAGGTGACTATTGCCGGGACTGTCACGGCGGTCAGGTCTGTGTCCGGGGTGAAGGTCGAAGGCAAGATCGGTGATAATGTTTTTCCTGCTATTGGTGATCCGGGGTATATCGACTATCTGTTCAATGAGCAGGTGGATTCGGAGACTATCGGGTCTATGCGGGCGGGGGAGATCAGGGAATTCGTTCTTGAGCGCACGTTTTTTGACAGACCGACCGGTGGATGTTGGATCCGCACGACGTGGGACGAGTAAGAGAGAGATAACAGGTGAGTTGGCGGTCGGCTCGTGTCGTGTGGCTTGTTGTGCTGTCGGCGGCGGTGCTGTGGCAGAGCGTCGCTGTGTGGGCCGATGAGTCGAGTTCGGCATCTGACTCTGCGGTTTCGGGTCCTGATCTGGTTGTCGAGTCTCTTTCGGTGAGCGACAGTTCACCGGCGGCGGGGGCTTCGTTCACCCTGAGTGTGGTGGTGCGCAATCAGGGCGACGCCGCCTCGGACGGGTCTTACCTGACAGGGCTTGTCGCTACCGGCGGCGATAACAGACCCGTTTATGGCCAAAATATTATAAGTCATGACATTAGCGGGTTGGATGCGGGGGAAGCCAGAGTCGAATCGATTCCCCTGGTTGCGCCTTGGCTGCCTGGTGTCTACTACTACGGAGCATGCGTTGGAGCGGTACCCGGCGAGTCTGACACCGACAATAATTGCTGGTCGGGGGTGGGGGTGGCGGTCACGGTCGTCGGTGATCCTTCTACGGTGATGTCCCCTCGCGTGGTTCGGGCCCCGTCTGTGGGTTTGCTGGGCGAGTACATGTATCTGGTCGGTGACGGGTTCGCTCCTTACAGTTGGGTTTCGGGGTTTGTGCTTCACGACCCGAGTGTGACACCGGATACGTTTGATAACGGACCGAAGGAGGCCGCGCTCTGTCAGCGGTTGATCAGAGAAGGCATCGAATCGACGGCTTCCAGTACGGACCATCGAGGGGCCGGGGCTATACGGTTCAGGGTGCAGACCCCTTCATTTGGGGTTGGTGAACACAACTACATATGTTTGGCCGATAACTCGGGTAGGGCGGCTGTCACCGACGTGCGACAGATCCGAGTCGAGACCGCGCTGCCGGCCCTAACCGGAACTCCTGTCAAGATATACATCCCACCGTCCGAGTTGGGTCAATACGTGGATTATATCGAGAGTACGGATGGTTCCATCCGGTTGGAGTATCACTTCAGCACCGAACTTGCCGACAGACAACACGACCTTGAATACGTTCAACGTTTAGTAGACGTCACCGAAGGACTCTTCGGTAACCGTCCCACACCAATCGTCTACGAGATATTCAAGGAGGATTGGAGCTCGGATTCCGTCATGTGGACACGGTTCAGGCCGACCGTGACGGTAGACTATGAATTCGTGCCCCTCAGATATCGGGCTGATTTGTATGATGGCTTGATGATACATGA
>CAZEZF010000106.1:0-553 GCA_964516495.1 uncultured Acidimicrobiia bacterium | reverse complement strand
ACAGCGGCACTCCTCCCTACACGCGAAGTCTGGTTTAATGAAGGCATCAGTATCGAAGCTGAGTCGCAGCTCAGCGACAGCGGGTCTTTAGTATCTGTTTACAGTGCCACACTGGCGTTTGAGAGACTTAAAGAAGGTATTAATGTATTTGTCGATGCAGTACCTGAACTATCCTCATTCAAATGGAAGAGGGCTGCCTGGGTGAACGCACACGATACAGGATCGTTGTTCTTTGTGGGTCTCAGAGAGTATGGGATGGACTCTTCTTTGAAGCTGCGCGAGTTCTTGAGATCCCTTGACAGGATTGCCGAAGCGGGCCGGATCATAGGCATCGAGGAGATCAAACAGGCCGCTCGGGAAGTGCTGGGCACAGACATCTCTCCCCTTGTTGAACTCTTAGCGCCTGGGATAGCCTTCAACGATTATGTCGGGGGTGGTCTCGAAATCGGGTATGACGGCGTGGAGCGTGTGAGAGAGTTCTTGGAGCAACACCCGGAATATACCACACCGGATGTCTCGTGGACTGACTGGCAGGCGGCGGGGTTGTGCGATC
>CAZEZF010000105.1:0-13174 GCA_964516495.1 uncultured Acidimicrobiia bacterium | reverse complement strand
AATTTCACCTCTCTCGGTTACCCATCCAAACCCCTGCATGAAAAATTGGGGCTAGCGTCTCGGGTGTTGGTTTCTTTTTGCCTGAGGGCCGGTTGTCATGCGACAGGGACCCGTTTTGTCCCAGCCATGTTGCATACTGGTAGGTAACCGCAAAACCCGATTTTCATGCACGGGGGTTGTATAGGCGACGAAGAAGCCCTCCCCGCCCGCATTATCCGTGGATCGAGACTCGGAGGTCTTCTCCGATACCTACAGCCGAACCCGTACTCCGATGGCAATCCTCGGTCCGGCCGTTACACTCATTCCCGGTTTATGGACAGAGACATAGTAATTCTTGACAACACGGACCTGACCGGGGCGGCCCGTCAAGCTCTGGAGGAGGTGGGGACGGTACGGACCGCCTCGGTAACCACCCGGGAAGAGTTGGTCGCAACGGTACGTAACTCCGATGCGCTCATCTATCGGTCGTCCGGCCACCGGATCACCCGGACCGTTCTGGAACGCTGCCCACGACTCAAGGTGATCGGGCGGATCGGCGGCGTAGTGGATCAGGTGGATTTGGCCGCGGCCGCTGACCGCGGCGTGGCGGTGGTGAACGCGGCGGGCGCCCGGGCCGGCGCGGTAGCCGACCACGCCATGGCCCTGATCCTTTGCCTGGCCCGCAACGTCATTGCCTCCCATACCGCCCTAGTAAGCGGAGACCGACCACCGCCTCAGAGCCTTACAGGTAGCGAACTGGACGGCAAGAACCTGGGGATCATCGGATTCGGCGCCACCGGTCGGCGTCTCGCCCAACGGGCCTTCGCCTTCGGAATGTCGGTGTACGCGCACGACCCCGCCATTCCCCCCGATACCATGGAGGAATCGGGCGCCCTGTCCCGCTCGCTCAACGGATTGCTCGCCGACAGCGACTTCGTGTCTCTCCATGCGCCTCTTAACGACGAAACACGACATCTGATCGGACCCGACGAACTCGCCGCTATGCACCCCGGCGCCTACCTGATCAACACCGCTTCGGAAGAGATAGTGGAGCAGCACGCCCTGGTAGCGGCGTTGCGGGACGGGGTGATCGCCGGGGCCGGACTTGATGTGTTCGACATAAGAACCTTGGCCGCCGACAACCCGCTGCTCGGCCTTGATCGAGTGGTGTTGACTCCTCGCATAGGCGGCCGGACGGTAGAGGCGCAGATCCGCGCTCAAGAAACGGTCGCCGCCGATGTTGTCCGGGTCCTGAAGGGAGAAACACCCGCCAACCCGGTAAAGGCGCCCGCCTCGAAGACCGCGAAACCAATCCGGGCGAAGATCGGCGCACCGTCCGTGAATCGGCATAGCGACGCGGATCCGGTAGCCGTCGCCGCCTATGTCGAGTGGGACGAAACCGGGCTGGCACACCCGAGCGATACCCACCCGTTCGGCGCCGTACCCGCCATGAGAAGGATCATCGAAACCGAAGGGCCGCTTACGGTTGACCGCGCTTTCCGGCTCTATGTCCGGGGGTCCGGTTCGACCCGGGTAACCAAGCTGGCCCGAAGCAAGCTGGAGATAACCTTGAATCGCCTGCTTACCCAGAAACAGGTGGAGATCGACGAGTTGAGAGCCACCCCGGACGACCAAGCCCAACGGGTGCTCCGGGCGCCCGGCTCTGCGGCGATCGTGGTTCGCGAGATCGGGAACCGCAACCTGTATGAAGTACCGCTCAACGAGGTGGCCGCCCTGATGGGACGGCGCCTCCGGAAGTTCCCCGGCGCCTCCCACGATCAGTTGATGCGCTTCGTTCTCAATACCTACGGTTGGAGACGACTCACCGATAAGGCCCGCCAATACCTGACCGCGGCTATCCATCTGATGTACAAGGGTTCATAGTCTGTCATCAACCCTTGGTTTGTCACCCATGACATAGTCGGCGCCGCCAGTGCCCGGAACCGATGCCCGGCACACCAAAGTCACCATCAATCCAAGATCGGCGCCGTGGAGAGGCCGACCGGCCCCTCCACGTGTAAGACCCTTACCGGGTCCGGTCGGTTCGGTTACTCACCCCCATACGACGAACCCTCCGGCACCCGGACGATCTCGATACGATTCTCGGTATCGTAGAGTTCGGCGGCAAGCGCCTGCACGGTGGCGGCTGTGACCTTCTCGAGTTCTTCGACCGATCTAGCAGCTGTAAACAGCTCCTCGTCGTCGATATATAGACGGCTGGTCAGGATCCCGAGCAGTCGGGAATTGTCCACCTTGTCGTAGTCGGACGCGGCTATGGCCTTCGCCTCCTGCAACTCTTCCGCAGATGGTCCGTTGGCAACCAGATCATCAAGAATGGACAACACCCTGCTGTGCAGGCCCTCCAGGCTGGCGCCGTCGGAAGTGATCAGGATATCGGAGTACACGACGTGTGTCGGGCTGAAACTCGGGTTCACCGAAACCGACGTCACATAGGAGGCGCCTACCTCTTCGCGGATCAACCGGAAGAGGATGTCATCCAGGATCACCCTCAGCACATGGGCTTCAGCCCTTAGCGAAGGCGTCACCGGACGGTTCACCTCGTAGTGGATCTCCAGCACGGCGCCCATCTCCGCATCGACCGGTATATCCCGCCGGGTAACTCCCTCGGGGAACGGACGATGACGATTCACATAGGTGTCGGGCTCTCCCGCCGGGAGGGTCCCGATGTAGTGGCGCGCCAGCCTCTCCACCACGTCGGCCTCGACGTCGCCGACCACCGCAACCACCAGATCATCCACATCACCCAGTCGACGCTGGTAAAGGTCGAGCAACGACTCGGCGCTCATCGAATCGAGCTGCTCCCGGGTGGCCACCGGGAGGTGCCACTCCAAGCCGAAACGGGCTTCGTTGTACGCCACCCATGACTGCCAGGCCGGGTTTACCTCCGCAAGAGAGGCCCGGATGGCAGCCTCGTTGACCGCGTCACGGTAGGCAAGCTCGTCCACCGTGGGAGCGGTTACCAGAAGGTGCATGATCTGGAAGGCGGTCTCGAGATCCTCGGTGTTGGCGGCCGCGTCGAATCCTTCCGTCCTCTCGCCTATAAACGCGGCGACCGAGGCCGTGCTTCCGTCCAGGAACCGGTTGATCTGCGGCCTCGACAAACCTCCGAACCCGCTGGCCAGAACCGCCTCGACAGCCCTCGGCGCAAGGGCGCGCGCTCCCGGCTCGAGTTGTGACCAGCCGCCTAGGGACCTCGCCCTGATATTGACGGTTGATTCCGCTATATCGGACTGGGTGAACACCACAGTCGCACCGTTGGCGAACTTCCATTCCACCGCGTCCACGGCGTCCAGCTCTTCGCTCTCAACCGGCGCCTCCGGATCGGGAACCTGCATCAACTCATCGATCGACGGCTCAACCTGAGGGGGCTCGCTGAGAGGCGCCGCCGCGGAAACCGCCGCCTCCAGATCGGAAGTGGTGGGTAGATCGGCGGGATCCGACCCGACCACGATGAAGATCGGCCCGGCCCGATTCATGAGCCACCTGTAACGAGTCGTCAATTCACGGACCGTCACCTCTTCCACAAGGGCGGTGATCCGGTCGTGGCGGTCCTGGGCGGCGCTGATGTCACCCCCGTACAGGAAGTGCGATACATAGCTATCGGCGTACCCGGGATCGTTTGTGCTGGCCGCCGTCTCCAACTGGTGATCCAGTGCGGTGGCCATCTGTTCGCGAGCCCGGGCCAGGTCGGCTTCCGAGAAACCGAACTCCTCGATGGTAAGCAAAGCCGACATGTAGGCCGTGGAGGCGGCAGCCAGATCTTCGCTGAACCAGTTGGTTCCGTAGTACCTGAGCGCGGAACCATAGGTAAACGAAGAGAAGTTCGGTGGATCGAACTGTTGTAGCTCTCCCCGGTAATAGGCGTCGTCAAGACGGTTCAGCACCATGATTTCGATGAGCCATTCCATAAGAGCAAGCCTGTCACCCGCCCCGGTACCGGGATACGAGCGTGGGATCGGTATATCAAGCGACACATACTCGTAACCCAGATCCTCATGGGTGGCAACGTGATAGGAAGGTTCGGGATCCGGCACAACCTCCGGTAACGCGAAGTCCCGGGGTCCGCCCGGTGGTATCGGCCCGAAGTGCTCCTCAACCAGGGCATAGAGATCGTCCAGCGGAACGTCCCCTACCGCGATGATCGCCATGTTCGACGGCACGTACCACTTCTCGTAGAAGTCCCTCAGGTCCTCGGCTGTCGTAGCTTCGATACCGGCTATCGTCCCGCCCGCGTAGTAACCCTCATAGGGTGTGCCCTCTGTGTATATACGGTCGAACTCTGCGGATACCTGACCCGATCCGGTAGTGGTCCTCAACCGCAGCTCGTCGAGCACCACCCCCCGTTCGAGCTCTGCGTCGTCGGGATCGAGAGTGGCCGCATGCGCCAACTGTGACAGCACATGCAGGGCGGTGCTCACGTTCTCAGGCTGGTCGGCGGCGACGGTCAACTCGTAAACGGTCTCGTCGTACCACACGTAGGCGTTGGTGTCGGGACCCAATTCGGCGCCCAGGTTCCGGATCGTCGAATTCAATTCCTCGCCCGGGTAGGCCGCGGTGCCCTTGAAGAGCATATGCTCGAGGAAGTGCGCGATCCCTAGACCGGGCTCGGGTTCGTTGACCGATCCGGCATTCACGGCAAGCCGCATCGTTATCGAATCGCCGGGCTTGTCGTTGCTTCGCAAGTAGTACGTGAACCCATTGTCGAGCGCGCCGACGCGAGTCGCCGGATCGACCGGAAGCGCTTCCGTCTCGTGCCCCGGACGGGGTACCAACCGGAGAGCTCTCGCGAGAAGGATCGCCATCTGACCACGGGTCATGTCCTCCGAAGGACAGTACAACGGAGGATCGGTGGAACATCCGATGGCGATTCCGGCGTCTGCGAGAGCATTGATATCGGCGGCGTGCTCCGAATCGGCAATGTCTCCGAAAGCGGAGGTGGATGCCTCCGGAAGGTCGAACGCCTTCGCGACCAACGAGGCGGCCTCGGCGCGGGTGACGGGAACAAAGGGACAGAAAACCGGTGGATCGCCGTTGCATTGTTCGACAACGCCCAGTTCCGCCAGATATTCGATGTGGGCCGCTCCGGGCCAGTCGGCCCGAACGTCGGCGAAACGCTCTATCGGCTCGTTGGTCGGATCCCTACCCTCCAGGGCGCGCGCCAACCACACGGCCATGACCTCGCGGGTCAGTGCATCGTCGGGGCAGAAGTCACCTTCGGCGCATTCGGTTCCCTCAAGAACGCCCACCAACGAAAGGGCCTCGATAGCCGGAGCGTATTCGTCGTATGAGCCTAGGTCGGCGCCGGTTGCCCCGTGCGATCCGGCAACCGGCGCAGCCAACAACGTTGCTACCATCGCCAGTGAACCGATAAGTGCTATAACCCTGCGTGTACTTACTATCACTGGTCCCTCCGAAACCTAAGAAACATCCTAACATACGTTAATACCGATTCTCGACCTGATCAATCCTCACGTCTTGCGAATTTCCGGCAAACTATCAACCGTCGGCGCGACACCAAGCACCGCACGTCCCGTTCCGGCACGGGTATCTTTTCGGCGCAAGGCGGGCGCTTACCCGGAACGACTGATCGACGGACCGGCTTCGTAACCACGGTAATTGCCGAAAGTATTGTGCGGATGTGAAACCACCATAAACGCGGCACACCTCCTGACCTGGAAGAATAGTTACGTCATGTCTCCGCCCGACTACCGGCGGGACCTGCGCCGATTGGCTGAATAGCCGAAGGCGGGCGGTCTTCGGTATCGCCGGGGCTCCCGGCGGTGATATGCGGAACAAAGATCAACCACCGGAGGAAGGGCAGGCTGGTGCCGGATATCCAAAGCGACCAACTCGAAGACCTTTGCGTCGCTGTTCTGCAAGCAGCGGGCGCCTCGGCGGCGGACGCCCGATTGGTGGCCCGCCACCTGGTGGACAACGACACCATCGGCCATTCATCGCACGGAGTCCTGCGCCTCCCCGACTATGTGGGCGCCATTGACAGAGGCGAGTTGATTCCCTCCGCCGGTCCCGTCATCGAATCGGAGTCCGCCTCCACGGCGCGGGTTGACGGCGCCTGGGCATTCGGACAGGTAGTCGCCGAGTTCGCCACCGACCTGGCTATTCGTAAAGCCCGCGACAGCGGTATCGCCGCGGTCACCATGCGTCGGACCAAGCACATCGGTCGGGTGGGCCGCTATGCGGAAAAGGCCGCCTCGAGCAGCATGGCCTCGCTCATCTTCACCTGCGCGGGAGGTCATGGAATCAACCAGGCGCCTTTCAGAGGCGCGGAGCGGAGGCTCAGCTCGAATCCGATCGCCATGTCCTTCCCGTCATCTCTCGACGGCCCCTATCTTTTGGACATGGCTACCTCCGTAGTGGCGGAGGGCAAGGTACGGACCTACCGGTATCGGGGGGAGGAAACCCCGCCCGGGTGGATAATCGACTCGGATGGCAACCCGACAACCGACCCCGCCGATTACTACGCAGGGGGCGCCATCCTCCCACTGGGTCGCCGGGAAGGACATAAGGGTTATGCCCTCGCCTTCATGGTGGAACTCTTCGGCGGCATCCTGTCGGGAGGAGGGATACCGGGAGACCCGGCGGATTCCTTCAGCAATGACTCGACGATCATCGTGCTCGATCCGCAACGCTTCACACCGATCGACCGAGCCAAGAGCCGGGCATCGACGTTGACCGATCATTTCAAGGCCACCCGACTTCTTGATGATTCGGAACCCATCATGTACCCGGGGGAAATAGAGGCCACCGCCCGGGTAGCCAACCGGGACCAACCGATCGATCTCCTCGAAGTGACGTGGGAGGGGATTCTGTCCGTCTTGCGGAAGTACTCTCTCCCCGAGCCCCGGTTGGGGCTGCCCGACCAACCCATGACGCGGACCGGCTAGTTCCCGTTGTAGGGGAGTCGCTATAGGATGCTCGCGGGTCAATGAGCCGGCAGTCCGGACAGACCGATACCGGCGGGACCCCCCGGCCGGGCCGCCCGAGAGCGCGAAAAACGCCGACCCCGGCTATCCCCTTCGGGCCCTCCCCCGCCACCACCTGTCCAAGGCCTCCGAACGCGTTCCGCCAATCCCCTCGACAGGGCGAAAACGCCGATTCTGATCCCGCTCCGGTCCGGTCGGTACCGCACCCGGACCGGCGGTGCTTGCAGCTACTTACCAGTATGCAACACAGCTAGGACACAAACACCCCATTTCAATAGCGACCAACAATCGATCTTAAGAAAAGAATCGCGAACAAGCGGAAATCCATCACCAAGCCAAGGCGAAGAAGACCACCATCGAGCCCAACGGAACCAAGCGAGCCAGGCCCCGACCCCGCCGACCGGCGGCGACCTCGACCCGGTCCCGCTCCGGTCAGGTGCGGTGACTTCGAAGAACCCGACCGGCGGTCGTCTCCGCCAACCGACCGGCCTCGACGGCGGCCGAGCCGTTAACGAACACATGGTCCATACCGACCGCCGCAGCCCTGGGATTCTCGAAGGTGGCCCGGTCACGGATCCGATTCGGATCGTACACCGTCAAGTCGGCGGCGGCGCCCACCCGGATGGTTCCCCGGTCGGAGAGCCCGTAGCGGGCCGCCGGCATCGAGGTCATCCGACGAACAGCATCGGAGAGGCCGAGCCAACCCTTCTCCCGTACCAGGTGGGCCAGCACCCGGGCATGGGCGCCGAATCCTCTCGGGTGAGGGTAGGCGCCCCGGAACAACCCGTCGGAGCCCACCATTCCGAGCGGATGGGTCATGGCGCGGCGTAGCTTGGCCTCGTCATCCCACCGGTAGATCATCAACACCCGCATGCGGCACTCCACCAGCAGCGCGCAGACCGCCTCCGCGAGGGTGTCGCCCGCCACGCCGATGGCGTCGGTGAGCGGCCTTCCCTCGAGGTTCTGGTAGCGGCCGGGCGGAAGCGACGAGAAATAGGCGTTCTCGGGACGGCTTACATAGGACTCGAAGAATCCCTCGATGTCGGGAGCGATCCGGGAACGCGCCTCGGGATCTTCAAGCATCCGGATGATCCTTTCAGGAGGCCCCTGCTCAACTCGTTTGGGAAGGCAAAAAGCGAGGTGGCTGCTGGCGGCCATGTATGGGTAGGCGTCGAAGGTGACATCCTGGCCCTCGTCCCTTGCGTCGGCGAGCAGTTGGTACAGCTGATCGGTTCCGAACAGATGGGAGATGTGAACCGCCACCCCCGATTCGCGGCCCACCAGTAAAGCCTCTTTGACGCCACCATGGGTATCGCCCCTGATGCCCCGCACATGGGTGGAGTAGACCCCGCCGTAGGCCGCTACCACCCCGGCCACCGCTATCAACTCGTCGGTGGTGGCGTGACCCGAAGGGAAGTAATCGAGACCGACCTGGATGCCCGATGCGCCTTCCTCCATCCCTTGCCGGGTCAGGTCCTCCATACGGGCGACTTCGGCGGGGGTCGCAGGACGCGGCGCCCATCCGACCGCCACGGCCCGGACGGCGTTGAAGCCCACCTGAGGGACCACGTTGATACCCACTCTCCGGTCGAACATCCCCAAGTAATCCTCTGAGGTGGTCCACTCCCATGACGGATCGGGCGGGCCGTTGAACACCTCGAGGTAGGTCTCCATCTCCGCTCGCCGTTCCCCGACGAGTGGGGCATAGGCGAAACCGTCGGGGGAGAGAAGGTCGGTCGTGATCCCTTGGCGGAGCCGGACGTCGACGTCAACCCCTCGAAGCAGGGAGAACTCCGAATGGGAATGGACATCTATGAACCCGGGACAGATAACGGACCCGCTTACGTCTATGGTGTGCTGCGCTTCCCGGTCGGATAAGTCACCCACCGCAGCTATTTCGTCTCCGACCACCCCGACATCCGCCTGGAAGCCGGCCCCTCCGGTCCCGTCAATCACTGTTCCCCCGGTCAGCAACCAGTCGAACATGCAACCTCCCGAGTAACGCTCCACAACTACCCTGAATGATACCGGCGAAACGTTCGCTCCTCGGATTGCCCGATTCATCATGGCCGGGCACAACTACGATTGGGACTTATCCGCGCGATCGACAAGGAGCAGAGAGATGGCTGCGAAAGCTCTGGTTGGAGGAAAGATTATCGACGGTACCGGAAGGGAACCGATCGATGACGGGGTGGTGCTGATCGACGGGGAACGGATCGATGCGGTCTTCCGGAACGGGGATATGGAGATTCCCGCCTACGCCGAGGTGGTGGACATCTCCGGCGCCACGGTGATACCGGGTTTGATCGACTGCCATGTCCATGTCGGAGTGCTGGCCGATAATTCGTTCCTGCAGGTGGATGATCCCGGTTCCCTGGCTGACCTGTTTATGACCACCCTGTTGCAACACGGGGTAACCACGGTCCGGGACACCGGCAACTTCGATCCGGGAGAGGTCTTCCGCACCTTCAAGGAAGGACGGGACACCTGGCCTCGATTCTTCGGCGCCGGGACGATACTGGACGGCCCGGCCGACCCTCCCGCCCCGTGGCGGTGGCTGGCCATTATCGACGACGAGGAGACCGCCCGAGAGGAAACCGCCCGGCTGATCGACGCCGGAATGGACTTCATCAAGATATATGTATGGACCCGCCTTCCGGTTCTACGGGCGGTGGTCTCCGAAGCCCATAGGCGAGGCGTACGGGTGGCGGCCCATGTGGGCCACGTTGTCACCGTCGAGGACGCGGTGAAGGTCGGAGTCGATGCGCTGGAGCATGTGCGGATAGGCCGGGAACTGGTCACGGAGGAGCACCAGGCGGACCTCGCAGGCCTTCCGGGCCGGATCCTCGACCCTCTGGTTGGTTTTCAGCCCTGGCGCTTCATCGATCCGGGTTCGGACCTCGCCAACGGTCTGATTGCGTTGATGGCGGAGCGGGGAACTTTCATCACGCCCACCCTCACCCTCTCGCAGAGCATTCTGGCCGGCAACACTCCCCAAGCCGCCAACCCTCCCGGCCTCGACGAGATGCCCGACGCCGTCAAGGAGCAATGGAGTCAGTACGCCTACCCGTTCGACTACAGCGAGACTGATTGGGAGCAGGCGCCGATCGAGCTTCGCAACCAGATGGCCTTCATCGGACGGGCCAAGCGGGGCGGCGTGAAGGTAACGGCGGGAACCGACCTGACCAACCCGTTCGTGGTTCCGGGCCACAGCATGCACGAAGAGTTGCGCCTCCTGGTGGAGGGTTGCGGTTTCAATCCGATGGACGCCATCGTCTCGGCGACCGGCCGGGCCGCGGAACTGCTCGGGGAGAACGACAACCTGGGCACCGTCGAGCAGCGCAAGCTGGCCGATCTGGTGGTTCTCGACGCCGATCCGTTGGAAGACATCCGCAACACCCGGCGGATTTCGGCTGTCTACAAGGGAGGTCGGGCAACCGTCGCCTGAGTTGGGCGCGCCGGTTCTCTGATATGGTGGCGTTCAGACCTTTCCGTCATGTAGAAGGTTGGTTGTGTAATGGTGGGTAACCGCTAAGCGCCAACGGTCCTTGTTCCGATACCGACCGGACCGGGTTGGGTTCATGTGGTCCGGAGGCCCTCGCCGGAGGGTATGGCGGGATGCGTTTCACACCGAATGGCGGCGGTCGGGGATGGGACCCGCTTTGGAGAGTACCCTTTGGAGAGGCGCCGTGGCGCGTTTGCGCGATCTCCGCGCCTCTGGGACCAGAAGACCGGGCTCTTCCCCAAATCCCGGTTACCCCTATACCGGACCCTGGTGTCCCGAATCTTTAATTTCGCTTGGGTTCTATAACCTCGTAAGAAAAGTCGCGTTGCTGGACCGGGATCCGTCTTGGTCTCTCAGCCGATGCCGCTATCGATGGGACTTGAGGACCGTTTCTGTCCTACCCCTCCTGTATGTTGTTGATAACCGTAATTACCGGCGGTCTGCATCCGACGTCGACCTGGACCGCGTGAAAGGGATCAAGTTCGTTCGAGACAACCCCGCCAGGGGTATGGGAGGACGCGTCTCGGCAAAGGTGGTGGCGGTGGGGGAGGGCCCGCTGGGAAGGGGTCTACCAGGGCGTTTTTCGCGACCTTCTCCTGACCCAGGACACTAGCCGGGAACGATCCGTAGCCTGGCCCCGATTGCCTCATCCGGATCGATGTCGATTCCGCCCGATGACTCCTGGTAGCGCACTCGGATGCGAGCCAGCGTCCGGACGGTCTCGACGACATCTCCGGATTCGAGGATCAACCGGAACGGGCCGGGTCCGCGTTGTTCCAACTCTTCGGCGACGATGCCGGGGCCGCCCGGTTGGTGTAAACCGAGACGAAATCCCGCTATCCGGTAGTAGCGGCGCCTGGCCGCCGGCGATTGCCGGTCCGTCTCCGGCCGCAAGCCGAGGCCCTGCTCGTAGATAGCCGCTGCGCCGGGCGGATCGTCCACCGCCAGGTCGATACCGGCGACACCGACGACCCCGCAGGGGTGGTCTCCAGGAGGGTCCCATTCGAGTAGTTCCGTCGGGGTGGTGATCCAATCGATCAGATAGGGCCAGGGTTTCCGCCACGGCGAGGCGCCGGGTAACACCAGCCGCCACTCCAGCCGCCCACCCCGAGCATGTATCCGGTCCATCTCGAAAGGTCCTTCCACTTCGATGCCGAGGTTGCGGAGCCCCTCCGCCTCATGCTGGAGTTGGGCGCCGGCCAGAACGAACCCCACCAGACCCGAGTCCTGCTGCAGGAAGGCCACCAACTCTGTCCCGAATGGGCCCCGTGACAGGGCTATGTCCTGATGCTCGACCGTCAGTAACTCCAGGTAATCGAGCCCGAACCGAACGATCGCGTTGCGGGTCCCCAGCGAAGGATGACGGCCTCCTTCCGCCACCGTGAACCCGAGTCGTCCGAAGGCGTCCATTGCCTCTTCAAGGTCGGGAACCCCTATCACGGCATGGTCGAAACGTTCTATCACCGGCCACTCACTCCGCCAACGCCGGGAGCACCTGTTCGGTAACCCGACGGAACTGGTCATGCTCATCGTAGCCCACCAACCGGAGCGTGATCGTGGTGGCGCCGACATCCACGAATCGCCGGATCTGATCGATACAACGTTCGGGATCCCCGACCGCTACCCATCTTTCCAGAAACTCACGGTCGTAGCTGACGCCGTAATAGTCCTTCAGGTAGTCGCTCACCTCCGCCAACCCCCGCTCACGCTCATCATTCACATGGATGTTGTAGTAGAGGCAGGCTTCAAACCCCTCCTTCAGGGACCTGCCTTCCTCGACCCCGTACCCGCGGATCGCGGCCAGGTTGGCAGCGAAGCTGTCCGGCGTGTTGGCGGTGGTCATCCAACCGTCACCCAACCTGGCCACCCTTCGCAGCGCTCGTTCAGCCAGTCTCGGATAAGCCGGATTGGGGTTGGCGGTCACCCAGATGGGAAGAGGCTGCTGGGCGGGGCGGGGGAGCACCGTAACTTCCCGGAATCGATTGTAGGTACCTTCATAGGATGCGTTTTCGGTCTCTGAGACCAGCCGGAGGATCTCTATTCCCTCCTCCATGCGACGGCTCCTGGTCCCCGGATCAATGCCGAAGGCCGCGAACTCCTCGGCGAACTTGCCTCCTCCCGCCTCCCGCTGTCCCTGGCAAGCTACGAAAATGGAACGACCGCCGGATATGGCATCGAAGCTGAGCCACTGGTAGGCCAGCAACAGGGCATCGCGCAGCGGCATGCTGGCCATGCATCCGACCCCGAGACGCACCCGTTCGGTGCGGGCCGCCAGGGCGCCGAGCGCCACCATGGCGTCGAGCCGAGGTTTGGCGAATACCGAATCCCCCACCCACACCGAGTCCCAGACCTCCGCTCGGTCCGCCTTCGTAGCCAGATCAAGCATCTCGTTCACGGTGGACAGGCCGAGCAGCACGCTGCGGTTGGATAACGTGAGCCCGTACTTGGCCGATGCCATCAGACCTCTCCTTCCCTTGATCCGATCTGGTCTGCTCAACCTAACAAGTCCTCAGCCATGATCCCAGGAGGCTACCGAGGAAACTCCAAGCGGCCTTTCAGGTCGCAACAAACATCGGGGCGACGCATGGCGGGCCGAATAGCGAACCGCTCTATCAGAACCATTAGCTGGGACAACTATCGTGAATACTTTTAGTAGTAGACCTAAGTTTCGTCTTAGCCTGGATCCACCGGTTGGTTTGTTGGGTTTGGGGTGGTATTGACGTAG
>CAZEZF010000104.1:0-13344 GCA_964516495.1 uncultured Acidimicrobiia bacterium | reverse complement strand
TCATAAAGGCACACACGGCCAGAATCAGGGTGACCCAGACCCGCCCCCTGCCCCCCGAGTGGACCACCACATCATCGCAGCAACCCCCTCAAACAGGGCACCATCCATTATGAGTGAATCAGGGTTGAAACATGAAGCAACCGCTCGGATACAGAGTCTGGTCATAGACAGAACGAGTTTGTCCCGACAGATGGACGAAGATGGCGCCTTCGTCGTAAGACGATTCGTAGGTGACGTCTGCGCCACTATTGGATCGCTACTCATAGGACGGTGCTGAAAAACAGGTGATTGGATTGGCTCTCCGTCCGCTGACCAGGGAGTTTACCATCGGACATCGGGCCAAGCCGGGGGTTTCTCAGCACCCTCCTAGCGTTTCAGTCAGACGGGTGGGATCGGATTCGGCGCCTGATGGGACTAGCCTACCCGCGGATGCCTACCCGTTTTCTCATCATCGCATCCCTGGCGACGGCCCTGGTAATCCTGCTGGGGGTAGGACTCTGGTTCCTCCTCGGCGTACTCTGAGGGCGCCGGATTCAAGGTCAACAGCCAGTTATTGCAAGGCCCGGGCCGAAAATATCCAGGCGCCCCTCCCGGTGACCGAGTATTCCCCATGTCAGCGGGCTTCCCGGCCAACTTGTCCTCTACCCTCCTAGCCCTGATTCTTAACCCCTGATTCACTCATAGAAGCATCTTCATGCCCCAGACACACCGACCTCGAAAAGGCCACGTCAAGCCCACTTTCACGGGATGTCCCGGCCTTAGGGTGATGGGGGCGCCTCGTCCAGACGAGGCCACCAAGCAGCTATTTTCCTAGGTCAGAGAGTTCATCGCATCTCGCTTGATCACCCATCCAAACCCCTGCATGAAAAATTGGGGTTCAAAGGGCTCGGCGCTGTCCATGTTTGGTCGTCGGATTCGTGACACTAGGCTGGGTGGTCCGCAGGAATCGGGAGAATTGTGACTTCTGGTGTATGACGTAGTAGTGATCGGTGGAGGCCCGGGCGGTTACGGGGCGGCGCTGTATGCCCGTAACTTCGGACTGTCCGTGGCATTGGTCGAGCAGGACACCGTCGGCGGTACTTGTCTCCTCAGGGGATGCATACCCGCCAAGAGTTGGCTACAGGCGGCTGAGGTCTTCACCACCGTCAGGTCGGCCGGCGATTTCGGAGTTGTCGCCGACGATCCCCGTTTCGACTGGCCGGTAGCTTTGACCCGGAAGGACCGGATCGTCAACGGTCTGGTACGCGGGCTTGCCGGGCTGCTCCGCTTTCGGAAGGTGGATGTGGTCAAGGGCCGAGGGCGGCTGGTCGGCGTGGGCCGGGTGGAGGTCGAGGAACCCGGAGGTTTCCGAGTGCTGGAAGGGCGAAACGTGGTACTTGCCACCGGTTCCGTTCCCTTGGAGCTACCGGGGTTTCCGTATGACGGTAAACAGATCGTCAGTTCGGATCACGCTCTTAACTGGCCGGTTCAGCCTCAGCGGGTTGGGATCATCGGTGGCGGAGTGGTCGGATGCGAGTTCGCCAGCCTGCTGACCGATGTGGGGTCCGAGGTGGTGGTGTTCGAGATGCTGGAGCAGATAATCCCCGGCTTTGAACCTGCTGCGGCGCGGGAACTACAGAAACAACTTCAGCGAAGGGGGGTCGATTTCGTTCTAGGCGCTCGCGCAGAGTTGAGAACCGGAGTGAATAACACAGTGCTGGCCGCAAGGGGCGGCGACGACGGTTTCGAAGTGGACACCGTGTTGGTGGCGGTCGGTCGGCGGCCTCTTACCGACAATATCGGCCTCGACCGCGTCGGAGTGGATACCGACCGGGGATTCATCAGGGTTGATCCGGAGACTATGGAAACGGCCTGCGAGAGCGTCTTCGCGGTCGGGGATATTGTCGCCGACACGCCCGGGTTGGCCCACGGCGCGTTCGCGGAAGCCGCCTCGGCGATTACATTCATCGCAACCGGGGCGCCGAAGCCGGTTGAGTATCGGGCTCTCCCCAGCGTCGTATATACCCATCCCGAGGTCGCCGCGGTGGGTTTGACCGAAGAACAGGCGGTTGCGGAGGGCCTGTCGGTCGAGAGCAAAGATCACTCCTTTCTGGGAGTAGGCCGAGCTCGGATCATCGGTAAGAACCGGGGATTTGTAAAGATTCTCAACGAGACCGACGGTCCCATTGTGGGGGCCACGGTGGTAGGCCCCCATGCCGGGGAGTTGATCCACGAGCTGATGTACATGGTCGGTTGGGAAGCCCTGCCGGAGGAGGCGGCCGCCTTCATCCACGCACATCCCACCCTGAGCGAAGCTACCGGGGAAACGCTGATGGCGGCGTCCGGCCATCCACTTCATTAGTCCCAATTTTTTTACGCAGGGTTTGAATGGGTAGCCGAGAGAGATGAAATGAACCACATGACCTGGGAAGATAGCTGCGTGGTGGCCTCGCCTGGCCGGAGAGCCATAGTTCCATTTCGGAACACCAAAGCCCCTCCCTCGATCCATCCTCCAAGACGCGCTTCAAGGAGAAACGGGGATAGAGCCGGGGCGAAGAGTCGAACGAACCGCTGATCGTAGAGAGGTAAACGAATGCCAACCACAGTCTCGATGCCGCAACTGGGGGAGACCGTCACCGAAGGCACCGTCCTTCGGTGGATGAAGCAGGTCGGGGACGGAGTCGCCGAGGATGAGCCCCTGGTAGAGATATCAACCGACAAGGTGGATACCGAGGTGCCGTCGCCGGTGACCGGACTGGTCACGGAGATCCTCGTCGATGAAGGCGAGACCATAAAGGTCGGAACCGCGATGGTGGTTATCGGGCAGGAAGGTGAATCCGTCCAGGACGACGCCGGCGGCGCATCCTCCTCCACCGACCCGGCTACCAGACCGCCCGATGCGCCCGCCGATTCCACCACCTCTCCGCCGCGCCGGCCGCCGCGGTCGACGACCCGGTCGCGATCGAGAGGGCGTCGCGGCGCCGGGCAGTTCCTGTCCCCGGTAGTGCGGCGGTTGGCTCGGGAGCACGGTGTTGATCCAGCCGGTATCAAGGGTTCGGGGAAGGACGGCCGGGTCACCCGCAATGATGTTCTGGCGTACATCGACCAGATGCAGGCCGGTCAAACAGTCCACCCCACTCCTGCGCCCGAAGCTGAGCAACCGGAACCTACTCCCGGCGTACGGAGATCAAGGGATGCAGGCCCCCCCAAGCCCACAACCACACCGGCGGAAGGCCTAGCCTCGGATTCGACTCGCAAGCTAAGCCGTCTCCGGGTCCGCATCGCCGACAACATGATTCAATCCCGGCGCACCGCGGCCCATGTCTGGACATCGATGGAGGTCGATTACGAGGCCGTGGAACGGGTGCGGGCAGCCAATCGAGAGGCCTTCAAGGAACGGGAAGGTTTCTCCCTTACCTACCTGCCGTTCATCGCCAAGGCGACGATAGATGCGCTCCGGACCTTCCCGATCGTCAACAGCTCATTCGATCTGGAAGGAAAGAAGGCCACCTACCATTCGAAGATCCACCTGGGTATCGCCATCGACCTCAACCAGGAAGGCTTGATGGTCGCCACGATCAAGGATGTTGACGACTACACGATGAGGGGAATAGCTCGCAAGATCCGGGACGTTGCCGAACGCGCCAGGAAGGGTAGGGTAGGTCCCGATGACGTGACGGGGAGCACGTTCACGATCACCAATCCAGGTCCCTATGGATCTTTCATGTCGGCGCCGGTCATCAACGTACCCAATGTGGCGATCCTGTCCACCGATACCGTCGCCAAGCGACCCAAGGTGGTAACCACGAGCGACGGGCAGGATGTAATCGCCATCCGCCATATCGGCTATCTGGGGCTATCCTGGGATCACCGGGCCTTCGACGGGTCCACCGCGGTGTTGTTCCTCAGACGCATACGGGACAACCTGGAGAGTTGGGATTGGAATCAGCATCTGACCTGAACGGAAAGCGATCGGAAGGCCGGAACCGGTCGACCTATCCGTTTCCGCAGGTAATTGCCGATCGGCGGTTGGTTCGTACCCGGTGGCTGGGAAGGCTTGAATACGAAGAAGCCTGGGATCTTCAACGGGCGTTCTGGGAGGGTCGTCACACCGGTAGGGCCGGGTCCGACTATCTGCTGCTGCTTGAGCACCCGCATGTGTATACGCTGGGTCGAAGCGCCGACGACTCCAACCTTCTCGTCCCGGAGGAGAGCCTGAACGACATCGGGGCAAAGCGTTTCGACATCGACCGGGGCGGCGACATCACCTATCACGGTCCGGGTCAGTTGGTTGGTTACCCGATCCTGGAGTTGGCGGACTCCCGTCGCATCGTTCCCTATGTGAGGGCAGTGGAAGAAGTCCTTATCCGCACCCTGGCCGACTTCGGAGTCGAGGCCTATCGGGAGGACGGCTATACCGGGGTGTGGACCGAACGCGGAAAGGTCGCCGCGATCGGGATCAGGGTGGCTCGGCGGGTGACCATGCACGGGTTTGCCCTGAACGTTAACCCCGATATGTCATATTTCACCAAGATGAACCCGTGCGGTATCACCGATCGACCGGTTACCTCCCTGGTGGGACTGTTGGGACGACCGGTATCCATCGAAGAGACAGTCGAGGTGTTGCAGGACCGGTTTGCGGAGGTCTTCGGATATGAGGCCGGCGAGGTGCAACACGGGGCGTTCGTAAGAGGACAGGGCAGACCGAGATCGTTCGAGGTGGATCGTCTGTTGGAAGAGGGTTGCTTCTCGGCGGCCGGTCGTTCCGAAGTCCCGGTGACCATCGGTCGGCGGCTGCGCGGGGAACCGCGTCGTCCTCCATGGATGAAGGTCACCGCCCGGTTCGGGAGCGACTATCTCCGCCTGGGAAGGCTTATGAGGGACCTCAACCTCAATACGGTCTGCGAAGAAGCGGGATGCCCCAACATCTACGAGTGCTGGGGACAAGGCACTGCCACGATGATGATCCTCGGGGATACATGTACCAGGGCTTGCGGGTTCTGTAACGTGAATACGGGTCGCCCGCAGGGTTTGGATATCGAGGAACCTTTCCGGGTAGCCGAGGCGGTGGAGGCAATGGGTCTGGCTCATGCCGTAATCACCTCGGTCAACAGGGATGATCTCGACGACGGTGGATCGACCGTATTCGCACGCACGGTCGCGGAGGTTCGCAAGCGGGTACCGACATGCGATGTGGAGGTCCTCATACCCGACTTCAAGGGAGTCCGAGCCGATCTCGAACGGGTTCTGGCGGCCGGGCCCGCCGTTCTCAACCACAACACGGAGACCGTGCTGCGGCTCCAGCGGGAGGTAAGAACGTCGGCCAACTACGGTCGTTCCCTCACTCTCCTGGCTCGTTCCAAGTGGTATAAACCGGAGGGTGTGGTCAAGTCGGGATTGATCGCGGGAATGGGGGAAACCCGTGAGGAGATACTCGGAGCGCTGGCCGACCTGCGAGCGGTAGGGGTGGATATCGTTACCATCGGCCAATACCTACGTCCCACCACCCGCCATCGTCCTATCCATCGCTACGTCCATCCCGACGAGTTCGATGCCTACGCCGAGTACGGGCGTCGCATCGGTCTCGCCCATGTCGAGTCGGGTCCGCTTGTTCGATCCTCCTATCACGCTCGGGACGCCCTCGATTCCGCGGCGCCTGTCGATATTCCCTTACCGGTCGGCGGCAGAACTTGACTTACGGTCCGTAGCCCCGGCTCGCCGGCCGAATCCATTGTGGTAGTACGTCGGGTGTCATTTCCCGGCGGCGCGCTCCGCGATCGACAGTATGTTCAGGGCGAGGCGGGCAGAGGCGGCGTCGATCATCTTGCCTTGGTAGCGGGCCGCTCCTTGCCCCTCGGCGGCTGCCCTGTCCAGGGCTTCAAGAAGCCCGCGGGCAGCCTCCACCTCCTCCGGGGTGGGGGAGAATACCTGATTTGCTATGGGAACCTGGCGCGGGTGGATGGCCCACTTTCCTTCAAAGCCCAGTTCGGCCGCCGCGCGAGCTTCGGCCCGATAACCGGCGTCATCGTGGAAGTCGTCGTAGGCGGAGTCGATGGGGCGCAATCCGTGGGCTCGGGCGGCCACTGCGATGAGCGTCCGCGCGGTGTTCCACCGGCTGCCGACTGCGCGTCCTTCGCCGATGCTCAGGGTGCGCGCCCCCATGCTCGCCCCGAAGTCGCCCGCACCGAAGTGGAGCGCCTCGACGCGGGGATGCGAACCGGCGATGTCGTTCACATAGGCCAACGCCTGTGCGGTTTCGACAAGGACTTCAAGTCCGATCGGGTTCGGAACCCCATGGGGATCCTCCAACCCATCCAGGAGGTCGGCGATACGGATGACGTCGCCCGGGTCGGTGACCTTCGGGATGATCAACGTATCCACCAGTGTTCCCGCTCCGGTTATCACCGTCCGAACGTCTCCCTCCATCCAGGGTGTGTCGGTGTCGTTGATTCGAACAGAGACCGTCTGACGGACGGCCTTCCAGTCGACCGACCCCATGCCGGCGACAGCCGTTTCCCGAGCGGTTTCCTTGTCGCCGGGGGCAACCGCGTCCTCAAGATCGATCATGACCTGATCCGCCCCTGATCGAGCAGCCTTGGAGAACATGTCAGGCCGTGAACCGGGTACCGACAGCATCGATCTCTGGACGCGGTTGGGGCGCATGGAATCTCGCCTTCTCTGGATGGTGCAAGGATTTTCCGGTAATCTAGCGAGCGATATCGAACCCGAGATCACGGTTAACCGTCCGGCGCATTGTATCCGTCTGTTCGATCAGCCCCCTTGCTTCCTCAAACAACGTTGCATATAGTTAACCCTGATTCTTCATGCCCCAGACACACCGAACTCAAAAAGGCCACGTCAAGCGCAGCGTCGCGGGGCGTCGCGGCGTTCACCTCAGGGTGATGGGGGCGCCCCGGCGGGCGAGGCCGCCACGCAGCTATCTTTCCAGGTCATGTGGTTCATTTCATCTCTCTCGGTTACCCATCCGAGCCCCTGCATGAAAAATAGGGGTTGAAGGATGGACTCAATATATGTATTAGCGCTCGTTGTGCTCGGCGGTCTTGAGATCGCGGCTTTCTACTATCTCTGGAAGACCAACCGACGACTTGACGCGGTGGCCGAGGAACTCCGAGCCAGGATAGACGCCGCCCGCTCGGAACTCGACGAGAAGTGCCGAATCCTGAATCGACGTATCGATGAGTTGGCCGAGGAGTTGAGGGAGAGAACCGGTTCCAGCTATCCGTTCCTGGAGGAAGGTGTCGGGATCGATGGCCGTTTAGGTGATCCGCGCGATGTTCCCGTTGCGACGCAGTGTGTGAGAGCCCCGGGTGGACTGTCCAGGAAGATGCGCCGCAGCGACCACCGGCAATAGGACCTCGTGGACTCGATCTGCTGCGATCCGGGTTAGAGTTTCATAGAACCGTAGGGACTGCATGGTCTTCCGGCGATTGCAAGCTGTTTCATCGGTGGACTGTCCGACACGCGCCTATCGCGAAGGCGGTACCCTTCGGTCTAGCCGACTCGAAGTGAGGAGACGTGGCCGAGCGCACAATCGAAAACCTGCTGCATGAACACCGTACCTTCCCGCCTCCGGCCGACTTTGCCGCTCAAGCCAATGCTCAACCCGGTCTGCATGAGGAGGCGGGCTCGGATCCGATCAGGTATTGGAGAGCGCAGGCCCTCCATCGGGTTACCTGGTTCAAGGAACCCAACGAGATGTTGGATGATTCCAACCCGCCCTTCTTCAAGTGGTTCTCGGACGGCGAACTGAACGTCACCTACAACTGCTTAGACCGGCACATAGAAGCAGGCAGAGGTGACAAGGTGGCGTTCTACTGGGAAGGCGAACCGGGAGACGAACGGGTCCTGACCTACCAGGATCTGTATGACGAGGTGTGCCGATTCGCCAACGGACTCCGGGCGATCGGGGTAAAGAAGGGTGACCGGATCGCGGTCTACATGGGGATGGTCCCCGAACTGGCCATCGCCATGCTCGCCTGCGCTCGGATCGGCGCCGCCCACAGCGTGATATTCGGAGGTTTCTCGGCGGACGCCATCTTCGACCGGGTGGAGGATGCCGGCGCCGAAGTGCTCATCACCTGCGACGGGGCGTGGCGGCGCGGGGGAGTGGTCGACCTCAAAGTGGCCGCCGACCGGGCGATGCGGCGTACCAACCTGATTCGCCACTGTGTCGTGCTGCGTCGTACCGGTAACGATGTGTCGATGGAACCCGGACGTGACATCTGGTGGCACGACCTGGTGGAGGGTCAAAGTGACCGATGTGAGCCTGAGGTGATGAACGCCGAGGACCTGCTCTACATCCTCTACACATCGGGAACCACAGGAAAACCCAAAGGAATCATGCATACCACGGGTGGGTACCTGGTAGGGGCCGCCACCACCCACAGCTACGTTTTCGATATCAAACCGGATCGGGACATCTGGTGGTGCGGGGCCGACATCGGGTGGGTTACCGGCCATACCTACATCGTCTACGGTCCATTGGCCAACGGCGCCACGTCGGTTATGTATGAGGGGACACCCGATTATCCGGATCGGGATCGGTTGTGGGCGATTATCGCCAAATACGGGGTAACTCACCTCTACACGGCGCCGACCGCCATCCGGACCTTCATGAAGTGGGGTTCCGAGTACCCCATGAGGCATGACCTCTCAACCATCCGCGTGCTGGGAACGGTGGGGGAGCCCATCAACCCTGAAGCCTGGATGTGGTACCACGAGCATATCGGCGGCGCCGGATCACCGGTGGTTGATACATGGTGGCAGACCGAGACGGGATCGATCATGATCGCGCCCCTACCGGGCGTCACCACCACCAAGCCGGGCAGCGCCACCATGCCTCTGCCGGGAATCGAGGCCGATGTGGTGGACGAGAGCGGTGTTTCCGTCGGGCGGGGAGGGGGAGGATATCTGGTTATCCGCAGTCCCTGGCCGTCGATGCTTCGTTCCATCTGGGGTGACGACCAACGTTACATCGATACCTATTGGTCTCGTTTTGAAGGCCTCTACTTCCCGGGTGACGGCGCCAAACTCGATGAGGACGGTTACCTCTGGCTCCTCGGCCGAGTGGATGACGTGATGCTGGTCTCGGGCCACAACATCTCGACAATGGAGGTGGAATCGGCTCTGGTTTCACACCCCGCTGTGGCGGAAGCGGCGGTGGTTGGTAGGAGCGATCCGCTTACCGGACAAGCCATAGCCGCCTTTGTAAGTTTGCGAGGCGGCTACTCGGGAGACCGGGATCTCATCAAGGAGTTGCGTGACCATGTCGCTACCTCGATCGGGCCGATCGCCAAGCCGAAGAGCATTGTGTTCACGCCCGACGTTCCCAAGACCAGGTCGGGGAAGATCATGCGACGGTTGTTGAGGGATATCTCCGAGCAGCGCAGGTTGGGTGATGTGACCACCCTGGCCAACGCGGGCATCGTGGCCGAGATTGCCGAGATGGCGGCGGTCGCCTCCGACGATGAGGATTGAGGAGGCGGTGAGCCTGCGCCGGGGCGGGACCCGCTCGCCGACCGGCGTCTACCCGGCCGCATCCGGCCAGGAAGGAAGGAACCATGCTGCTGGCGGGTAAGAGATTGCTGGTCACCGGCGTCCTCACACACGGGTCGATCGCCTGGCATACGGCCAGGGTTGCCCAGGAACAGGGCGCCGAGGTCGTGTTGACGGGTTTCGGACGGGGAATCCGCCTCACGCAACGATCAGCTCGGCGACTGCCGGAACCTCCCGACGTCCTCGAACTCGACATCAACGATCAGAGACATATAGACCGGGTGGTGGCCGAACTCGAAAACCGTTGGGGACGCTTGGATGGGGCGGTCCACGCCATCGCGTATGCGCCCGCGGACGCGCTCGGCGGTAACTTCCTTGACACCCCACCGGAGAGCGCGGCGCTGGCCTTTACCACTTCCGCCTTCTCCTACAAGACCCTGGCGGTCGGGCTCCTTCCGTTATTCAAGAAGGCCGGAGGCGGTTCGCTGGTCACCCTCGACTTCGACAACAGTACCCAGGCTTGGCCGGCTTACGACTGGATGGGTGTCTGCAAGGCGGCCCTGGCTTCGGTCACCCGCTACCTGGCGCGGGATCTCGGACCGTACAACGTCCGCGTCAATGCCGTTTCGGCAGGTCCGCTGTCGACCGTGGCCGCCAAGGGAATCGCCGGGTTCGATCGGTTCGGGGATGTCTGGGCCGAACGCGCCCCGCTTACCTGGGACACCAACGATCCTTCACCCGTCGCGGACATGATATGCGTGATGCTGTCGGACTTCGCCGCCAAGGTAACCGGCGAGGTCGTTCATGTGGACGGAGGATTCCACGCAGTGGCTACCGCCAACCATGTCCCGGAGTGACCGAATCGGGATCAAAGATGTCTTTCCGGCCCGGCCGGTGATCGGGAATCCTCATGGCGGCGGGCTGCAAGGCCATCCTGTTCTCGTCCTATCGAGTAGGCGCTTGGTCGCCGACCGGGGCTGATCCGGCGGGGTTCCACATGGTCATCGGTTACCGTTACCCGGCTTTCGCGGCGGAGAGTACCCATTGGCTTTGACGAGTCTCTCCGAGGGACGACTCTTCGGTGAGCGTTACGGTACGTCTCGTACTCGTGTCGTGGCGCTACATGGCTGGGGAAGAGACAGGCGTGACTTCTCCGGGGTGCTGCCGGGCCTTGACGCAGTGGCGGTTGACCTTCCCGGGTTCGGCGCCACGCCCGCGCCTCGCTCCGTCATCGGGGCGACCGGATACGCGGAGCTGCTGGCGCCCTGGATCGAGAGCCTCGGACGACCGCAGGTCCTGATAGGACACTCCTTCGGGGGTCGCTTGGTCGCCGTTCTGGCCGCCATACGACCCGAGTTGGCGGCCGGAGCGGTGCTGGTAGGAGCGCCTCTGCTGAGACCGTTGACCAGAGCCGGGAAACCACCCTTCGGTTACCGGTTGATAAGGTGGGGCAACCGAGTCGGGTTGATAAGCGATGTCCGGCTTGAGAGAGAGAAGCGGCGGCGCGGGTCGGACGATTATCGGATGGCGACCGGTGTAATGCGCGAGGTCCTGGTCAAGGTGGTCAACGAAAGCTACCAGGAAGAGTTGGGTCAACTACGTTGCCCGGTTCGCCTGGTGTGGGGCGCCGACGATCAGGAGGTCCCGGTGGATGTGGCGTATCGTTCGATGGAGTTGCTGGAAGGCCGCGGTCTGCATGACGCGAGGTTGGATGTCGTATCCGGTTGTGGACATGATGTTCCTCGTTCGGCGCCGGCAAGGATCCGGCAGGTGATCGAGGAACTCCTGTGACCTTCGCCTTGCCGATCCTCGGGTCGGTCGGGCTGGCGCTGTCCGCCGTCAAATGGCTGCGGGTGGCGCAGCGCGAGCACTACCTACCCGGCTCGGTCCTGCAGATGCGACGGGTGTGGCTCGGCAGTCACCCCGGAAACCTTGCCGAGATACTGTTGGTCCTAGCCGGTGTCGGAGGATGGGTTCTACGTCCGGATGGATTCTGGCCGCTGCCGGCAGTCGGGGCGATCGTGGTGTTTCCCCTCGGTTTGACCTTGAGGGGTCGGACCTCCCCGTTGGTATGGACCGTGCGCTTGAAGCGTACCGCCTTGCTGGCCTTGGCCATCCTGGTGGCGTTGACCACCCTGGCGACCTGGCTCGTCAGTACATGGTGGGGTAGATCGGTGGCGGGAACCGCCACCATCGCGGGCGTTGTCTCGTTCTATGTCGCCCTGGACGCGGCCCTTGGACTGGCCGCTCCACTCGAGAAGCGACTTTCCCGAAAGTTCGTCGATCAGGCGACGGAAACCCTGATCCGGGTAACTCCGGTAGTTGTGGGGATTACGGGCAGCTATGGGAAGACCTCGACGAAATGGTATGTAGAGCAGCTGCTTCAGGGCGTTTACCGGGTAGTGGCCAGTCCTGCCAGCTTCAATAACCGTTTGGGTCTGGCGCGGGCTGTTAACGAACACCTCACCGATGACGCCGGAGTGTTCGTAGCCGAGATGGGCACTTACGGGAAGGGAGAGATCGCCGAACTCTGCTCCTGGTTGCATCCCCGCATCGCGGTGCTCACCGCCATCGGACCGGTACACCTGCAACGTTTCAAGACGGAGCGAAGGATCGTGGAGGCCAAGTCGGAGATCCTTCAGGATGCCGAGGCGGCGGTGATTAACGTTGATAATCCGTTCCTGGCGGAGCTGGTCGATCAATTGGACGGCGAACGTCCCGACCTGCGGGTGTGGCGCTGCGGAACCTCCGAGGCGGCAGTCGGCGTTCGGGTTACCGAGCACCGGAAGGGTGTCTCGATCCGGGTGCGGGGAGAAGCCGAGGTCACCATCCCGATCTCCGGTCTGTTCCTTCAGAATCTGGCCTGCGCGACGGCCGTCGCCCTAGACCTGGGAGTCCGGATTGAGGAGATCGTCGACCGGGCCCCGCGGATCTCCCAGACGGATCACCGGCAGTCTCTTGGTCGTTCGCCAAAAGGATTCACCATCATCGACGATACCTTCAACTCCAATCCCGCCGGTGCCGCCCGCGCCCTGCGGGTGCTGGCCTCATCGGGAGATCCTGAGGGAACCAGGGTGGTGGTCACTCCCGGCATGGTGGAGTTAGGGCCCCGTCAGAGGATGGAGAACCGCAAGCTCGGCGCGAGGGTGGCCGAAGTGGCTGACCTGTTAGTTGTCGTCGGTAGGACCAACCGGCGGGCTCTGAAGGAGGGCGCCCGCTCGGGCGATGTGTCCCTGGTGGAGGTCAACACGCGGGAAGAAGCGGTGGCTATGGTGCGGGATCGACTCGGTCCCGGTGATGCGGTCCTTTACGAGAACGACCTACCGGACCACTACCCCTGAGTTCGGATCACTTTTTGCGGCGTAGTGGAACGGCGTCGTAGATCACCCAGAACAGCCAGGCCGCCGGTATTGCGGCCAGCCGCATCACCAGAAGCGGCTGTCCCGTCAACTCGGAAGCAAGGACGGACAGGACCAAGGCGACCGAGATTATACGCCAGATCCAACCGCGGGCGCCGTAGCGGGTCAGGATCACGATTGCGATTACCAGTATCGGCGCGCTCTGCCACAGGGCTAGGGCGTACTGTCGTAGCAGAAGTTCCAGCACCACCAGAATGGCGACCGGTAACAACAGACCGCCCTTTTTGCCGGCGGGATTGCCTCCGTCCATCACTCTCCAGTCCGGTTGACCCCGGGAATGTTACCCGAGCGAGATCGACGGTTCCAGGAGGGTACTGAGAAACCCCCGGTTGGCCCGACCTCCGATGGTCAACTCCCTGGTCGGCGGGCGGAGGGCCAACCTACCCCGTCTTATTCAGCACCCTCCCAGATACGCGAGGCCGGGTTCGAG
>CAZEZF010000103.1:638-13363 GCA_964516495.1 uncultured Acidimicrobiia bacterium | reverse complement strand
CCTGGTCAGGGGTGTGGCGGGACGCGTTTCGGCGCCGAGGAGGCGGCGGTTGGGGACGGGACCCGATTATGGAGTCAACCGAACCGGGGGATGTTTTTAGCGGTCTCAGCCCCCCGGGTACTAAACCGGGAAGGACTACCGCTCATGCCCCGGACACACCGAACCTTCATGCCCCAGACACACCGAACCCGAAAAGGCCACGTCAAGTCCACTTTCATGGGACGTCCCGGCGTTCACCTTCGGGTGAAAGGTAATGCCCCGGCCAGCAGAGGCCACCAACAGTTATCGTCCTAGGTCAGAGAGTTCCTTGCATCTCGCTCGGTTACCCATCCGAACCCCTGCATAAAAAAATTGGGGTTAGCGCCCCTACCAATCCGGACACCCGGACGAGACAATATGTCTTCACCCGCCGGAAGGGCGCCACATAACGCCGACCCGGCTTTCCATCCCCCAAAGCCCCTCGGCAGGGAACCTATCCGTCGCCGGTAGAGGAGGCGCCGCCGATCGGTTGATCCATACACACATCCACAACATAAGGAACCTTGGAATCCATCCCGCGCCGGATCGCCGAACCGAGACCGGACATGCCGACCACCCGCTCACCTTCAATCCCCATCGACCCGGCCAGTGCGACATAATCCACCTCGGGACCTCCGATTCGGAGACCGGGAAGGCTGGAACCGCTCTCGTTCCACGGCCCGTCCATCCGGTCCACTATCAGTTCAAGAACCCGGTAGCCGCCGTTGTTCAAGACAACGACCAGCACCGGAAGGTTCCGGTTGGCGAGGTTCCAAAGGGCATGGGGGTAGTAGAGGAAGGAACCGTCCCCCACGGCGACCACCACCTTACGATCCGGCTGAGCCATCCGGAGTCCGGCGGCGGCGCCGACAGAAAACCCCAGGGAAATCCCGTTGGCGCCGAAGTAGGAGCAGGGCTGTGGAAAGTCGAGAACGTTTACGAACCAAGGTCGGTTGGAAATCGTCTCATCGACAAAGACCCCCTCGTCGGGAATCTCTGCCCGGATGGCCGCCGCAACCGCTCCGGCGGTGACAGACTCCGAACTCAACGAGTTCTCTACCTTCCGCTTCCAGATCGAACGCCGATCGCGCCCCCGCCGGATTATCTTCTCTGTGCGTTTTCCCACGGCGGAACCATCAAGGGTCATCGCGTCGAGGGCGACACGCAGACGGCCCAGGTTCTCCCCCACGTCTCCGAGCAGCGCCGCCGAGGCGGGATGATTCTTGCCGATCTCGCCCGGACTGTCGTCGAGCATCACTGTCCGGACATCGAAAGGTACGAGCGGACCACCCTCGTCGTAGCGGGACACCGGCGCCGCCGAGGTAACACCACACAACACCGCCACATCGGCTTGAGCGAAATACTCCCGCATCTCGCCGGCCAGGTTCGGCATCGGTCCCAGAAACAGAAGATGGTCGGACGGGAAGTTCCAGAGGGTGGCGTAGCTTTCCGTATATACCCGCGCCCCGATCTTCTCGGATATGGCGACCAGGTCAGCCCATCCACCCGAGTGCCCCACGCCGTCCCCGGCCACGATCATCGGGCGCTCCGCCGCAGCCAGAATCCGGGCGCCCTCCTCGATGACCTCGGGATGCGCAACCGATCGGGCGGGTTTGGTAACCCGCACAGGCATTGAAACGTTGTGTCTCTCCAAGAGGACATCGGGCGGGATGGATACGAACACCGGAGCGTATGGCGGGGTGGTCAACTCCTTGAAGGCCCGTTGCATGACCATCGGAAGCTCTTCCACGAAACGTACCTCGTAGGACCATTTGGTGAACTGATCGACCAGGGAACGCAGATCGGAGGTGAGAATCGGATCCTGAACAAGCAGACCGGTATGGTGCTGCCCGGCGGCGATCAATAGTGGTATCCGAGCTCGGTAGGCGTTGTACAGGTTGCCTAACCCATGAGCCGTCCCGGGGGTCACATGCAGGTTAGCCACCCCCACCTTGCCGGACCCTCGGGCGTACCCGATGGCCTGGGCCACCGCCACGTCCTCATGTAGGGAGAGAATGTACTCCACCGACGGGTAATCGTTACAACCGTCGACCAAAGGCAGCTCCGTGGTTCCCGGGTTGCCGAATATGAAGCGCACACCCTGGCTGACCAGGTATTCGAAGAAGATGTCGCGCCCGCGCCCGGTAGAACCTGAACCCACCATTACAGCTGAAACCTCCCTATAATATCGCCTCTCGATATCGGATGACGTTACTGTTCCGGCTATCCTAGTGTCAATCGACGACACACCCGTAGTGAAGTAACCGTAGCGTGGAGTAGATCAATGGAACCAGGTGTGACAAGCCCCTTCACACTTACCGAGGAACAGAGAGAATTGCGCCGGTTGGCGGCCGATCTGGCTCGCGAAGTTTATGCCCCGCACGCACGCGAGTGGGATTCCACCAACACCCATCTGCCGGATAGGGAACGAAAACGGCTTGGCGAACTCGGCCTACTCGGCATCACCCTCCCCGAAGAGTACGGGGGAATGGGTCGGCCGCTCATCGACGCTCTCATCGTCATCGAGGAACTCGCCAAGGCGACCCAGGTAGCCGCCTGGCCGGTCTTCGAAGCCACCACCGGTCCGGCCCGGGTTGTGGCCTTGTTCGGAAGCGAAGAACAGAAACGCCGCTGGCTCCCTCCTGTCTGCCGAGGGGAGAAGACCATTGCGGTATCTATTTCCGAACCGGACGCCGGGTCCGCCGCCACCGATATGTCCACCCAGGCTCGTTTCGACGGTGACGAAATCGTCATCAACGGGATGAAACGATGGTGTTCAGGCGCCGGTTATTCGGAGCAGTACCTGGTCTACGTGCGTCTCGGAGAAGAGTTGGGGGCGCGGGGTATAGGAGCGGTGATCGTCGACCACGATACGCCCGGCCTCGATTTCGGTCCCCAAGAACACCTCATGGGCTTCCGGGGTATCGGCTCGGCGGATATGTTCTTCAACGAGGTTCGGATTCCCCGAGACAATCTACTGGTCGGCAAGGGCGGGTTCGGCAAACTGTTCACCGCTTTCTCGATCGAGCGACTCGGGAACGCCACCATGTCCCTGGCAATCGGCCAAGCGGCCCTCGACCGTTCCACCGCCTACGTGCAGGAGCGTCGCCAGTTCGGGCGTCCGATCGCCGATTTCCAACTGGTACAGGCCACGATTGCCGATATGGTCATGCAGGTCGAAGCCGCTCGACTTCTGATCCGCCGGGCGGCAGTGTCAGCAGGAAGGGGATCTCCACCGGCGTTAGAGGCGTCGGTAGCCAAGTGCTACGCCAACGAGATGGCCAAACGCGTGTCGGACCTCGGTATCCAACTGCACGGTGGATATGGTTACTCGGTGGAGTTCGACATGGAGCGCCTCCATCGGGATGCTCACGGTTGGGCTCTCGCGGGCGGCACCACCAACATCCAACGGGTGAGGATCGCCTCCGAATACCTGGGTCGGCGCTTCAGTCAACGGAAGAGTTGAGTAGGACGCTACGGGCGACATAACCGTTTCGGCGCGGTCCGGCCATTCACACAACCTGTCCGACGCAGCCGGGTCTTCTCCGAACCTGAGCAAGGTTCGCCCACGGATCGGCTATCGTGCTGTCTTGGGAAGGAGAGATAAAGCGAATGACAAGCGCTATTGAGGCATGGCGCCCGATCACGCCACTTGACAATTCGGTTGCAGAGGCGATTCAAAGTGACTTGGCGGCCGTTGATGCTCTTCACGACGCCTGGACAGAGTTCACAGCACTGCTGGATGACACAGATCGCTCGACCCTGAGGCGGAGAACCCTTCGCAAGCACGCCATCGAGACCGGCATCATCGAGCGCCTCTACGACATCGAGTGGGGCCTCACCGAGACCCTGGTAGCCGAGGGACTCACCAGGGAAGTGGTCGCCCGGGCGGGAGGGGAACTACCCCCGGGAGTGTTTCCGATGCTGGAAGCGCAGTTCGAGGGGCTGGAGATGGTCGCAGAATATGTAAGGCAGGACCACCCTCTCACCACCTCCTTCATCAAACAACTGCACGCCCTGATCACCCGAGCCCAAACACACTATGACGCCACCGACTCGCTCGGGCGACCATTCCAAGCACGGTTGACCCATGGCGACTACAAGACCTTGCCGAACAATGTTCAACGGTCGGATGGTTCGTTGTTGGAATTCGCTCCCCCGGAACAGGTCGCCGGGGAAATCGAACGCTTGGTCCAGATCTACAACGGGATGGGCGAGGTGCATCCGGTAGTGTCGGCCGCCTGGCTCCATCACCGCTTCGTCCAAATCCATCCCTTCCAGGACGGCAACGGTAGAGTGGCGCGGGCCTTGACTCTCATATCCCTGGAGAAGGACAAGTACCCGCCCATGGTGGTCGACAGGCATAGTCGCAACAGATACATCGAAGCCTTGGACCGAGCCAACGACGGAGACCTGATCCCGCTGGGCAGGCTCTTCGCGAAACTCGCAATGCGGTCGATCCGACGGGAACTCGAGGAACCGATACCCAAACCCGTCCCTCAAACGGCTCGGGCCGTTGCCCGTGCTTTTGCCAGATCTCTGGAACGGTCAAAGCAGGAACGGCAAGAGCGGCGACTAGCCGCTGTCCAAATTCGCGCCCGACAAGTCCACGGTCAGATCGGCGTTTGGTTCGCCAACACCCTGGAGGGTGTCAAAGAGGACTTCCAAGATTCAGGACACACACCGACCGGATGGACCGACGAAGCCGATCCCGACGATATACAACGCTCGCGATGGTGGCACGCCCAGATAATCCGAAGCGCCCGGCGAGCCGAGCATTTCGCTTTCATGCAGGCCGACAGATGGTGGACGCTGCTTGGAATGGCGATAAACGGTCTACGACTTCGCTTCGTTGCTTCCATCCACCATGTAGGCAGCCCTCGAACCGGCATCATGGCTGTTACGACCTTCGGGGACATTCGAGACGATGGTGACGAAGCCGCCGGTTCCCTCATCATTCCAGTGGACACCTCTTGGGATGCATTTACATTCTCCCATAACGAGGAGGTTGAAGATCGGGCCGCCGAGTTATATGAATTGCTCGACCAATCTCTTGCCGTAGCCCTCAACGAACTCATGGCGCGTGCAGTGGGCTCCCCCGTATCCACAACCCTGACAAGCCCAGAGTCAAGATCCACTACCGACGATTGGGCATACACGGTAAAGGCTGCGATCAGGTCTTGCACTCGAACTGACGGGTGGGCCTACCTTCCGGATGTAGGCAGCAAAATACGGAGCTTGGATCCGGCCTTCGACTTCGTCAGTCTTGGTTATAGCAAGCTCTCGGACCTCATCGAGTCTCATCCGGACCTGTTCGAGACACATCGGCAGGCAGACGGTACAAGTGCACCAGTTCACATCTATGTGAGGAACCGCCAAGCCGGAACAGGATAAACCTAATCCCGTGGCATATCGGGTGATGCCGGATTCCGCATAGCTCCCGGCTACGATCCGATCGCTCATGGTCTTGCGAGCCTCACCCGATTCCGGACGTCAACCACTACCCCGTGCTGTGCACGGAACCAAACTAGGCCCCTTCGGTCTGGCGGAGTGGGCTCTGCTCACCGGAGTGGCCCTCATCTGGGGGTCCTCCTTCCTGCTGATCGAAATCGGCCTGGAATCCTTGCAACCCGCCTTGATCACCTGGGTGCGGGTCACGTTTGGTTTCGCGGTGCTGCTGGCCTTTCCGGTGGCCCGCCGTCCGGTGGGCCGCGCCGCCTATCCTCGGATTGCCTTGCTCGGGGTGACCTGGGTGGTGGTGCCGTTCGTCGCCTTCCCGATCGCCCAGCAGTACATCGACTCCGCGCTGGCAGGCATGCTCAACGCCCTGGTCCCCATCTACAGCACCACCATCGCCATAGTGCTGGCCCGCTCCCTCCCCCGGTTTCGCCAAGCGGCCGGGATTCTCGTGGGGTTCGCCGGGGCGATCAGCATCGGTCTTCCCGCGGTCCGCGACTCGGCGGCCGGCGCTCGCGGTGTGCTGCTGGTGGTGTTCGCCACCTTCATGTACGGGGTGTCCATCAACCTGGCCGGTTCTCTTCAACAGCGCTACGGGGCGCCCGCCGTCATGCTCCGCGCCATCGGGGTGGCTTCCCTCCTCACCGCTCCGCTCGGTTTCGGCGGCTTGGCCGGATCGGCCTGGAATACCGGATCGGTCGCCGCGGTAGTGACCCTCGGGGTCATTAATACCGGCGCCGCCTTCGTGTTGATGACTACGTTCGTGGGAAGGGTGGGGCCGACCCGGGGCAGCGTCGCCGTCTACTTCATTCCCGTCGTGGCTATGGTCCTCGGGGTGGTGTTCCGCTCCGAAGTCGTGCTGCCCGCCCAGTGGGTGGGAACGGCGGTGGTTCTGTTCGGCGCCTGGCTCACCAGCCGCCGCGTCGCCTGAACGGCCCGACACCGGTGGCCGACCGCTCCTCGAAGCAGACTACCCTCGTCAGGCAATGTCTCATCCCTCCCGGGACGCCGCCCGCCAAGGCGTACTGTCCACCGCACGCGGGTCATGGCTCGGTTCCTTCGGGCCGATCGAGTGGGCTCTTCTTACGGGTGTTTCTCTCACCTGGGGAGGGTCGTTCATCCTGGTCGAGGTGGGTTTGGAGGCGCTGGCGCCGGGAGCGATAACCTGGATCAGGCTTTCACTGGGTTTCCTGGTCCTCAACATCATCCCCGGAACCTGGAAGCCGGTGGACCGCCGCGACTATCCCCGCTTCATCCTGCTGGGAATCACCTGGTTGGCAGTGCCGTTCCTTCTCTTTCCGATCGCTCAACAACATATCGACTCGGCTCTGGCGGGAATGCTGATGGCCACCATACCGATCTTCAGCACCATCATCTCCATAGTTCTCACCCGTGCGCTCCCCCGGTTTCGCCAGGCAGCCGGGATAATCCTCGGATTCGTCGGAGCGATCGCTATCAGCCTCCCCGCCGCCCGGGTCTCCTCCGCCGCAACCTGGGGAGTACTGCTGCTGTTGCTGGCCACCTTCTTCCACGGCCTGTCCTTCAACCTGGCGGTTCCGTTGCAACAGCGTTACGGGGCGCCCGCCGTCATGCTCCGCGCCATCGGGGTGGGCGCCATGCTCACCGCTCCGTTCGGCCTGGTAGGACTGGCAGGCTCGGAGTGGAGCGTCGGCCCGATAGTTGCGGTCGTGTTGCTGGGGATCATGAACCCCGGCGTGGCCTTCGTCATCGTGACTACCCTGGTCGGCCGGGTCGGCTCAACCCGCGGTGGGGTGGCGGTGTACTTCGTGCCGATCGTGGCCATGGTTCTCGGGGTGGTCTTCCGCTCCGAAATCGTGTTCACCATGCAGTGGGCGGGAACGGCGGTAGTCCTGCTCGGCGCCTGGCTCACCAGCCGTCGGGAAGAGTAACCCGGGACAACCTCCCCCCTACCCGAGACGACACCGTAGTTAACCCTGATTCTTCATGCCCCAGACACACCGAACTCAAAAAGGCCACGTCAAGCCCACTTTCACGGGGCGTCCCGGCCTTCACCTTCGGGTGAAAGGAAATACCCCGGCCAGTAGAGGCCACCAAACAGCTATCGTCCCAGGTCAGAGAGTTCTTTGCATCTCGCTCGGTTACCCATCCGAACCCCTGCATGAAAAATTGGGGTCAAACGGAGAAGCGGCTGAATGCCAGGTCCGCTAGGTTCTAACCGGCTCGTGACAGCTTCCGTCGGTAGATGGAACGGCCCGGTATCGGAACCTTATAAGTCCGATTCGCCAGCCAATCCGCCAGACGCCCGATCTCCTCCCGCACCTCGGATGGTGAACCCCCCAGGTCCACGCTTCGGACATGGAGGGTCTTGCCGGCGTTCCGCACGGTTACCTCTTTGCCGGCCGGTTCTCCCTCCGAACGGCAGTAGATCAGCACACCTTCCGGGAGGTCGAGAGCGGTGGTGTAGGCGAGCAGTTGGTAGTAATCCGAACTCCGGGCGAGCGGGTCACCGGTTGCGAGTTTATATTTGAGATCGGCCACATAGATAACCTGATCGGAACCGGGATGCCTGAATGAGAGGTCAGGGCGGATCCTCACCTGCTTGTCGATGTCGAGATGGTCGGTAACCTGACTCTCCACTATGAGGCGTCCGGTCAAGGCCCTACGGAGACGCTCCGTTACGAACCTCTCGAACAGGTCGTTCATGTTCAGCATGAAGGACATCGCGGTGGTAGCGCCGCTCCGGTCGAGAAGAGTCACATTGTCCAACAGCACGCGGGCCAGTCCCAACGCAGGCCGGTAGTGCTCATTCAGCCTGGTGTAGCGGATAAGGCGCAACTCGTCGCCCGAAACGGGTAAGTCCGACACCTCCTCCATGGCGACCAACTCCCGCATCAGTCGGCGCCGATCATCCCTCGGTACTCCCGGGACCCGCAGGGAAAGCCGGATTGCCGCCCGGAGGCCGCAGTTCTCGATGACATCCGCCGTGAACTCTTCGTAACGGCAGGCGACCGGCAAAGGCAGGCGGGCGCGGGACAACTGCCTCTCGAAATCGATCCGGCCCCGGATGGTGTCGAGGTCTTCATTCCGGGTCCGGTATGAACGGTAGAGCCCGCGGGCGAGGGTCGTCTCGACGGTTCGGGCGAAGAACGATACGACGGATCGGAGCAGGTCATGGTTGATCGCGTAGTCGAAGTCCTCCTTCCGCCACGCCTGCTGCGGGAGGCCGACTTCGAGTAGCAGGAACAGGTTCTCCGGCCGGATCTTGGGACGGATCAGGATCCGCAGACCGTCCACTACCAGGGTCCCCACATACTCTCCGGCGGTCAACAGCCACCTGCCGGGATCAGAGTGCGGCGTGACGGTTAGGTAGCTGCCGGCCCGAGCGCCGATCCGGCGGACCAGGCGTTCCGACAGGGTGACCGGCCTGGACTCATACTCATGAAGAACCAGAGAATCGGTCAAGGTCCCTAACCTGCCTCTGACGCTTCACGATCGGGGGCGCCGACCCTTTGGTAATCGATCCCATGTGATGATCGGTATCGGCTCATCACGCTTGTCAATCGGAACCGGTCGATCCGGTCGGGATTGCCGAACATCCGGTCCTCGATGAGGGGTTCGATGTTGTACTCCCAGATCCGCCGGAGGGTCGGGTCGGCGGGATCGGCTTCCGAACCGTATCCCTCCTTCATGAAATGGCTGGGACCGAGTTGAAGATCGGCCCCGATTTCTTCGCTCAACTCGGTGTTGACCATCGTCACCAGGTCACCCACCCAGGACGGTTGTTCGTTCTTATCGAGCCAGCGCTCCAACAACCCTGCGGTCGGACCGCGATCCGGGAAGAACGGAACGAAGTGGAAGCGACGACGCAGAGCCGCATCGACCAGAGCGATGGACCGATCGGCGGTGTTCATGGTGCCGATGAACCACAAGGACTCCGGTAGCTCGAAGTCCTCATCGGGCCGGTACAAGGTGGATATCGACCGGTCGCGGTACTCGAACAGGAACAGTAGTTCACCCAACACACGGGGCAGGTTGGCTCGGTTGATCTCGTCGATGACCATCACCTGGCGACGTTGGGGATGCTCCACCCCTCGTTGCGCCATGAGAGCCAGCGGACCCGGGATCAACCGGTAGAGAATCTGTCCATCCGAGCCTTCATAAGGTCGGTAGCCTTCGAAGAAGTCCTCGTAGGAAGTCGAAGGGTGAAACTGGACCAGGGTGCGGTCCTTGGGGTCAGGCGCCAGGGCCTCGGCCAGCCGCTGCGCCAGATACGTCTTGCCGGTGCCGGGAGGCCCGTACAGGATTACCTGACCCTTGTCCCTGAGCAGTTCCCTGATGTCGTCCAGAAACCTACGTTCGATCAACAGGTCCCGGGCGGCCTTCTCGATAGGACCCGGCCCACCGGGCGCGGTCCCCGGAGTCCCATTCTCTTGAACCGTCGATGTACCAATACAGGAACTCCTGCATGCCCCATGGATCATTCGGAAAGAAGGGATCCAGTCGCTCTTTCAGTAGATCGTTGGACATCACTTGACGCTGACCAGGGCCGGCGTCTCCGGGAGGTTCCGGAAGGTCCAGAGCCCGCAGCATCTTGAGTTTGCCTTGCGGCCCCGCGTACGGATATACACACAGGTAACGGTCCGGGTGACAGATGGCCAGCAGCTTGAGAATTACCGACTCTCCCAGACCGACCACCCGGTACTCATCGTCGTCGGTTAAGACCCGATCGATCCGCGCCGCATCGTCTCCGGGACCCCAACATATGAACTCGATCGTCTTGAGGATACGTTCGTATTCGGTCTCGTCAGCATCGCTCAGTGATCTGTTCAGCGTCGATTGGTTGCCCGGGTGTCCATACCTTGCGGCCCAGACCTTGCGGAGTTCGGGGCGGTCGGCGGTCACCAGATTGTCCGGTTGGAGGACTCTTGAGAACTCCCGGCGAGCGGACTCGTGCTTCCTATCCGCCTCGGTGGGATAGCCGGTATCTTGACGGAACCGGGCTTCCGCTTCGGCAAGCGGATCGGTAGGTGGAGGAGGAGGCGGGGGTGGAGGAGGATCTTCACCCCTCAATCTAACCAAGGTTTCCAGGAGAGGCTTTGCCTTTGTCGCAACGTCTACAACTTCGGACCTCAGGTCAAGGTCGGCGAGTTGTTCCGGCTCGTACCAGCGCCCGTATATGAAGCTGCCCGCAGTACCCATCAGCCCAACGTCATCACCGAAGGAAGAGCCTCTTGTGGCCAACATCCGGAAACCACGCACCTCCGCCTGTACGACCGCGGCGTGGGCTTCGGCGATCCAACCGGGCTTCCCCTTACCCGGGATGATCCCGATCGCCGCTCCCTGTTCATTGACCCAGAGGCGTAGGCCGATCGACAGTTTTTCCACTCGCCAATCCGCCCAGAAGTCGGCCCTAGGACGGCCCTTTCTCCAGTTGAGGCCGGGTTTCCCGAGCCTGGGTAGGAGGTCCACCGCTCCAGAAACGTCCTCACGAAGAGCCTGGCTCAGAAACTTGGAGATAGCTACCAAGGCGGAGGCGTTAATCTCCAGGGCCGCCGGAGTAACAGTGTCCGGATCCTTGGCGAATCGACACCTATCCACCAAAACGGGATCAAGGAAGGCAGTCCGGTGGGATTCGCTGTTGTTCCACCAGCGGGTAACTCTGGCAAAGCGGTCAATGTCCTCATCAAGTTCCCGGGCCATATCTCTGAAGTGAAGATAGACCTCTGATGGAGATCCGGTAAACGATTCACCTGTCGAGGACTTCAGGAAATCTCGTGAACTCGGCCAGTAGACCGGCCAGTTCTCCGGATCATCAAGGGCCCAGAAGTAGGGAAGGGCGAAAGCCAGGCTTGATTGGTTGGGGTTGGCGCCAACCTTGATAGCTTCAATGTGCTGGGTTAGCTGGTCCATCTTCCGGGCTGCTGCGGCGCGATTGTCAGGGGCTGCCAATCCGTCTAGGAAGAGATCGACCAGCAGCGATAGATCGCCGGTATGTTTGACCAGGGAGTTGAACAACATAACACCGGTGAAGCCTTTGAAACCCACGTCCGCACCCATTGCCCATCGCTGGATCTCGTGCCTGAAACGCTCCGGATCACGATGTCTACTGAGCCGATCGCGGATTGGAAGCGCCTTGAGGGCCTCCTCCCGGAACTCCGGTCGCCAATCCTCGAAAGCTCCCCGCTTGACATCCGACTCGAATCTCTCGGCATGCGCCTCGTACCAGCGCTTCCGGAACCCGATCTCCTCTTGGCCGTATTGACGCCCGTTCGCCACGCCACCCTCCCCTCATCGTGAACCCACCGCCCATTTCGATGGGTCAGGACATCGTAACGACGAGCAGGGACACCCGTTCAGCACGCGCGGCGTCGACGTGTGGCAATAATGGGGGTGAGTTCCTTCGTCGGGTCGCGGCGAGGGATGCATCAAGTGGGAGCGCCGAGGGCGCACCAGCATTCACAGCCGTGAATACCGCCGACGCCAATTGTTACCTGGAGACCGCCTTCATCGGATAGGCTTCCGGTAGCGTTCACCTGATAGACAGACAGAACGGCGTCGAACGCGCTCCGCGCTGTGGAACGGATTCCAACGCGACGGGGACGACGAGAGGTACAGTGACCACGACAAGCACCGATGTTCTCGAGGTAAGAGCGGCGGCGCGCCGCAATAGGAGGCGCCGTCAAGTCTCCTATATCGTCTATCTGGTTCTGGGGATAATCCTCTTTCTGCTGTTCTGGCACCTACTGGCCACGCCCTTCTCGCCCCTTTCCTCTTTCATCCCGAAGCCGATCGACACCATCACCCATTTCGCTAACAACCTGTTTTTCAGCGAGCCGATGATGCGGCGGTTCGTTCACGCCTGCCCCGACCTGGTGCAGGGGGTGGAGTTCAAAATAGGTAGGATGTCCGAGCTCCCGACCAACTGTTTCGGGTACATCTTCCATCTGTTGTGGACCACTCGCAACATCCTGATGGCGGTTGCGCTGGGGACGGTCATCGGCTTGGGGGTTGGACTTGCCAGCCTGCTCCTACCGTGGATTGCCGATTTGGTCACACCGGTAGCCGGGTTCTTCGGGACTGTCCCTATCTTCATGGTGGCGCCTTTCTTCGTTATCTGGTTCGGAATCGACCATCCCTTGCTGGCCACCATCGGGCTTGTCTCCTTCTATACCGCCCTTCTCATGTATTTCTTCAGCCGCCGGGCCGCCCAGAACATACCGGTGGAGATCATCGAGGCGGCCCTCACCAGGGGAGGCGACCGCCGAACG
>CAZEZF010000103.1:0-628 GCA_964516495.1 uncultured Acidimicrobiia bacterium | reverse complement strand
CCGGTGGATCTATCTGCGGGGAACGATTCCGGAAATCGCGGGAGGTTTTCGGATAACTATGGGAGGAGCCTGGGGTTTGGGGACGCTGATGGAGGTGCTGGGATCACAGATGGGAGGAGGATTCCTGATCCGCATGTGGAGCCATGCGGCGGGCTATTGGGAGGGGCCGACCGGAATGGTCTCCCTGATCCTGTTCTTCGGCGTGCTGGCTGTGGTAGTCGACGGGATTCTGGTGCTGGTAATACGTTCATTCACCGGATGGTCCGAGGCCGGTCACCGGCTGGGGCTGTAAGGAAGAGGGAACCATGTCCACTGTTGTGAGATCCGAAAACCTGTGGTGCCTGTCCGAGCGCCGATCAAGTACCACGGCACCGCCTATTCGGGTCTGATCGGGGAGGAGAAGATGAACGGTTTGCACCAGGCTGCCCGCTTGCGAATCCTCTACTGGATTGGATGGTTGATCTGGGCTGTCCTGTCCGCGAGGTTGCTCCTTCGGCTGCCTGAGAGCCTTCCCTTCGTCACCTGGACCCAAAATTGGGGTGTGATCCACGTCACGTGGTCCTTGATCGTCACCTGGCTGGCGCTGTTCTGGGCCTGGCCGGTGGCGCTCCGGCCCACCCGGGTGAAG
>CAZEZF010000102.1:0-13456 GCA_964516495.1 uncultured Acidimicrobiia bacterium | reverse complement strand
GGAAGATAGCTGCGTGGTGGCCTCGTCTGGACGGGGCGCCCCCATCACCCTAAGGTCGGGACATCCCGTGAAAGTGGGCTTGACGTGGCCTTTTTGAGTTCGGTGTGTCTGGGGCATGAAGAATCAGGGTTAATCTCCATCAGAAGGGGCATCGGAAGACGTCAAGCCACAAACTTGGTGGCCCGCTAACTCGGTTGCGATCTCCCGACTTAAAGACGATGCAAGTACATCATTTGTGATTGCCATCGAACTTCCCCTGAAGCACCTCTAGTAACACCTATCCGGCAGGATCCTAAGTGGCAGAAAGTAGCGACTCGACAACTCGGCGTGTTGTCGAAAGGTCGTGGCGAATAAGAACTCGGCTCATTTCGTCACAGCCTCGCTCGTCTCGCCGAGTCCCACCGTTCGGTCGTTCTTCCCAGCCATCGATTACGACGACACAAATAAGTAGACAAGGGCAGGGAAGTGTGTAAGCGGTTTCGAGGATGACGACTCCGTAGACATCGCGCCGGGATACTCGTATACCTCTGGAATTATTGCGCCCTTTTCCCGACGACGTTACCTCTTGCTCCAATATGATTCACCTAGGCACAACTATTATTGGGAGGGAGGACGCGCTATGAGCGCCATCCAAGACAGCCTTAGATTCAAGACAGCTTTCACAACCGCGGCCTGGGTACTTATCCCGGTTGCGATCGGGATTAACCTCATCGGAAGAACCTTCACGCAGGTCCTCAACCTGCCGTTGTTCCTTGACACCATTGGCACCACGATGGCGGCCTTCCTGGCGGGTCCATGGGTAGCCGCTGTGGCGGGGGTGCTGACCAACCTGGTGATCGGACTAACGCTTGAGGCGACATCAATTCCCTTCGGGATTGTCAATGCGGCTATCGGGATCGTGGCCGGTGTCATGGCGGCGCGTGGTTTCCTCCGCTCTACCGGCAAGGTGATCTGGTTGATAGTGGCCCTGACCGTGGTAACCGTCGTCACCGCCACGCCCATCGTGGTGCTCGTGTTCGAAGGCGTCTCCGGGTCGGGCGTCGACGCGGTCACCGGCTTCTTTGTGGCATCCGGACAAGGGATGGTTGAATCGGTTATCGGCCAGCAACTGCTCACAACTCCGGGCGACAAGGTGCTCACCGTGCTCTTGTCTTTCCTCTTGATCAAGGGAGTTCCGGCGCGCTACCGGCCTCCGTTTGCCCGAGAGGTCGTTCCTTTCTAACCGGCTAGTGGTCTGCCCGCGACGCGGCGACGGCGCCCCGGATAGAATTCGCCCGTGAAGGCGTACCGCGGGAAGCAACGATTTGAAGGCAAGCGCAGCGAGGCGGCTTCGTCGGCAAGCAGGACTCGCCTACCCGCCTCGCGGGCGGACCACCCGAACCAGCATGCGGTGATGCGGTAGTGGAAGCAGGCGCGACCGCTTGGTCCCCGGCGCGGGTAGCCGCACTGTATGAGGTCGGGAGCACCTGGCTTCACCGGGTGCATCCCCTTACCAAACTCGCCGCGGTGCTTCCATTATCGGTTACGGGATTCATCGGCGATACGCTTCGGATTCCCGTAGTCCTTCTTCTTGCGGCGGCGGTGATTCTCACCGTGAGCCGTCTGGGTTCGGTCGTGCTCAAGTCCCTCCGGCTCATCGCCCCGATGACCTTTGCCCTTTTCGTGATACACGGGGTGGTCCGCCCTTACGAGTCGGCGCCGATCGCCCGATGGGGTCCCATCTCGGTCAATGCCGAAGGCCTGGTTCTCGCCGGAACCACCGCCGCCCGCCTAGCGGTGTTCGTCATCGCGGTAACCGCGGCGATGACGACCGTCCATCCCAAGGTATTCGCTACCGCTCTCATCCAGCGCGGCGTATCCCACAAATTGGCCTACGCCTATCTGGCCGGGGCGGAATTGCTCCCGGAGATGCGGCGCCGGGCAAGTCAGATTCTCGATGCCCAGCAGTCACGGGGCTTCGATACGAAAGGTGGTTTACCTCGCCGCTTCCGGACTCTTTTCGCATTGCTCAAGCCCCTGCTGGTCAGTTCTCTCATCGGGGTTGAAATGAGGACTCTGGCCCTTGAATCCAGAGGGTTTGCGCGACCCGGGCGCCGGACCTCCGCCGTGGAAGTGGCAGATCGCGGGAGATTACTCCAGAAGGCGCTCCTGCTGGCGACGGTCCCGCTGGTCGTCCTCGCCATCGTATGGTGAGCAATGCTCCCTCATCGGACTCCGGCGGGTCGATAACCACGGCGTTTGCGAGGTTCGAGGGGTTCGGAGTTACTTACGACACCGCTAGCGCACCGTCGCTGACCGGGCTGACCCTGGAACTCTACCGTGACCGGCTCACCCTCATCGCCGGGCCTTCCGGAAGCGGCAAGTCCACGCTGGCCCGAGTCGTGGCCGGGTTCGTTCCGAGGCTGCTGTCCGGGAAGGTGGAGGGTTCGGCGCATGTGCTCGGTCACAACGTGGAAACCGCCGCGCCGCACGCGATCATCGAATCCATCGGCATGGTGTTCGACAACCCCTTCGACCAGTTGACCGCAGCCACGAGGACGGTGTTCGACGAGACCGCCTACGCCTTGGAAAACGAAGGGCTACCCCCTGCCGAGATCGTTACCAGGGTTCTCGGGGCACTGGAGAACGTCGGGCTGGCCCCGATGGCCGGGCATCACCCCCGCCGCCTTTCGGGCGGCCAGTCGCAGCGGCTGGCGATCGCGTGCGCTCTAGCCCAGAGAAAGCCGATCCTGGTCCTTGACGACCCGACCTCGCAGCTCGATCCCACCGGAACCGCGGAAGTAGTGTCCATGGTCAAGAAGCTGCGGAGGGAACACACGACCGTGGTATTGGTAGCTCAGGACCTGAGCCACTGGTTGGCCGTCGCCGACCGGATGGTCGTCCTGGAGGAAGGTCGCGTAACAGCAGACGGGCGCCCTGCATCGTTACTTGCCGACCCGGGATGGCTGGCCGGTAAGGTCTTGGTCCCTCGCTACGTCGATATCTGGAACGACTTGAAAAACCGCGGGGTGGAACTGGGTGATCGAGCGCCCCTCGGGACGGATCAGTTGCTGGAGTCGCTCCGGGTGTGGGCCGGAGCGGGGGGCTCACGATGATACGGCTTCACGACGTCGGCTACACGTACCCGAAGGGAGTGGAGGCGTTACGTGAACTGAACCTCGAGGTGTCTGTCGGCGAGGTCCTCTTCGTTCTTGGGCACAACGGGGCCGGCAAATCGACGATGCTACGCCTGTTCAACGGCCTACTAAAGCCGACCACCGGCAAGGTGACCGTCGGCGGCGCCGACACGGCGAAGGCGAGGCCCGCCAAGCTCTCCCGCCATGTCGGCTTGGTGTTCCAGAATCCCGACGCCCAGTTGTTCCGAGAACGGGTCTCGGACGAAGTGGCTTTCGGGGCAGACCACGGGGCCGGAACGGCGGATACGACGGAACGCTTCAATCAGGCAATGGAACTTCTCGGGCTCGGGCCGGTGGCGGATCGCAACCCCTACGATCTTTCCCTCTCGTGGCGGAAAAGGGTCGCCATCGCGTCGGTCGTAGCCATGGCCAGCCCGATTCTGGTGCTCGACGAACCTACCGGGGGACAGGACGCCGAGGGAACCCGTGTTCTCACCGACCTCATCATGGACAGACGCCGCAATGGACACGGTTGCGTAGTGGTCACCCATGACGTGGACCTCGCCTTCGACTGCGCCGACCGGGTTGTGGTGATGGGAGAAGGCCGGATCCGGCTCGAGGGCGACCCGATGTCGGTGCTCGGCCATCCGCTCCTGCCTGCGGTCGGAGTGGCGCCTTCCACGATGCACCGTATTTCGCAGGGGCTGGGACTGGACCCTCCGGTTCGTACCGTGGACGAACTGGAGGACCGGCTGAACACCAAAGGAGGGTAGACGCAATGAACTTCGATCCGCTCGGTACCGACAAACCCCAACACCATATTCGATGCCTTCCCGGTGACGTGGCCGACAAGGTCCTCCTACCCGGCGACCCCGAGAGAGCGGAGCGAACCGCGGAATTGCTCGACGACGCTCACCACGTCGCCACCAATCGCGAGTACGCCGTCTACACCGGAACCTACCGGGGAATGCCTGTCTCCGTGACGTCAACCGGTATCGGTTGCCCTTCGACGGCTATCGCCATCGAAGAGTTGGTCGCCGTGGGCGCCAGGACCCTGATCAGGACCGGTACCAGCGGTTCGATGACACCCGAGGTGCAACCCGGTGAGGTGATCGTCGGGACAGCGGCCATCCGGGAGGAGGGAACCGGGACCTCGTATGTGCCCATCGAGTATCCGGCCGTAGCCGACCTCGATATGACGATCTGCCTGCGGGCCGCGGCCCGTAATCTCGGTCTGCCGGTACGGTCAGGGGTTCTCCATTCCAAGGACTCCTTCTACTCGCACCGGACGCCGGATCGGCTACCCGCGGCCCGGGAGATGCTGGGGAAGCGGGCCGCTTGGAGAGGCGCCGGGGCGCTCGCCTCGGAGATGGAGACCTCCACCTTGTTTATCCTCGGGTCTATGCTGCGGTTGAGAACGGGGTCCATCTGCATTGTGGCGAGCTCGCACGACTCGGCCACCCGCCTGACACCCGCGGATGCGGCCGCTCTCGTCGACAAAGTGATCATCGCCGCTCTCGACGCCTTGGTGATGGTCGAGTCGGATGGCGCCGGAGGGAGAACAGGATGAGTGCCCGGATCGATGTTCATACCCACTTCTATCCGCCCGCATACCTGACCGCCCTGGAACGACGGAGCGACATCCCCCGCGTATACCGGGACGGCGCCGTCAGGCGCTTTGTGATCTTTCCGGAGGAGGACGCCGATCCTCGCCTCGGCAGGCCGATCGACGACGGGTGGTGGACCGTGGAAGGCAAGGTCGGTTTCATGGAACAAAACCGCATCTCCCGGTCGGTGATCTCGCTCGGCAATCCATGGCTGGAACCCTTCGAGGGTCAGGAGGCGATAGAGGTGGCGCGAGAGGTCAACAACGAACTCGGCGCCCTGGAGGAGACAACCGGTGGGCGCCTCCTGGGTCTCGGGGCCCTTCCGGCCACCGGCGTCGACGGCGTGCTGGCCGAGATCGCCGCTATCGACGAACACCCGCACCTACGAGGGCTCGTCACCGGTCCGAGGATCACCCATCTCCAGTTGGATGATCCCGACCTGGAACCGGTGTGGACCGAACTGGAGAGACGGAAGCTCCCGGTCCTGTTGCATCCCCAAGACGGTATCGGTCTCGACCTCTTGGAAGGATATGGTCATGTACTGCCGGTCGGGGTCGGGTTCCCGATGGAAACCACCGCTGTGGTATGCCGCCTGGTGTTCGGCGGGGTTCTCTTCAACCATCCCGGCCTGAAGATCATCGTTTCGCACGGCGGCGGTACCCTGTCGTCGCTGGTCGGACGGCTCGACGCCGCTTGGCGGTCCGACGAGATCGGCCGATCCCGCCTGCCCGAACCGCCTTCCCGATCCATCGCTCGCCTGTATATTGACGCCATCACCTACGCCGCCGGACCGTTGCACGCCTCCATCGCCATGGTCGGACAGGACCGTATCATGTTCGGAACCGACCATCCCTTCTCTATCGAGGACACCGAATCGACTGTGGCGGCCATGGACTCGATCGACGAGAAAACCCGCAAACTGATCTTCGCGGGCACTGCATCAACTCTTTTCGGATTGGGCTGAGCGCCGAAGGGTCCGAGGCCGGACCGCCTGTCTCCGGAACGGCAATCGGAACGATCACGCCGGGATGCGCGTCGCGCGCCTATCGCGGCGTCGGGACCGGCTCGAGGCCGAACAATCCGAAGAGTTCCCGGCTGCTCAGCATGGTGGAGAGATCAAGGGACACATCGTCGATGAGCTCATCGAAGAGAGCCTGCTTTCGTTCCAGGATGCGATCGATTCGTTCTTCGATAGTGCCTGTACAGGAGTACTTGATGGCATTGACTTTCACCGTCTGGCCCATGCGATGGCTCCGGTCTTCGGCCTGGCGCTCCACCGCCGGGTTCCACCAACGGTCGAGGTGGAACACATAGGACGCTTCCTGCAGGTTCAGACCTACCCCACCGGCCCGCAGTGACAGCACCAGCGCTTTGTGCTCGTGACGGGTCTTGAAACGGTCGATCACCATCGCCCGTTCCGGCTCGGGGATGTCACCGGTAAAGGTGAGCGGATTGAAGTCCCGCAGATAGGCGGCGGCCGCCCGGACCCCGAAGGACTCGCTGGTGTACTGGGAGAAGATCAGCGCCCTGTGGCCCTGCGCCGTAAGACGTTCCATCCGTTCGCCGATGTCTACCAGCTTGCTGGACTCGCCGGTTTCAGGATCGAAGTTGCAGATCTGTTTCAGCCTGGCGATGAGCTCGAGCACATGTCGAACCCGGACCTCCCGTCCGAGCGACTTGAGGAAAACAACCCCTTCCTGCTCCGCCTTCAAGTAGCTCCTTCGCTGGCTTCCTGCCAGGTCGATAGGGATCTTGGTGACCTGTTTCGACGGAAGATCCGGCAGGACATCGTTTTTCCGCCGCCGGACCTGTAGCTGCCGGTGGCGCATCTGTAGAAGTTCGCCCGGGTAATAGCGTCGCGGCGATCCGGCCTCTTGATGATCGACGAACTCCATTATGGAAGCGAGTTCCTCTTCGCGGTTCTCGAGGGGAGTACCGGTCAACGCCCAGGAGCGCCGCCGATCCAATCGCTTCAGGAGACGACTGGTATCGTTCCGGTTCTTGATGCGTTGAGCCTCGTCGGCTACGACGACATCCCAGTTGGTTCGCCGTACCCGATAGACACCGGAGTCTGATCGCAGGGTGTCGTAGCTGACCAGGATGATGTCGGCTCTCGCCTTCCACTGCCAGGAGCGGTCGCCGGCGGCGCCCCGGATGATGATGGCGGTTAGCTCCGGCGCCCATCTTTCGATTTCCCGACGCCACTGGTCCAGGACGCTCGCCGGCGCTGTCACCAGACAGGAACGGATACGCCCCTGCATCCGGAGGATCCGCAGAGCGGCGATCACCTGCACGGTCTTGCCCAACCCCATATCGTCGGCAAGCAGCAACCTCTTCTCCCGGAGGAGAGCCCGAACGCCTTCCTTCTGGAACGGCATCAGATCTCCGCTCCATTCCAGTCGGATGCCCTGATCACGAATGGGAGGGCGGCTGCGAGGGGACAGCACCGCCCATAGTCGTTCCGCCAGTCCGGGAGGACCCCCGCCGCCATACAGCGCCGACGAAGCCGGGGCGCTGAACCGCTGACGATCATCCGCCTGCGGTGATGGTTCCCCGGGTGGCGCCAGATGCACTGTAAAGGTCAAGCCCCCGTTCACCGCCAGTGTTCTGACGGAACTATCGGAAAAGGCTTCCGCCAAGGCCAGGGAAGTCCTATCAAGAACCTCGAGAGGGTCCACGTCGTCAAGGGCTTCGTTGAGCGCCTCCCATGTGTCAAGACCCACCGGAAAGCCCCCCGTGACCCGTTGGGGCGCCGGACTCCCCGGTTCTCGCTCGACAGAGACCTCAATCCGGCGTACCGGGACCTCGACACCGGAGACTTCCACGGCGGCTCGCTCCGGAAACTCGTCGCCCGGAACGAGGGCCAGGCTCGGAGGCGGGTTCGCCGCACGAAACATCTCCTCAGCGATTCGTACGGTGTCGGTCCCGGCGGCCATCCGGCTAAAGCAGAACGCCAGCGGTCGGCCCCGGACCGAGGTCTGGAACAGGGCGCCGTGGATTGCCCGGTCCCCGTCCTTGACAAACCGCATCCAGGCAAGCCTGCCGGACGTAGGCCCGCCGCGCGAATGCCCGGGAGTCATCGGGGTCGCGCTATCGCGAGGTCGGCAATCGGATGCGGATGTCAAACGCGACCCTTACGGCCGGTCGCCGGGAACGTCCTTGTGTTCACGATCCAGGAGGCGATCCTCTTCGTAGGTGTGGCGGAACTCGTCGACCTGTATCTCCGGCCGAGCGTCCGGAACAAGACGTAGGAGATCCCATGTGTTGATGGATGACCGAACCTTGTAGCGCATCCGACCCTCGACCCCGGCCCCGCCGGCGCGCACATCCAAGGGGGGCGGGTCCCAGCCATAAGCATCACGGTAGATGCGGCGCAGCTTGTCAATCGTTCCCCGCACCTCCTCCTCGGTGGGAGACCTCAGTGGAAGACATTCGCGTTCCAGCAGGCGCATACCCTCCAAAGCCGAGGGCGCCAAGTGGCGGTACCGATCGTTCGCTTCCAACCGGGGAGCAACGTAGTCGCGGTCCTTCTTGCCGCCGTCGGGATGGATGATCTCAGATGCAAAGTCGTCGGTAACGGCGCCGACCGTCACCAATCCGGGATGATGTTCTCCCTCCATCCGTCCCATCCATCTCGAGAGTTCGGCGTAGGAACGGCTCCGCTGCAAAATCGAGTAGGAACCCACAAGCTCGATCTCGTCCAGCAAAACCACCCAGCCTTTGTATCCGGCCGCCTTGATCAACTCGGTGGCGAACCGCATTCTCTGGCGGGGAAGGTCGGCCAGCTTCGGTACCCTGAATCGGTAGTCCTTGATCCGGCCCAGCTGCCTCAAACCGTCCCGGATGCGAACGACTCTTATCTTGTCCCCTCCCCACCAGTACTCGATCGCCCTGAGCAACTCGAAGTCGTTCACGCCTTCGTGAACGGTGAGGCCGGCGGCGAACATCGGGTTCAGGCCGCTCGCATCCTGGTCATGCACCCATCTCTTGAAGTCATCGTATCCGGGGGTGTGCGGTTTCAGCCGCTGGGCGATCTCCTCGATCATGCGGCCGCTGCGGTCGGGCATCCGTCCGTTCTCTATGGCCGACCTGAAAACCTTGCCCAGATCGAAGAGAGGGGTTTCCTTGCTGATGGCCACCTTGCTGCACACGAAGTTCCGGGAGAGGGCCATCTGCTCCAGGTGGGTGAGCAGGTGTGACTTGCCCGCACCGAAATCTCCGGAAACAAGCATCCCGAGGGCGCCGGTCGGTGGCGCCGTTCGATCAACTGCCCCGGCCAGCAGGTCGGCGAAGCGATCCGTGGCGGGCTGGTTGCAGCCCAGGATCTTGACCGCCTCCTGATTGGGAACACCGTTACGGAGCGCCTCCAGCGCCTGTCGCGAGGCCCGGCGGTGCTTCCGGTCGATCCTCGCCGTCACCCGCCCACCATCCTTCAAGACAGCCGGACCAGGGAGGCGACGGGGTTGACGAGGTTCCGGTCACGTACGTCGTTCATCACCCGGGTACGCAGAGCGGAGTAGATCCCGTATCCGCGAGATCGGGAACTCTCGTCAAGGAAGTCCCGGCTGGTCGCTATGACTATCAGCGCACTCCCCGTTTACGGCGGGTTCCGGTGGACGCCGGGAAGGAAACTTCGGCTCCGGACCTGGTCCTATTACGTCCCCCGGCCTCCAGCAGGTAGATGTCCCGGGCGAAATCGGTCGGCGTGTATTCCCGGGCAGTTCCGGGTAGGGACGTGAACAGCCTGTAAATGCGTTCCAGGCGGATCACGCTTCCGGAGGGCCAATCGACCATGCCGTCCGGGGTGTCCTGGCGAACAAGCTCCTTGTACACCTTGTAGAGAGCCTCGAGAAACGGACCCGACGAGAAGGTTTGCTTCTTGTTCTGATTCCGTTCCAGCAGGCCCGCCAGGTAGGACGGTCGGATCGTCGAGGTCCGCCTCTTGTCGATCCTTACAGAACGGGTCTTGGGAAGTATCTTCACGCTGGAGGGAGCGCAGATAAGCTGACCATCCCGCTCATAGATATCCACACCGCGCTCTGACGCGGTTTGTATCAGTTCGGCGGTGTAATCCTCGTCGAGATACCGTTCCTCTTCCCCGGTGTCGAACGGCCATGAACGGACCGCCCGATCCGCCGCATGGCGTAACCCTGTCATAGCGTCCTCGATCCTCCCCTGGGACCTCTTGAGCGCCTTGACGTTGCCCACCCTTGCCGCCTTCTCCAGCTGCCTGGCTACCTTCGCCAGCTCCCTCACCGCGCTCAGCGTATCGGTGGCGGCGGCCTCGACCCGCCCGAAAGCGTTCTCGAAACCCTCCAGGTCATGGGACCTTGTGTTGTTTGTGCCGGACTGTGACAATTGTGATCTCCTCCCGCAAGCATACCCCAACCGAGCTTCCGGGCCGCCTTATCCCACGGCGTTCAAAGACGGACGCCGCCCTATTGCGGCATCGCGCTCCCTAGGCGTAGCGACACTCTTGTGTTCGTCATAAGTTGGATGAACATGAGGTCCTGTTAACGTAGCATTTGACCGTACATACGGGGCGTGAAACGAAAGACCCGCGTTGAACCGAAGCCACAGAATCAGCAAAGTCGGCATCAGGCGCAACTACGACTTGCCGAGCGGGCTAGAGGACCCGCACGACACAAAACTATTGCTGCTTCTAGGATAACCCGACCCGGGCTCCGCCGAGAATGGCGGCGGAGCGGTTGATAGATCGGCCGACCACACGGACGCTGATCACGTCGGGGACGACCGCACCGTAGAGCTTCACCTTCTCGGGTAGGATGCTCGGTGTAGGGTCGGACTTGGTGTCTTGTCAGCTTCTCGGCTGGTGTGTGTTCGTAGCGCTTCGAAGCAAGGACCATCGCGTGGTGCATAAACGCCGGCGGCAGAAAGCCATCCGGGTAATTCCAGAATCCGCCACGATGACATGACTGGGGCCATTCTCAAGATAGCGGATCTGCGCCGGTGCATGCTCCGACCACCTCTGTAAAGGGTCAACCTCGCAACCTTCTGGAGAACCATGCCGAGGCCCAACTTGTCAAGCAATCACCGGAATCGGCAAAGATGCCTGGACTACTATCCCCTACCCTGACCAGACCTGTCCATAACGTCCCGGCCTGATAGTATTTGGTCTTACAGGGGAAGGCGGAATGATAGTAGATCAACGCCCTGGCGCGGCAAGGAACACCCGTTGATGCGCTCTGTAGCGGCACGATGCCTGACCAAATGGGATCCGGCGGGTTTGGCGGACCTGGCTGGACGTCTAGCGCAGGCTGCGCAGTCTGGCGCCCCGTGCCGCTTGGACTTCAGCGACACGGCGATTGCCGGATCATCCAACCCTTCAGCCGTACGACTCTACATACTGGAGTTGCCCCGGTTTTGTGGACGGGTTTCGGTTAGGGGGCCGGGCGTGGCATCCCGGTTTGTTGGGGTGTCCGGTTCGTGGTCGGCGGGTGGGTGGTATCCGAGGGCCGGGTGCAGCGGGTTCGGGGTGTAAGAACCTTCGATGTGTTGTCGGACATCGCGGAGCGGGCCTGGTTCCGGTTGGGGAAGCCGCTCCGGTCGAGGAGTTCGGTTTCGGGGGAGGCGAAGAACGATTCGGTTACCGCGTTGCTGTAAGTGTCGCTTCGCTGTCCCGTCGACACCCGCGGTGGAGGCGGGTTTGGCTACCCCGTATCGGACTGGTGGATGACCCTCTCGGGTTTCCGGGTGCCGATGGCCATGTCAGGAGGGTGCTGAAAAAGACGGGGGTAGGGTGGCCCTCCGCTCGCTGACCAGGGAGTTTCCATCGGGCGTCGGCTGGCAGAGGGTTTTCAGTACCCTCCTGATGGGGGTTCACCACTTATGCCGGTTGATCTGGGAGGGTGGTGGTAAGGGTTGGCCGGTCGGTGATTACTCCACCCTCCTTGAACGTTGATTCCTGGGTCTAGAGCCGACCCCGGCCGGGTGGGGATATGGGTGATATCCGCCACCCGGACCCGGTTCGGCACGTCGGCTGTGAACTCCCGCCTCACCAAGTTCCGAGGCCAGGAAAGCAATACGGCACAGTGGGTGATTCGCTGCGCGGCGGACGCACCCACCGGCGCGCCTGTTGGCAGGTGGACTGCTATCGGCTGCTAACGTGTTGTCTATGGAAGTTGTCAGCGGATGCCCCCCAGAGGACCACCCCGACCAGTTAGGCAAGTGACGGTCTAGGAGGTCGTATGAGCGAAACAGAGGTCCCAGTACCTCCAACTACGCAGGATAGTGCTCGCGAGTGGGCCGCAACTCGCCTCCAAGCGCTCGAAGACATGCTGGATGCGGATGGTCTGACAATCATTTCGCCTATGCAAGAAGGCATAGAGCACCGAGTCAAGATCGCCATTGAAGCCAGGGAGGAGCGGAGGGCAAGCCTGTTCGTGATTCTCGACACGCCCGGGGGCGTTGTCGAGGTTGTGGAGCGGATCGTCCGCGTCCTCAGAGAGCATTATACCGAGGTCACGTTCATTATTCCTGATAGAGCGATGTCGGCGGGAACTGTGCTGGCTATGTCCGGTGATGAGATTATGATGGACTACCACTCTTGTCTCGGGCCCATTGATCCGCAGCTTGTGCGGGATGGCCGCTTCGTACCCGCGCTGTCCTACCTGGCTCAATACAAAAGCCTCATTGAAAAGAGTAAGCAAGGGTCACTATCTACTGCCGAGCTCGTGTTGTTGGGGAAGCTCGATTTAGCAGAACTTCATCAGTTCGAACTTGCACGCGACCTTTCAGTGGAGTTACTGAAACTCTGGCTTACCAGCTACAAATTCAAGGATTGGACGACGACTGAAACCCAAAGACTAGGCGTCACAACAGAAATGAAGGAAGAGCGTGCCAGTGACATCGCACTTAAGTTGAGTGACCATACACGCTGGCTTACACACGGACGCGGAATCGATATAAAGACGCTGAGAGAGGAACTCAGACTAAAGATTGATGACTTTGGTGACATCCCTGAGCTGAAGAAAGCCGTTTGGGACTATTTTTGGTTCTTGTGGGACCATATGCGCCGAAACAATACTGACTCGTTCGTGCACACGCTCACCTTCTTCTAGTTGTGCTAAAGGAAGGGACGAGAATGGAGATAGATCACCTGATCGAGGTTATCAACGATAACCCCAATATAGATCGAACAGCTATCGACCGTAGTCGTCAGGCAGCGAAGCAGCTTGCCGAGGTAGGCATCACTCTAGGTGGTTATCGTCTGACACCTGCGCTCGGTGGCGCGATCCACAAGCCCTCTCATAGTAGTGCTGAACAGGCGATAGTGCCGCCATACCGTGGATTGAGAAGCCACTGATCATCGTGTAGCTAACGGTCTAGTCACTAGGTCCCGGTTACACTCGGAGCCGCTGGGTAGTTCGAAACGTGTAGACGGCCCGCATCTGGCTACGAAAGTACGGGTCGGATGGTCAGCAAGCACAAGAGCCCACTCAAGACCCGCCGTAGGAATGCCCGCAACGAAGCGGTGCCCTGTTCTGTCCTGACGGTTCTCAGCAGAAAAAGAGGGCACCCGGGCTGCGGTGTGGGACCCCAAAATGAGACGAAGTAACAACCTGCCGACCTAGCACCCCATGATCAGCCAACCCCCAAAGTTGTGCCACTCCACTCTAACCACCTCGGGCGAGGCGGGGGTGGGGGCACCCCTGTTAAACCTGGATCCACCGGTTGGTTTGTTGGGTTTGGGGTGGTATTGACGTAGGAAAG
>CAZEZF010000101.1:0-13624 GCA_964516495.1 uncultured Acidimicrobiia bacterium | reverse complement strand
AGTCGTCAACCCCGACCACATCAACGTCACCCAGGCCTACCAACTTCTCGCACATGCGCGTAGGATCAACTTTCACAGGGATCCTCCCGACTCGGAAATCATTGCTTGAACTCCGATTATCGAGGACCCCTGTTCACTTTTGGTGGATTACCCCCTCACCCAGCAGCTCCCCTACTCCCCACCCATTTCCGAAGAGCCGAGAAACCCCCGGCTTGGCCCGACATCCGATGGTAAACTCCCTGGTCAGAGGACGGAGGGCCAATCCAATCACCTGTTTTTCAGCACCGTCCTAGGAAGACCCAGCGGTGGGTAGATTCCGGCGTATCGAACGAATTGTTACCACAACGTATATCGCAACTAGTGTCGAGGCCGCCAAGAAAAACACGATTCCAAGAGCAAACAGTGAGGGAGTAATCCTGATGCGAGCAGTCGTTACCAACGCAAGTGGAAGAGTCCGGTCGCTTGCCATGATAAAAATGGACCGAGCAAACTCATCCAAACTGAGCATGAATGCGAAGAGTAGAGATCCAGCGATCGCTGGACGCATCACCGGAAACGTTACATGAAGCCAGGTCTTTATTCGGGACGCTCCCAGCGTATACGCTGACTCTTCCAGCCGGCGGTCAAACCTTCGGAACATCACCACGAGGAAGATGAAGCAAAACGGTAAAGTCCACGTTACATGAATTGGCAGTCCGGTTACGAACAGTCCCGGTTCTACCCCTAATTCTCCCGCAAGTGATACCGTCCCAACACTTAATGCAAGCCCTGGCATCACTAGGGCGATGATCATAGTGTAAGCAATGAGTGAGTGGCCACGGAATCGCGTGCGATAGGCCTGTGCAGCCATCAAAGCCAGGAATGTGGACACCAACGCCGTCGTAACCGCGAGTACCAGGGATCTCACGATCGAAGGACGGAAATCAGTTAGAGGCTGGCCTCGATAATCGGGATGCTCGGTAATAGCTCTCAGATCAATCAGTGATTCATACCAAATCAGTGTTGGCTCAGTTAATGGGAGAGTGACACCACCAAGGGGACCTTGAAAGGACAGAATGATCGACAGCAGAATGGGCGAATATACACCTGCAAAGACGAGGACAGCTGGAATACCCAGCAGGAATCGTGCTCGCTTACTTAACCGAAGCTGGGAACTACTCACGTGACCATCCAGCTAGATTCACCGTAGTTCATCGCTGAGCTTCCCAAACTTTACGAACAAACCGACAATTGCAAAGGTCACAACGATCAGTACAACGGCATAGGCGCTGGCCTGTGGCCAGAGAAGCAGCTCCGCCCTCCTCCAAACAGTCCCCGCGAGCATCGGGGACAAACCTCCCCCGATGAGACGCTCGACTGCAAAGTCGGTTAGCACAATGACTGATACGAACAGCCATCCAGCGAAGATGGCTTGCCGGGCTAGCGGAAGCTCTATCGTACGGAAAATCTGCAGCGGGGTCGCGGACAAGTTCTGTGCAGCGGAAATCAAGTCTTGGTCGATCTGTAATAATTTGAAGCAAACTGGACCTACGAAAAAGGCTATTGACAGAAACACGAGGGCTATGATGATGGCGGTTGGGGAAAAAAGCAGCTGATCACTGGGCTCACTGAGTATTCCTAAGCTGACGGCAAATCGATTGATTAGACCTGATCGGCCGAACATCGGAAGCCAGGTTATGAGGCGAATGGCGTAGCTAACTACAAAGGGAACGAATAGCCCGAAGAGCAAGGCAGCTCTTAGTCCGTCGTTAGAAATGGCAGAAGCCAAGAAGTAGGCGACCGGAACACCCAGTAGTGTCACAATGACCAAAACGACGAGCAAAATGAACAGTGTCCAGAGCACGAGGCCCCAAAACTCTCCGGATCCGAGTATCGACTGGTAGTTGCTGATGGTCAGTTCCGGGACCATAGAAAGTGATGTCCCCGTCCAGAAGCTGAAGAGTACGACCGCCGAAAGGGGCCCACCTAGACCTACTGCGAGCCACAGTAGGGCCGGCAGTGCCATCCACCTCTGCTCAGTCTCGAGTCCGACCTCGAGAGGAGGCATCCCCACCCCTCGAGCTGTCTTTGGATGGTCCGTCGCAGATGGGTCTGATCGACTACCCGATGCGTTGGCATCCACCGTTGAACCCGTCACTTCAGCCCCGGTCGTGCTGTGCCCGGGAGGTCGCTGACGGTCCACCTACGCAACAGCGACCTTCCCGTGCGGCTTCTCATGACGTGATGGGGGGCGTTCAAAGGCCGGTTAGGCGGTTACGAACTCCTCCCACCGGTTGGAAAGGTACTCGGATTCATCCGGGAACTGCCACCACCAGCCGCCGTTCGAGGCGATATCCGCGGCCGATCCTCGGTCTCGACCCCCACCGGCATACCAATACTCCCACGCGTCGACGCCTTCGTCGGGGGACTCGGTCTCCCTCAGAAGCGCTTCAGCAGTGTCCGGGATCGGAGTCATGTACCCCGAGTTGACGACCTTCGACGCAGGAAAGCCGCTGTGCCAGAAGTTGATGAACTGGATCGCAGCTTCGCGATTGGGCGTTTCAGAGGAGACCGCGACACCATGGAACCACATATTGTAGCCTTCCCGTACAGGAGCGTATATCGCTGGCAGTCCTCGAGATCTGACCTCAGTCACGATGGTTTCCCAGGCATTCAAGAGGGATATTTCTCCGTTGGCGAGAAGCTCAACAGCTTGTCCGTAGTCATCCCAGAGAACTCTGAATTGACCTTCTTGCTTACGCTCGATTAGGAAATCGATCGCATAGTCGATGTCGGCCTTGCTCGGGTTACCAATGGTACCTTCCAGCTGATAGGAACCGTCATATGATACGGTAGAAAGCACTTCCATTGGAGCACGTAATGACGAGTTGAATATCCCTACCTGCCCACGATACTTCGGATCCCACAGCGCACCGTACGAGTTGAGGTTCTCGTCGATCAGATCCGTCCGGTAGCCAATTGTGTCACCGTTCCACACGGTAGGAACCACCCAAAGCTCATCATTGAGCCCGGAATCCATAGCCTCCTGTGTATAGATCTGTGAATAAGGGTGTAACTCGGCATCTTGTCCGGCAGCTCCTGGCTCCCTGAAGACCGGCAGTGCCTTGTTCCAATGCTCGAGTTCTGAAGCTCGAACCACCTGTAGGGTACCCGCCTCGATCAAGGGGGCCATCTGTGCTCCCTGCGGTGCAATCGTATCCCAACGCGTGTATCCGCCTTGTACCCATTCCGGGACGAGGCCTTCGAAGGTTATAACCGTACTCTCGGTGGGTATACCCGACACACGTTGGAATTCTTGGGCGTTTATCTCGGGGTTGAAAGCGCTGTGCTCGGCATGGTGCAACGTCAGGGCCTGGATGGTCGTGGTTGGCGCCTGTGTTGTGGCTGCAGATGTACCGCTTGTTGCCTCGCTCTCCTGTTCGTCCGAGCCACACCCGACGATGGTGAGGCTGGCTAAGCCAACAGCACCTAGGCCCGCATTCCTGAGGAATTCTCGTCGGCTGAGGTGACGGGGTACATGTGTCTGATCGTTGTCCTTCATTCTGTCTCGGCCTCCTATGTCTTGAGTCCCGATACATCGACTGTATTGAACCATGCATATATGAGTAGCTGGTGGTTAGCTCCCTTCCGTCATATGGCTATCGACTCGATCTGTGGCCAGGCCACCGGAAAGGATGTGTGGTGATCCACCCTGCCACTCCACGATGACCGGATCTCCAGGATGGTACGGATTCATAGCCCGGAGAAAGGCGTTCTCCTCTATAAAGAGGGAAAGTGTTGGGTCCGCTTCGGTCGTGACACTATAAGTAACACTGGCTCCCTCGTACTTAGCTCCGACCACTGTGGCAGGAAACCGAAATCGATTCCCATCAGATTGCCGAGTGCCATTCGTGAGCGACTTGGCATCAACGAGTTTCAACGTGTCCGGGCGGACAACCAATGTAACCTGCTGTCCCCTTAGGTCTTTGCTCCGTCCGAGGCACACGAAGGTTCCGAGAGGTGTGGTAACTTCCATTTCGTCCTTCGAGATGCCTGCGACGTAACCATCGATCAGATTATTATTGCCAACGAACTTGGCTACGAACCGCGTCGCTGGTCGGCTGAAGATGTCTTGGGGACTGGCTAACTGTTCGATCCGTCCCTCGTTCAGTACGAGAACCCGGTCCGCCATCGCCAGTGCTTCGCTTTGATCGTGGGTGACGTGGATCACAGCGCATCCCAAGACACGCTGAAGACTCCGCAGTTCAGCCTGCATTTCGATGCGTAGAGCTGCATCAAGCGAACCCAAGGCCTCGTCGAGCAATAGAACACGGGGTCTAGCGACGATTGCGCGAGCCAAAGCTACACGCTGCTGCTGTCCACCACTCAGTTGATTCGGTTGCCTGCGACCGAGGCCGGCGAGACCTACCGTCTCCAGCGCCTTTTCAGCGGCTTCAGAGCGCTCTGAGCGCTTTTGCCCTCTCATCCTGAGCGGGAAGGCTACGTTCTCAATCACATCAAGGTGAGGAAAGAGCGCAAAGTGTTGAAACACCATTGGGCAATCCCTCTTGTAGGGAGGTATGCCGACCACAGACTTTCCGAAGAAACTGATCTTTCCCTCCGACAGGGCCTCGAGCCCAGCGATCATCCTGATGGTTGTGGTCTTGCCAGAGCCACTAGGACCGATAATCGAGAAGAACTCGCCCTGCTGCACGTCGAAAGAGACGCCGTCAACGGCAACGTATTCGCCGAAGCGCCTGGAGACGTTGTCAAGACTTACCGCGGGAGAACGCGGTGCAATCTTGCCTACGGTATCCGGCCTTGCTATATCGCCGGCGTCCCGATGGGTTGATTCCCTCAACGCTGCTTCCTGCCGTGTCACGCCGTATCACATTGCGATCACCATGGATGTGAGGCGACTCTTGGACATCCTTTGGCGCGGATTCCCATTGATCGCACATCAACAGGCTACCCGGGTTGGTAGCATGGCGTCAAGCGGTTTTGAACTCTCGGTAGAGTAGTGACCTGGGTGGAATCTGTCGGGCCGGCCCGTCCGTTTCTCGCCTGCTCTTGGCGCAGCTACGGACGGGACTCCACCCACGATTTTAGGTGGTGGCGGCCATGCCGACCGGGGTCATTTGCGCTGCTGGTGATGGAGAGGAGTCTCGGCGTGGATCGACTTGACAGGCTGCGGACCACATCCAAGAATCCAATCGATTGCAGCGAACACAAGCGGAGCAAGAGAACGCATATGAGCGAGATGAAGTACCGCCACAAGGTGGGCTGGATCGGCGTCGGACGGATGGGATCGGCTCTCGCCGGTCGGCTTCTGGAGGCAGGCGCCGACGTCTGGGTCTACAACAGGACGCGCGCCAAGGCGGAGGCACTCATCGAGAAGGGGGCGACCGTGGTCGATTCGCCCGCCGACCTCGCCCGACGCGACATTGTCTTTACAATGGTGGGCGGTCCATCGGACGTAATCGAGGTGACCCTCGGCCCGCAAGGCGTTCTGTCCGGATCCGACGCTCGACCTGGAATACTTGTCGATTCGACGACTATCGACTCTGCGACATCCGACACGTTGCGTAAGGAGGCGGCCGAACTGGGTACCCGGGTCCTGGCTGTTCCGGTGTCGGGTAACCCGAAGGTCGTGAAGTCGGGCAGGCTTACGTCCGTCGCCTCAGGTCCCCGGTCGGCCTATGACGAGGTGCGACCCTACCTTGAGATGTTCGGGCGCAAGGTCACGTACGTAGGTAGTTCCGACGAGGCTCGATTGGTCAAGCTCTGCCACAACCTGTTCCTAGGGGTTGTTACCCAGTCGATGGCCGAGGTCACTCTCCTGGCGGAAGCCGCGGGGGTCAGTAGGGGAGATTTTCTGGAGTTTCTCAACGAGAGCGTGATGGGTTCTACATTCACGAGGTACAAGACACCGGCGTTCGTCAATCTTGATTACAGCCCCACCTTCACCTGGCATCTGTTGAAGAAGGATTTCGATCTCGGAATGGCCTTGGGTGACGAGGTAGGGGTTCCGATGCCGGTAGCACACCTCGTCAGCCAGATCGTCGCCGACGGTATCGGACGCGGCTTCGGAGACGATGACTTCGCCTCGCTGCTGAGCCGACTTGCCCAAGGAGCGGGCATGGAGATCGAGTCGGAGAACAAACCCGTCACGACCGGGCTCGATCGAGTTTGAGAGGTCGACCTGAGAAAGCCGGCCGATGTCCAGGCGGTCGCGCGACCTGGGCCGTTTGTAGGAGATCCAACCGGCTTGCTTGAACACAGATCAGATACATATGTAGTATACATACATGCCGAACAAGACGATCAGTCTCCCGGACGACGTTGTACCCATTATTGAGAGTCTCGATATGCCATTCTCAAGGTGGGTGGCCGATCAGCTTCGCCTCCATTCAGCCCGGTCGACACTTTCGTTCACCCAACAACTTGTGGCGGATGCAGCGCTGGCGGCCGGCGAGCGGCCGAACCGGCGGAAGGCGTCGACAGCGGGAGAGCGAATGGAGCGATCAGCGCCGTGGTAGCGCGAGGTGAGGTCTATTGGATCGATCTCGACAAGTTCCGGCCGTGTGTAGTTGTGTCTTCCGGCGCTGTCCTCGGCGCTGATGTCTGGCAGGCACATGTTGTGCCGTTGACGTCGAACATTCAAAGGGCGGGACTAGCCGGCAACGTATTGCTCGATTCTTCGGTTACCGGCCTGTCGAAGGATTCTGTCGCAGTGCCCTTAGGTCTGGAGTTGGTGGACCGGTTGTGGCTCGCGGAGCGTGCGGGTGAACTGCCGCTTCCCCTAATGGCCGCCATCGATGACGGCATTCGAGCAGTGCTCGGCTTGTGATCACTCACCTTTGGCCACACCGACCTTGAACGACACGTCGAGATTGTCCGGTAGCCGCGACTCGAAGACCGACTATGTAAACGTTGGAGGCGCCGATCCGGCCACGAACCCGGCAAATAGCTGTCTCGGGGTCATGGTCAGAGGGTTAGCCGTCTAGACTGAGGGTCACAGCGGAGGGAAGGTCTGCATTGCGGATACGTAGGGTCTTGCTAGTGTCGGCCCTCATAATTTGGGGTGTTGTACCCGCTCCTGTGTCGGGGCAGGACACATCAGAGGGCGCCGACGTGAGTTCGCTCTGTGATCCGGGGACGGTGAACCAGTTCACCGACGTAGCGCCGGGGGGATATGGGGCGGACTACATATTGTGTATGCGCGCCCTTGGTTTGTCGGTCGGTTTGGAAGACGATGTCTACAATCCGGAATCCCACCTCACCCGAGCTCAGATGGCCTCGTTCCTGGCGCGTCTATGGCAGGAGGCGCTGGGCAGGCAGTGTCCGGAGAACGTAGAGGTACCGTTCGTTGATATAGCTGGAAGTCCCCACGAGGGAAGCATCGGATGCTTGTATGGCCTGGGCATAACGGTGGGTACGACTCCGGTTACGTTCGGGCCGGCGCACACGCTGACCGCTTCTCAGATTTCGAGGTTCTTGGCTCGCCTTTACGACAAAGCCGGAAACAGTTGCGGGCCCGTGGCTGAGGAACTCGGTCGTGCTGTGAGGTGTTTGACGGATTTGCGGGTTATTCCGTCGGTAATCGAAGGCGTTGGCGCCGGGGCCGTGACAAGGGACCAGATGGCCGTTTATGTAATAGGACTCTGGCACAATCTGGCAGGGCGCGGTCTCCCGCCGCCGCCACCCCACAATCCTGTCGCCGACTTGACCGAGGCCGGAGGGGTCGTAGCCGTGACGCGACGATCCTTTGGAGAAGACGGAGAAGAAAGCGACGATGATGACGGTGACGGCCTTGCCGCACGGACAACAACGCTCACCACACTCGGCCAGTCCACGGTAACCGGTACCACTGTCCCCGACGGTACCCCGTACACCGACAACGATGGCATCGACACTCCGTTTACGGATAATGACGGGACTGATTCTGACGGGTACGACACTCCAGACGGCGGTTCCACGATAGGTACGCGAACAACAACCGCTACTACGGTTTCAACACCCACAACAACAAGAACCACAAAACCGACATCGACAACAAGCGGTACCACCTTCCCCGACAACACCCCGTTTACGGATAATGACGGGACTGATTCTGACGGGTACGACACTCCAGACGGCGGTTCCACGATAGGTACGCGAACAACAACCGCTACTACGGTCTCAACACCCACAACAACAAGAACCACAAAACCGACATCGACAACAAGCGGCGCCACCTTCCCGGATTACACTCCTGACAGCGACGACAGCGACAGTAGCGATTGACGGCAGTTCGTTCGGTGGGGTCCAAGGGTCGGGGGATTGAATATCCTCATGATCCTGCCTTGGGTCGGCTGGAGGACCTGTTCGATCCGCGGTGGGTATGGGACGCGTATTGTGGGCGGTTCGGTCGGCGAAGGTCGCATCCGCGCCGCCTGGTCCTGCGGATGGTCAACCACAGCCCCGGTAGGCGTCTGCTGGTCTCCTACATGATCGAGTGGCAACCCGGCGAGTATCAGCCGTCGGATTACTTGACTTTGCTGATCGAACGTGACGGCTCTGTGGAGATGTTTCGCTACCCCGACGATCCTTACCTACCCGGCCTATCCGAAGCGGCCGATCCCGAGACCGCGCACGGGTTGATCGGTCGACATGTTCTGGTATTCCCAAGCCGTCGAGTACGTGTGGAATTGGTGCGCTACCGACCTCGCAGTCGAGCGGTACTCCGCCACCGGGTGGGCAAGGTAAGACTGTACGTTCGGGTGATGCACCCTTCCCGTATGCCTACGTTGCTGGAGGCTGCGAAACTCGTGGACCGTTCAGGATTCGCGGTTCCCCGGGTGACTGGACGGTGGGACGAGGGTGGGGTGGTCTGGCTGTCGGAGATTCCGGGCGCCAATATGCGGCGCTCTCTGAGACGGGGCCATCCGCCCACCCCCGGCGTGCTCTTGGATGGGCTGGAGAGCCTCTGGCGCCTCCCATCCCACCCGACCGGTGTCCGCCCGTTCGGGCTCAGCGGACGCTATTACTACGCAAGTCGAATTATCCGTCATGCCGTTGATAAAGGCAGGGCATCGTCCCTGCTCCGGGATATAAGCCGGATCCTGGATCCGTTCGTCGATGGCTGGAAACCATCGGGCATCGCCCACAACGACTTCTACGACGACCAGATGATCGTTCTACCCGATGGCAGGTTGGCCCTGGTTGATTTCGAGGAGATAGGTCCCGGCGATCCCATGCTTGATATCGGGAACTTCCTCGCCCACCTGAAATGGAACTCGACGTTTCGCAAGAACGCCGATCATGACCCGAACGGCCTCTATTACGACCTGTTCCGGGCTACGGTCCTCGGACGGTACCGATGGAACGAAGCGGATCTCAACCTGCGGGAGGCGGTCTGCCTGTTCAGGATATCCACCAACCCCATCCGGCGACCCCGCTCCGGCTGGCGCGGCAGAGTCGAAACCGGCCTGGAACTGGTCAAACATACACTGAAATGAACCGGTCCGGCCTGTGGTCCAACTTATGTAACGGTTCTTCTTTTTCCTCGCGGTGTCCGACCACCACGCCAGGCTACAGAACTCCGTCATGCGGTTCGGTTCGCCGTGCGTATCCCGCCCTACGGCGCCGTCTTGTCGAGCCGTACCCTGATGGTTGTTGTTGACGATAACCTCTCTGATAATACGAAGACAGGGGCAACTATCATGATTCCTCCACCGCGCGCCTCCCCATTGAAACCACCCGAGTCATGACATGATGAGCAAGGACAAGCTGGTTGTTCGCGGCGCCCGCGAGCACAACCTGCAGAACGTTTCGATCGAGCTTCCCCGTGACCGCCTGATCGTGTTTACCGGCCTGTCCGGTTCGGGTAAGTCCAGTTTGGCGTTCGACACCATCTACGCCGAGGGTCGCCGCCGCTATGTGGAGAGCCTGTCGGCCTACGCCAGGCAGTTCCTCGGCCAGATGGATAAACCCGATGTGGACTTCATCGAGGGCCTGTCGCCGGCTATCTCGATCGATCAGAAAACCGCCGGTCGCAACCCGCGCTCAACGGTCGGGACCATCACGGAGATCCATGACTATTTGCGCCTCCTGTATGCCCGGATCGGCCAACCTCACTGCCCTGAATGCGGAAGGATGGTGGCCCGCCAGACCCCCCAGCAGATTGTCGATCAGATAGCCGACCTCCCGGAAGGAACGCGTTATCAAGTACTCGCGCCCATCATCAGAGGACGAAAGGGCGAGTACGAGGAACTGTTCCGTGACCTGTCTCGTCAGGGTTTCAGTAGAGCGAGGGTAGACGGAGAGGTGATGTACCTGGGGGAGCCGATCAAGCTGGACCGCTACTACACCCACACCATAGAGGTGGTGGTAGACCGCCTCATAGCCGGTCGAGGCGGGAAACGCCGGATCACCGACTCGCTCGAAACTGCTCTGGGTCTCACCGGAGGCGTCGCGGTGGTGGACATTATAGACGGTCAGGAGCTGACCTTCAGCCAGCATCTGGCCTGCAACGACTGCGGCTTGTCGTTCGATGAACTGGAACCCCGCACCTTCTCGTTCAACAGCCCCTACGGCGCCTGCCAGTCGTGCTCGGGGATCGGAACCAAGTTCGAGGTCGATCCTCTGCTGGTGATTCCCGATGACGAGCTCTCGATCGCCGACGGGGCCGTGGCGCCGTGGGCGAGCAACCGGAACCGCTACTTTCATCATCTGCTCAACGGGTTGGGGAGAGAACTCGATTTCGATGTGGACAGTCCCTTCCACGAGTTGGCGGAAGAACATCAAGAGGCCGTCCTATACGGGACAGGGGACATGCCCGTGCGGGTGTCGTTCACCAACCGGTTCGGCAGGCGACGGCGTTACAAGGCGACCTACGAAGGGGTGATTCCGGTTCTGCGGCGTCGTCACGAGCAGACCGAATCGGAATCGGCCCGGAGGCATTACGAGGAGTACATGCGGGAGGTTCCCTGTCCGGCGTGTGGGGGCGCCCGCCTCAACCCGATCTCTCTGTCGGTAACCCTCGGGGGCGTGAACATATTCGAGTTGTGCCGCACTTCCATCAGCCAAACCCTCTCCGTTCTGGACGGTCTTCGACTAGGGAAAAGGGATACGACGATCGCCGAGCCGATTCTCAAGGAGATACGCGCCCGTCTCCGGTTCCTGCTGGATGTGGGTCTCGAATACCTGACTCTGTACCGGGGGGCCGCCACCCTCTCCGGGGGAGAGGCGCAGCGGATACGGCTGGCCACCCAGATCGGCTCCGGTCTGGTGGGTGTCCTGTATGTCCTGGACGAACCCTCCATCGGGCTTCATCAGCGTGACAACCGTCGCCTGCTCGAGACCCTTCTCCGGCTCCGGGATCTCGGAAACACCCTCATCGTGGTCGAGCACGATGAAGAGACGATCCGCACCGCCGACTATGTGGTCGACCTGGGACCCGGGGCTGGGGAGCATGGCGGCCATGTGGTGGCGGAAGGGAACTTCGAAGCGATAGTCGCCGAGCCCACTTCAATAACGGGCGACTACCTGGCCGGAAGGAGGCGGATCCCCACCCCGCAGGCTCGCCGATCCGGTGACGGACGAACGGTCACCGTGGTGAGCGCCGCCGAGAATAACCTCCGTAATCTGGATGTGGAGTTCCCGTTGGGTAGGTTCATCTCCGTCACCGGCGTTTCCGGAAGCGGCAAATCTACCTTGGTCCAGGAGATCCTGTCGAAGGGCCTTCACCACCGGCTCTATCGGGCGAGGGCCGTTCCCGGCCGCCATCGGCGAATCGAGGGAGTCGAGCATCTCGACAAGGTAATCAACATCGACCAGTCACCCATCGGAAGAACCCCCAGGTCCAACCCCGCCACCTACACCAAGGTTTTCGATCGGATCAGATCCCTGTTCGCCTCTACTCCCGAGTCGAGAGCCCGCGGTTACAAGCCGGGACGCTTCTCGTTCAACGTGCGCGGCGGTCGATGCGAAGCCTGCCGCGGTGATGGGACGATCAAGATCGAGATGCACTTCCTGCCGGATGTGTATGTACCTTGTGAGGTCTGCGAAGGTCGGCGATACAACCGGGACACCCTCGAGATCAGATGGAAGGAGCGCTCCATCTCCGACGTTCTGGACATGCCGGTAGAGGAGGCTTTGGCGTTCTTTGAAGCCCAGCCGCCCATCGCCCGCATCCTGCAAACGATATACGATGTCGGATTGGGGTATATCCGCCTGGGTCAATCAGCCCCGACATTGTCGGGCGGCGAGGCGCAGCGGGTGAAATTGGCTTCCGAGCTGGGCAAACGGGCGACCGGCAATACTCTATACATTCTCGACGAACCGACTACCGGCCTGCATTTCGAGGACACACGAAAGTTGTTGGAGGTACTCCACCGCCTGGTGGACACCGGCAACACCGTGGTGGTCATCGAGCACAACTTGGACGTCGTGCGGTCTGCGGACTGGATTATCGACATGGGGCCCGAAGGCGGTGACGAAGGGGGGCGGATAGTCGCTCTGGGTACCCCTGAGCAGGTGGCACAGGTTCCCGAGTCATACACCGGTAAGTTCCTCCGAGACATTCTCTAGCGTGGGCGCTATATCTGGTAAACGTTACCAATGGCAGAAGGGCCGTCAGCATCGCTATATGTATCACTAGCCCCAATTCTTCATGCCCCCGTCACACCGAACTCGAAAAGGCCACGTCAAGCCCGTCAAGCGGCTATTTTCCCAGGTAAGAGAGTTCGTTTCACCTCTCTCGGCTACCCATTCAAACCCCTGCATGAAAAATCGGGGCTATGTATAGTGTATTCGCCGTTCTAATCGAGACTTAGGCCATAAACTTAGTCTAGGATGAAAGTTGCGAAAGGAGTAGCTTCGTATGACCGTGATCGTGAATGTTCATCAGGCCAAGACGCACCTGTCGAAGTTGTTGGATCGCGCCCACGCCGGGGAGGAAATCGTTCTTGCCAAGGCAGGTAAGCCATACGCTCTGCTGGGGCCTCTCCCTCCGCCCGATATCGGGCGTCGTCCAGGGCGGCTTGCCGACCAGAGCGTCGGACCGGAGATACTTCTGCCTTTGCCCTTGGGCGAACTTGATGCTTGGGAGGTGTCTTGACCAGGCTTCTCCTTGATACCCATGTCTTGTTGTGGTGGTGGACCGACAACCCCAGCCTCTCGTCCCTCGCCCGAGATTCGATTGCCGATGCGGCGTCGGAGGTATTTGTGAGTGCGGCCAGCGCCTGGGAGATCGCTACTCTACAACGGCTGGGACGCCTCGATAATGCTCCGGACGCCGCCCGTCGCTTTCATGAACTGGTTATGTCGGATCAGTTCCGTCATCTGGCCGTCACCTACACACATTGTCTTCGCGCCGGAGCTTATCCAGCGGAGCATCGCGACCCCTTTGATCGGATGCTCGCTGCCCAGAGCGAGATAGAGGCACTTGTCATGGTGACCAAGGACCTTGCGTTTGGGCAATTCGGAACCAAGGTGATCTGGTAGGGACGCCCGGCAACCTCCAGTCCTCCGGAACAGTTAAATTAACCCTGATTCTTCATGCCCCAGACACACCGAACTCAAAAAGGCCGCGTCAAGCCCACTTTTACGGGATGTCCCGGCCTTCACCTCTGGGTGATGGGGGCGCCCCGTCCAGACGAGG
>CAZEZF010000100.1:0-13648 GCA_964516495.1 uncultured Acidimicrobiia bacterium | reverse complement strand
TCTTAGGACAGGGAAGGTTTGGTAGGTGAACCCGACCGAGCCACGCCGAGCGGGACAGCGTGTTGGTAGGCGTATCGATGAAACCGTACCGCCGACGTCGGTCGGATTGTTGATACCCGGTCGCGTCGATCTCGAAGAGGGTTACGTCAAGCCACTATCGCGGTGCATCCGACGATCATCCTGCGGGTGAAGATCACGCCCGTTCCGCTAGCGAAGGTCAAAGCGGTCGAGGTTCATGACCTTATCCCAAGCAGCCACGAAGTCCTGCACGAACTTCTCCTGGGCGTCCGATGATCCGTACACCTCGGCGATAGCCCGAAGCTGGGAGTTGTAACCGAACACAAGGTCGACCGAGCCGGCCGTCCACTTGACCTCGCCGGTCTCCCGGTCCACACCCTCGTAGGTGTCATCATCGGACTCCGACTGCCGCCAGAGGGTACCCATGTCGAGCAGGTTGACGAAGAACTCGTTGGTCAGCTTCCCCGGACGGTCGGTCAGGACCCCTAGCTCGGATCCTCCCGAATTCGCGTTCAACGTCCGGAGGCCACCGATAAGCACCGTCAATTCCGGGGCCGTGAGCGACAGCAAGGCGGCGCGGTCGATCAACACGGCTTCAGGACGGCGTGGATCGCCGGATCGCCGGTAGTTGCGAAACCCGTCAACGGTAGGTTCCAACACCGCGAAGGAACCGACATCTGTCTGGTCCGGTCTCGCATCGGTACGTCCCGGCGAAAACGGTACCTCGATCTCACAACCGGCGTCACTCGCGGCCTGCTCGATGGCGGCGCATCCGCCCAGGACGATGAGATCGGCGAGAGAGATCTGCTTACGATCGGTACGGGCGTTGTTGAACTCGGTGCGAACGTCTTCCAATACGTCCAGCGCGGCGGCCAACTCGGCAGGATCGTTGGCTTCCCAGTCCTTCTGAGGGGCGAGTCGTATCCGGGCCCCGTTGGCCCCGCCTCGCATGTCGCTGTCACGGAAGGTCGACGCCGAGGCCCAAGCGGTCTTCACCAGCCGGGAAACGGACAATCCCGAGTCGAGGATCCTGGTCTTGAGAGCCGCGATGTCGTCGTCATCAACGAGTTCGTGGTCGACCGCCGGTACCGGGTCCTGCCAGATGAGTTGCTCGTCAGGCACTTCCGGACCGAGATACCGGGTCAAGGGGCCCATATCACGATGGGTGAGCTTGAACCATGCCCGGGCGAACGCATCCGCTAGATCGTCGGGGTTCTCCAAGAAGTGCCGCGAAATGGGTTCGTATACCGGATCCATCCGGAGGGACAGGTCGGTAGTCAACATTACGGGGCTGTGCCGCTTCGACGGGTCATGGGCATCCGGCACGGTGTCGGCCGCATCCCCGTTGGCCGGTATCCACTGCCAGGCGCCCGCCGGGCTCTTGGTCAACTCCCATTCGTAGGCGAAGAGAGTCTCGAAGAAGCTGTTATCCCAAGCTATCGGCGTCGAGGTCCAGGCGCCTTCGAGGCCGCTGGTGATGGCGTCACCCCCCTTGCCGCTGCCGAAAGTGTTCGACCAACCGAGTCCCTGCTCCTCCACATCGGCGCCTTCCGGTTCTCGGCCGACATGTCGGTTCACGTCGGCGGCGCCATGGGTCTTACCGAAGGTGTGCCCTCCGGCGATGAGCGCTACCGTCTCGGTGTCGTCCATCGCCATGCGGGTGAAGGTCTCTCGGATGTCTCGGGCCGCGGCGATGGGATCGGGCTCACCGTTGGGCCCTTCCGGATTCACATAGATCAGACCCATCTGCACCGCGCCCAATGGGTTAGCCAGTTCCCGGTCTCCGCTGTAGCGTTCATCACCCAACCATTCGGTCTCGGAACCCCAGTAGATATCCTCCTCAGGTTCCCAAACGTCTTCCCTACCGCCACCGAATCCGAACGTCTTGAAGCCCATCGACTCCAGCGCGACGTTCCCGGCAAGGATCATCAGATCGGCCCACGAGATCTTGTGACCGTACTTATGCTTAACCGGCCACAGCAACCTCCGCGCCTTGTCCAGATTGGCGTTATCCGGCCAGCTGTTGAGCGGGGCGAAGCGGTGGGTACCCGAGCCTCCGCCTCCCCGACCGTCAAAGGTTCGGTAGGTGCCGGCGCTATGCCAAGCCATACGGATGATCAGCGGTCCGTAATGTCCGTAGTCAGCCGGCCACCAGTCCTGGGAGGTGGTAAGCACCTCTTCGATATCGGCTTTGACGGCCGGAAGGTCGAGGCTGTTGAACTCGGCTGCGTAGTCGAACCCCTCGCCCATCGGGTCGATCAGCGGCGAGTTCTTGCCCAGCGGTCTCAGGTTGAGCTGTTCCGGCCACCACCGGTGGTTGGCCAGAGAACCTATCAAGCCGGACGCCTCGTATCGAACGATGTCCCCGACAGCCGTATCGCCCGATATTTCTTGGTTGACGCCTTCAATGGTCATTGTTTACTCCTCTTTACCACTCAATGGTGGGCTCGGTCGTCACATGGAATCTCAGCTATAAACACTACCGCCGGATTCGTAACACATTTCGATCAACTGGTCTGATAATCACTCGGTCCCGGACCGTTCGTCCGGCCCGATCATTCTCCGAATCGGAGGCCCGCATCAACGCTGTATCTCCGCTAACCGGCGTCGACCGAACTCAGAAACTCGAAGAATATCTCGGACCAGTAGGGGGCCGCATCGATGTGGGGTCCGTGACCGGAGTCTTCGATCGTTTCGATCTGTACACGCCCGCCCTTGGCCTCGTACCGTTCCAAGACGTCGCAGATCTGGGCCACCATGGGCTGGGGAGGAAAGTCTTCGTCACCTGGCCATCCGGGGATGAACCTCATCTGGCCCAGCGTGCCCATTTCCCACATGGAGCCGTCGGCTATGACGATGTCGTCGGCGCCTTGGGTCCACAGAACCGGGGGCTTGTCGGGAAGGTCCACGATGCCGGACCAGTCACAGTACTTACCGGACAGGGCGTTCAGAATCCCCCGGGTTCCGGGGGCCATACCCGGCCAGTTATCGGAGGGTGTCTGGTCTCCCGGGTATCCGTCGTCGCCGGCAACGCTCAAGATCATCTCGTCCACCAGGATATCCTCCCATTCCGAAGGCAGTCGGTAGCCGGGCGACCAGTATGCCGAGTTCATCACGCTGCGGGGAGAGAACGGGCTATCGGCGGAGCGGTCTCCTTCGGCCAGCCGCCTGCGAAGTTCGGGATTACCGGTTCCGCCGCCGGTACCGGCCCAGTCCGGCTGGCAGGGTGTTCCGTCGCGCCGGGCCGCCCCGAAGCCGAACGGGGAGACCGGAGCGATGAAAGTCAGGGAGGCTACCGGGTGTTTCATGGCGTAGGAGGCGATGGCGCCGCCACCGGCCGACCAGCCCACCAGATGAGGCGGTTGCTCGATTTCGAGGGTTTCCAGCAGAGCCTTGGTGTCGTCCGCCCAGTCGTCCATTCCCCGAGTGGCGTCGATCGGGGCCGGTTCCGTCCGTCCGAAAGAACGCATGTCTGGCGCGATGAAACGGTACCGGTCGGGGGCGTCAATCCAAAGATGCTCGAAGAAGCGTCCGGTCGAAAGGTTGCCATGAATCATGACGACCGGGATACCACCGTCAGGACCGGATTGGTAGAAGTGGGTACGAAGTCGTTTGGTGGTGACGGCTCGGGCTTCCACACCTGGCAACAGGTCCATTCCGAGTTTCTCCTTTCGAGCAACGGTCGGTTTACGATCCGACCAGGTTAGGGCGAAGATCAGGGTGTTATAAATCCGGCGCTTAAGGGTGCTTACCTGCCGGACGCCGGTAGGACTCGGGGGCTAGGACGGTACTGAAAACAGGTGATTGGATTGGCCCTCCGTCCCGCTGACCGGGAGTTTACCATCGGATGTCGGGCCAAGCCGGGGGTTTTCTCAGCACCTTCCTGGTGTCCTGAGTCAGGAAAGTCCGCGAAAATCGCCGTGGTAGGCCCCTTCCCGGCGGGCCCTCCCCCACCGCCACCACCTTTGGCCGAGACGCGTCCTCCTATACCCCAGGCGGGGTTGTCCCGAACGAACATGATCCCTTCGCGCGGTCCGGGTCGACGTCGGAAACAGACCGCCGGTAATTACGGTTACAACAACATACAGCGAGGGTGGGACAGAAACGTTCCCGGATCCTCGCCATCAGCGGCGTCGGCTAAAAAAAACGAAGAAGGATCCCGGTCGCGAAACGCAACTCTTACGGGTTACAATCAAGAGAACCTAAAAGATTCAGGACATTGGGTGCATATCCTAATATGACAACAACTACAACTTACTCAGGAAGGAGCCTCCGGCGGCGTTCCCGTAAGGGTGGCGTTGAGGAACTCATGCATGCGCTCACGCGCCGCCCGACCGTAGTCGTTGTCATAAAGGTCGAAGGCGTGTAACGCGCCGGGCCACACATCCAGTTGTGCAAAGTTTCCGGCGGCCTGCCAGCGGGCGGCCATGAACAGGGTGTCGTCGAGCAGCGGATCAAGCGTACCAACGGTGAACAAGGCGGGCGGCAATCCATCCAAGTCGGCCCAGAGGGGGGAAACATCCGGATCTTCAAGGTCCCGGTCACCGACGAAGAGCTTTATAAACCACTCGGTCGAAGACCTGTTGAGTATCAGCGGTTGGTCACCGAAGGAGCGCATGGATGGTGTCCCTCGCAGGTCGAAGGCGCCGTAGGTCAGGAGAGCCGCCCGGAACGGAGTCAGTCCGTGGCGGTCACGGAGGCGTAGGCAGGTCACCGCGCTGAGGTGCCCTCCGGCTGATTCACCCCCGATGGCGACCAACTCGTGACCGAAGATGTCTGTCCCGTTTTCGTGCAGCCACAGCGCCGCCGTTTCGCAGTCGTCAGGTCCGGCCGGGTATGGATGCTCGGGAGCGAGTCGGTAGGAGGTGGACACTGTGATCAGTCCGGTGGCATCCGCCAGGGCGGTCATCTGCGGATCGTGATGGTGAGGTCCTCCCCAAACCCATCCGCCCCCGTGAATGTGGAGAAAGATCCCCCGGGTCTCTCTCCCTTCCGGGTGGATTATCCGCAGCTTGATGTCTCCTCCCGGTCCCTCGATGACTCGCACCGATGCTCTCGGCGACAGTCGGGGAGGACCCAGAAGCGACCTGCCTTCCTCTCTGGCCTGCCTGCCTTCCGCCGCGCCTACCTCCCACACCGGGGGGGCGTCCTTGGTCATCTCCACTATCCGGTTGTTGAAGGCATGCACCTCGGCGGGTATCTCGGATGGAATCATCGTCATATAGTCTGGTTTTCGCGGTTCCTGATCATGGGCTCGTTTTGTAGATTACGCGGGAATCATACGGGAGATTTTCCCGGTTGGATCGAAGTCAATGCTCTGTTCCCGCCACTCCGACGGTGGGCAGCGTCATGGTCCCTGCGTTCCAATCGTCATGTATCCAGGTGTGGTCAGGATGGAAGAACGGGCCTTGCGCTCGTTCTTCGCCCACCGGTTCACCGGCCAGATAGTTGAGGAAATACATGTTGGTTCCGGGGCAGGCGACGGTGGAGTGGAATCCTTGCGGTACGAGGGCGGTGTCACCGTCCTCGCAGACCATTACCTCGTCGTAGTCGCGATCTTCCCGCCAGTTCCGATGCAGGCAGAACCCGGTCGCCGGTTGAAGACGGAAGTAGTAGACCTCCTCCAGGTACGGTGATCCGGAGTAGCCGTCGTGGCAGTGAGGCGCCCAACCCGACCATGTCCCTCGAGGAGCGTGCCCCTCATAGAGGATGAGGCGTTCCGCAGGAAGGGGATGGGAGAGGATATGGGAGATCTGGCGATATGATGCGCCCCCACCGCGCAGTTCGACCCTCATCTCGGAGGGTTCGAACAACCGTAACGGCAGACCACCCTGGGCAGGAGCGCCCCCGATCGTAAAGGTGAACCTATCATCGGTCCTTACTTTTATCGAACGACCCGGCGGAACGTAGAGCACCCGGGGTAGCTCTTCGAATACCCCGGCCCTGGTCAGGTTTACGAGTTCATCGCCGATCCGTACCATCCCTTGTCCCGAGATGGGGACCAGCACGACCTCCCGGTCTCCGGTGTCTTCGTCGTAGCGTTGCTCGCCTTGGATGTGAACCACCCGGAAGTCGAGGTAGGTCCATCCGGCTGATCGGGGAGTGACCGATACGGAGACGGGTTGGCTGCGATCCGCCTTTATCAGGGACGAAGCCATGTCAAGAAATCACCGTCGGCAGGTGATGAACCCCTATGAGACCGGGGTCGATGGTCGAGGTTACGAGATCGGATTCAATCATCGGAAGGCGGTTGTTCGACGGCTGCGCAGCCTATTACCATCTGATTGAAGTCCACCGCCGCGCCGGTCATCATTCCCGAGTCATCTGAGGCGAGGAAGGACACGGCTTTGGCTACTTCGGGTGTCTTGAGAAGCCTTCCGAACGGTTGCGAGGCTTCGGCCTTTTCCAACCACTCCGGATCTCCCCCGTGGAAGCGCCTGCGGATGACATGCTCGCCGGGACTGTCCATCCATCCGATGTTCAAAGCGTTGACCCGGATTCGATCCCACAGGACCGAGTTGGCCACGTTCTTGGTGAGGGTCACCAGGGCGCCCTTGGTGGTTGAGTAGATGGTCAGGTAGGGGGGGCCTCCGTGGGAGGCCACCGATGCGACATTGACGATGGCGCCGGGTATCCCCTCGCGGCGCATGATGCGGATCGCGCCCTGCATGAGCAGGAAAGGGGCACGGACGTTTACCGCCATCAAGTGGTCGAAGAGATCGATACTTGTGTCCTCGATGGTTCCTCGATGGGAGTCACCTGCTGCGTTTACCAGGACGTCGATCCGTCCGAACACGCGGTCGGCCTCCTCGATGATCCTGGCCGAGGCTGCCGGGTCGGCCAGGTCGGCCGGCGCGAAGACGGTGCGGCAGTCACCTTGGAGGCGATCAGCGACGGTCTCGCCCCGTTCCCCGTTCCGTCCGGTGACCACCAGTCCTTCCAGACCTTCCGCGACCAGCCGTTCGGCGATGGCCTCTCCCAGGCCCTGCGTGCTCCCGGTCACCACCGCTACCTTGCCGTCGAAGCGTCCCATCGTCTACCTCCTCTGTTCGAACCGCGGTCTCTGATCGACCCTTACACGCCGACCCGCTGATGTTTGCGCTCGGCTTCCCACTCGGCGCGGGCGACCCTCACCTGTTCCCGGTCACTCACTTCCGGTATCCCCACTTCCCACCAGGCTCCTCCTTCCGTCCAGGTGTACTGGTCGATGTCCATCACGATGGCGTAACTCCGGTCCGACGCCTTCGCCCGGCGCCATGCGTCAGGGAGGTCTTCCAGGCGTTGCACCTTCTCGGCGTGGGCGCCCATCGACCGGATGTTGGATACAAAGTCAACCCGGAAATACTCCTTGTGGCGGGTCGTACGCAGCAGGTTGTTGAACTCGGCCCCGCCTGTGTTCACCTGTAGGCGGTTGATCACCGCGAACCCACCGTTGTCCATCACCATGAAGATCACCTTCTGGCCGGTCATGACTGTCGAGTAGATGTCGGAGTTCATCATAAGGTAGGAACCGTCACCCACCCAGGCGATGACGTCACCGTCGGTGCGGGCCATCCGGGCGCCCCACGCTCCGGCGATCTCGTAGCCCATGGTCGAATAGCCGTACTCGGAGTCGAAACTTCCCACTGACTTGGAACGCCAGCCCATGGTCAACTCGCCCGGAAGGCCACCGGCGGCCGACAGGCAGTAGTCATCATCATCGCAGAGTTCGTTGACCATCTGGATCACCTGGGCGTATGCGGGTGTCGCGTCGGGTTGACCGGACTTCCAGGAGTCGAGATAGCGGTGCCAATCCCGGATGGCGTTCTGCGCATCGGCCAACCCTTCGTCAGGCGCCCGGTAGTCGCCGAGCCGGTTGTCCAAGGCTTCGAGGCACACCCGGGCGTCGCCTATCACCGGGGTGGCCGACTGTTTGTGGGCATCCCATCGGGCGGTGTTGATCGAGATGAACCGAACCTCCGGATGCTTGAACACCGCCCACGACCCGGTGGTGAAGTCCTGGAGCCGGGTTCCGACCGCCAGCACCACATCGGCATCCTCGGCTACAGAGTTGGCGGCGGCCGATCCGGTCACACCGATCGGACCTGCATAGTTGGGGTGATCGTGGATCAGGGTTGATTTCCCGGCTACGGTTTCCACTACCGGGATACCGCGCCGCTCGGCGAAATCGGTGAGCGTGGCGACCGCTCCCGAGTAGTGTACGCCGCCTCCGGCGATGATCATCGGCCGCCGCGCTCGGGAAAGGATGGCGGAAGCCTTCTCCACATCGCGGGGATCGGGTCCTGGTCGGCGTATGTAGTGGACCTCGGGGTCGAAGAACCGAGCCGGATAGTCATACGCCTCCCCTTGGATGTCCTGGGGAAGGGCGAGAAAGGCGGGTCCGCGGCCGGCGGGGTCCAACATGACCGCCAAGGCTTGGGGGAGCGACTGGACCACCTGTTCGGGCCGGGTGATACGGTCCCAGAAACGACTCACCGGCCGGAAGGTGTCACACACGGTTACGGTGGGGTCTTCGAACACCTCGATCTGCTGGAGGACCGGATCGACAATCCTATGTTGGAAGGTGTCTCCCGACAGGATCAGCAAAGGTATTCGGTTGGCGTGGGCCACCGCAGCGGCGGTCACCATGTTGGTGCAGCCGGGGCCGATCGAGGAGGTGGCGATCATGATGCGCCGTCCCCGCATGGCCTTGGCGTAGGCGACCGCGGCCAAGGCCATAGACTGCTCGTTCTGGCCCCGCCAGGTGGGCAGTCGGTCCTGCACCGGTTCCAGCGCCTCCGCGAGGCAGGTGACGTTGCCGTGGCCGAAGATGCCGAACGCTCCGGCGAAGATCGGCGTCTGCCGACCGCCCACCACGGTGTGTTGGTTCATCAACCACTTGACAACGGCTTGTGCTGTGGTCAGCCTGATCGTTTCCATGTTCCTCCTCCAGGTCCGTTGCGGCCTGTTCAACCCTGATGTCACCGTCCGCTCGCGCCGGGGCGGTGCATCCGATGTCACTCTTCTATTCGGGGCCACCCGGTTTGCTGGTCGTCCTCTTCATCATTCGATCCGTAGTGACTCTACGTTCTCCCATCCTCCCGACTGCCAAGACCGGATCATGGCGGCGGCGACATCCGCGTTGGCCAGCGCCGCGTCAAAGCCCGGATCGTGCGGTTGTCCGGCCGCCACCGACGAGAGGAACTCGTAGGCTTCGATAACCTTCAGGTCCTCGAAACCTATCGAATTACCCCCTCCCGGCACCAGGTTGGCTTGACGATGGAACGTGTCGCCGCCGAGGACTTCTATGAAGCCGTCCTCGGGTTGCTCATCGGGAAGGTAGAGGCGCAGTTGGTTCAGCTTCTCATGGTCCCACGAGACGGCGCCTTTCGATCCGTTCAACTCGAAAGCCATCTGGCTTTGCGGTCCGAAGATGGACCGATCAGCCTCCAACGTGCCCCGGGCCCCGTTCACGAACTCGACGAGAGCCCCGACGTAGTCTTCGTTGGTGACCAAACCGGTCGGATCGTCCGGTGACCCTCGATCGTAATGGGTACCCGTTCCCGGCTTCGGAAGGGGTCGGCGGCGAACAAAGGTTTCTCTGGTCGCCACCAATCGGCTGATAGGGCCGTACAGAAACTGTGCCATGTCAATGGCATGGGACATTATGTCGCTCAAGGCGCCGTGTCCGGCCCTGTCTTGGAGGAAGCGCCAACTGAGCAATCCCAGCCGGTCCCGTCCGTACATGGTGAAGAACCGGCCCCGGTAGTGGGTCGGGACACCCACTCGACCGCCGGCGATGAGGTCCTTGGCGTAGCGAACCAGCGGCGCCCATCGATAGTTATAGCCGCATCCGGTAATGACCCCGGCCCGCCGGGCGGCGTATTCGATACGGGCGGTGGCGTCGGTGGAGATACCGACCGGTTTCTCGCAGAAGATGTGTTTCCCGGCGGCCGCGGCCTCCTCGGCGATCGCTTCGTGCATGGCGTTCGGCGCGGTGATATCGATGACGTCGATGTCGGGGCGGGCGATCAGTTCCCTCCAGTCGGACGTTCCGGAGGAATAGCCGAAATCATCAACCGCCTGGCGGGTACGGGAGGGTACGGTGTCGGCCACCCCGACCAGGACCGGAAGGAAGGTAGCCTCCGGGAAGTACCGAGGAATTGAAAGGTACGAGCGGGAGTGGGCCTGGCCCATCCATCCGAAGCCCACCAGGCCGATCCGGATCGGGGTTCTCCCGGTAGTCATAACTTTCCGGAAGGCGGCGCCTTCCCTGAGATCCTTGCCAGGACCTTATCCCACACCTCGGGGTTGACCAGGTGGGGAGGCCTCTTCCCTTGTGTCACCATCAGAGCCTGCTCCACGGCGGAACCGAACATGCGAGCGCGAGCCTCGTCCGTGGCCGATGCGATGTGGGGGGTTACGATCACCTTCGGATGGTGGAGCAGGGGATGATCCGGGTCCAGCGGTTCCGGTTCGGTCACATCGACTCCGGCGCCCAGCAGGTGATCGTTGTCGAGAGCAGCCATAAGCGCGTCCTGATCCACCAGCCCGCCGCGGGCGGCGTTTACGAAGACGGCGCCGGGTTTCATGGCGGCGAACCTCTGGGCGTCGAACATCCGAGCGTTTTCGGAAGTCATCGGAACATGGACCGATATCACGTCGCTCGCCGCCGACAGTTCATCGAGCGACGTGGCCCGGGCTACCTCTCGGGGGAAGGCGTCTTCCGGCAGGAACGGGTCGTAGGCGATGGGCTTCATACCCAAGGCGGCGCCGTAGCCCGCTACCCGTCTGGCAATGCGTCCGAAGCCCACCAACCCCAGCGTCTTTCCGTCCATTTCCATTGCGGCGTGGGAACTGTAGTAGTCACCTATGGCCTGCCGCAGGCGGATGGCGGACGGGACCACCTGTTTGGCCACCGTCAGGATGAGGGCCAAGGAGTGCTCGGCGGTGGGTACGGTCGGTCCGTCCGGGACGTTGCAGATCGCCACCCCGCGCCGGTTGGCGGCCTCGAAGTCCACCGTGTCGCAGCCGATGCCGCTACGGCATACCGCCAGGAGGTCGGGCGCCTGGTCGAATAGCCGGTCATCGTAGGCTATGCGGGCGGCCACGGCGGCCTTGGCGGTCTCGATGCCGGCGTGGATGTCGGTGTCGCGACTCGGTCCGAGCATTTCGACCGAGGTCGGAACCAGCGGCATCAGCGTGGCCGTCACCGGGCGTTCGAACCAGATTCTCGGGGCCGGTTTTGTCCGGGCGATCGTCAACCTCCCTTTCTACCCGCCGAATCGTAGCGATTGTTCGGTCACGATTCCGGTTATGCCGGTTATCCAGGTTATGCAATCCCGTCAGGCGGGCGCCCGGCGAAGGGAGGGTCGGGAAGGCCGGTTACTCCGGGATCGAGCACCAGCAGATCTCCTGCTTCCGGTCGATGCGGGTGAGTCGTGTGGCCGTCGCCGCCGATCGACGTGACAAATAGCTTGTCTAGGCCGGTTCCACCGAAAGCGGGCATTGTCGGTCTCGTTACCGGCAGGTCGATCCGGCGATCCAGCCTTCCGTCGGGGGTAAACCGCAAGAGGGCGCCACCATGAACCGCCGCCACCCAGTAACAACCCTCAGTGTCGACACAGGCGCCGTCCGGGCTTCCGGGCAGGTCGTCGAACTCCACGAACGTGGTCTCATTGTGATTGGCCCCGGTGTCGAGGTCATAGTCGAAGCAAACCACCCTGCGGGTGAAGGTATCGGAGAAGTACATCCGTTTGCGTTCGGCGTCGAAGGCCAAGGCGTTGGAGATACCGATCCTGTTGCGGGTAGCGGTGAAGGAACCGTCCCCTTCGATCCTATAGAGGCTGCCCGTGTAGCGTCGGGCGGCAGGTCGCTCATGCATCGAACCTACCCAATATCGTCCGGAGGGATCAGTCTTGCCGTCGTTCAGTCGGTTACCGATACCGGACGGTTCGAGGGTCAGCCACGGAGCAGTCGCACCGGTGGTCCAATCCAACCAGATTATTTGGTTTTCCATCGCCATCAGGAGCAGTCCGGGTTGTGTAGTGCGTACCAGTGAGCCGGGTCGTCCCGGGATGGAGCGTGTTTCGTTGACGCCGGTGACCGGGTCGAACCTATGAACGCGGCGGCCTTCGATATCGATCCAGTAGAGGACATCTTCTTCAGGACTCCAAACCGGCGACTCGCCCAGCCTGGCGCCGGCCGGGACCGCTACATCAATGCCGGTCATGTCTCGTACATGTTCCATTTCGAACATATCGCATATTCACATCTTGTCTTGGACCTCATGTCGTGAGCCTCAATGTTTCCAAACCTCATATTTCTCAATTTGATCCTCACTTTGGACCTTCCGAGGGTTGATTGCTTGGGATTCCGGGTTTTTCCGAGTGTGGGTGGCGGTCCTCGAAATTGGAGGCGCCCAATATGCAGATTCTATGATCATGGTAGATTAAGGCTTCGTCCTCGGAGGCCGCGCGACGAGGCCGCCAGGATTGTTGTATGTAGGGAACCGCCTTGTGCGGGTATCTGCTTAGTGATCGTGACGGCCGGTCTTCCAGGAATCGAGCAAGTTTAAGACAAATACCCGTTCTGCGGCACCGCCGGACGCAGGCATGAGGAGGGGATTAATGGCGGGAATACCGCTACTTGAACGGATCGCGGGAGCACCCATCACCTGGGGAGTCGATCAGTCCCCAGGTTGGGGGTATGTGATGGACCGGGACCGGATCCTCAACGAGATGCAAGAGGTGGGGCTGCGGGCTACCGAACTCGGCCCGGATGGATTCCTCCCCGTTGATCCGGCGGATCTCGATCCACTCCTCGGCAGCAGAAACATGCGGTTGGTAGGTGGCTTCGTTCCGGTGCGCCTGTACCGCCGGGAGATGCTGCCGTCCGAACTGGCTTATGCGGATCGGGCGGCGCGTACCCTGGCCGGCGCAAATGCCGGAACCTTCGTCCTGGGACCCGCTTCGATACTCGACGGATACGACACGCCGGTCGAGTTGAGCGACCAGGAGTGGGCGGTTTTCGATGATGCCCTACAACGCCTCACCGAGATCTGTGACCGCTACGGCCTGGACACCGCCCTGCACTCCCATTGGGCGATGGCGGTTGACCGTCCGGATCAAATCGAACGGTTGCTAGAGACATGTGAGGTTGATATCTGCCTTGATACCGGCCATGTCGCTCTCAGCGGGGGTGATCCACTGGAGGTGGCCCGGATGGCCGGTAACCGGGTGGTCCATGTTCATCTGAAGGATGTTGATGAGCGCATGGCCGAGCAGGTGAGGTCTGGGGAGCGACCCTTCCGGCAGGCGGTTATTGACGGACTGTTCAAGCCGTTGGGAGAAGGCTTTGTAGATGTGGCAGGAGTGGTCAGACATCTGGAGGCCGATGGTTATCAGGGCTGGTACGTGTTGGAGCAGGATGTTGCGTTGTCCGGTCCGCCCCCGACCGGCGAGGGTCCGGTCCTAGATGCCCGCAGGAGCATCGAGTATTTGATGGATATCGGGGAGAGATGAACGGGGCCGTACTACATTAGCCCAAGGTGGCATGGCCGTTTAGTTAGAGGTCGTCGAAGAGTGTTGGGTTTTTGTTAGTTGTTTTTTCAAGGTTCTTCGCTGGATTTGCGGGGTCCGCCTGTTCAAGG
>CAZEZF010000099.1:0-13698 GCA_964516495.1 uncultured Acidimicrobiia bacterium | reverse complement strand
GTCGGAATCGAGAATCGTTAGATCGGAGGCGGGGTGACCGAAGTGTTCCAGGAACAGCTTCGCCCTTCGGACGCAGTCTTTCGCGTTCAGAGTGATTTCGATGTAGTACTCCGATTCTCCAACCTGGGCGGCGCGGTGTAGGTCCTCAGGATCGCGGCTTGCGAATGGCCGGATCCGGCCCCATAACTCCAAGATACGATCAAAGTCAGCGCTGTGGCGTTGCTGGAGGGACACTGCCACTTGGATTGGGATTTCGTTCCAAGCGCCAATGTGGTGGGTGTAACCGAACAAGCTGATAGACCTCGGCGGCTTTCTTGATGCTGACCGTTTCTTGACTTGTCCGGGATCGTTCGGTTCCGTAGGTGGGTTCGGCTCGGGTTGTGGGAAATCCGAGTTTGCACGAATGGGTAGGCCTTGCAGAAGCGCCTCCACCTGTTTCCTGGCGGGACGAAGGTAGAGCGAATCGTGTGCGCGTCGTGTTACCAAATCGACCAGATCCTTGTCCGGTTCCGCCAGCATTGTTTTCCATACCTTCGGTAGTTCCTTGCTCCAGTACTCCGCAATACGGCTTTCTTCGAGTACTCGCTTAGCCTGCTTCTCGGCCTGTCCCGTAAGGAGGGATGGCTTACTAAGGAAGGTCTCCAAGCCCTCGACCACCCTTTCAATCCGATCATTCCTTATGTTGTAGGCGGCGAACGGCTGCCATGATGGGCTTACTCTTTTTCTCGGTAGGTACAGCCACCAATCAAGGCCTGTAGTGAGAACGCAGATGTCCGTCCCTTCCCGGAAGGCGTACCGGATAACCCGATCTACATGCTTGTCGAGGTCCTGATTCGGGGCAATGGCCTCCACCAGTGCCAGGATATGGTCGGGTCCGTTCAGCGCAATGTCGACCCTACCGCTTCCTACCGCGTGTTCGAAGAGAACATCCTCATGCCGAACCGGATTCCACCCTAAGGCCTTGAGAACAGGTCCGATGATCTGGAACTTGGCGGCTTCCTCGTTGGTAGGAACCGGAGCGGATCGGATCCTCTCGAGTGTCTCCAGTAGTGACATTTGGTCCTCAGATGGGAGCTTCGCGAAAAGCCTACACGCCCGATCCCTGTCCAAGTGTTTACTAACCTCGGTCCCATCACTTCTCCTCACCCTCCCTCACCGCGGAAGCCGTAACGCGCTTTCACCCCGATTTTTCATGCAGGGGTTTGAATGGATAGCCGAGAGAGATGAAATGAACTATATGACCTTGGAAGACAGCTGCTTGGTGGCCTCTTCTGGCCGGAGCCTGCCTTTCACCTATCGGGTGATCGCCTGACGCGCCGTGAAAGTGTGCTTGACGGCGGGCTTTTCGAGGTCGGTGTGACGGGGGCATGAAGAATTGGGGTTCAAAGACTTCAGATCGCTTTTGGCTAAAGGCGACGCATAAGTCCTCCTCGTGGAAGTCGCCCGAACCGGATTCGGTTGGTGGGATGTGTAGCCTGCGGATGCTCGCAAGCACAAGAGGGAGGGCGGAGTGGCCAGGGACTTGAAGGCAGCGGCTGACGCCGTGCTCGATGGTGTCGTATCGGGCTGTCCGAGGGCGCCGGGAGTCGTGGCGTTGGCCACCGACCGTAAAGGCAATATCTACGAGGGGGCGGCGGGCCTACGGTCGTTGGGGCGCCTCCAGGCCATGACCACCGACACTGTTTTCGCGATCTTCTCTACTACCAAGGCCGTTACCGGCACAGCCTGTCTGCAGCTGGTGGAGGACGGCAGCCTCGACCTCGACGCACCGGCGAAGACCTACGCCCCTGACATCGGGGACCTTCAGGTTCTGGAAGGGTTCGACACCGCCGGGGTTCCGAGGTTGCGTCCCCCCAGACGGGATATCACCACAAGGATGCTGTTACTCCATACCGCCGGCCTCGCGTACGCTTTCTGCAACGAGACGTACCACCGTCTGGCGGAGGTCGATGGCCGGCCCAGCGTAGCCACGTCTACCAAGGCTTCGATCATGACCCCTCTACTGTTCGATCCGGGCGATGATTGGGAGTACGGGTCGAACATCGACTGGGCGGGACAGGTGGTCGAGGGCATCACCGGGAAGCGCTTGGGGGAGGTTCTGCATGAACGGATCCTGGGACCGCTGGGCATGGACTCCACCGCCTTCACCCTTGATATGGACATGCGCCGCCGGATGGCTCGGATACACCAGCGGGCGGATGACGGATCGCTGGAACCTCTCGACTACGAGTTGCCCGCCGACCCGGAAGTGCACATGGGAGGCCACGGCCTCTACTCCACCGCGGAGGACTACTGCAGGTTCATCCGCATGTGGCTGAACGACGGTATGGGGCCCGACGGGAGGATTCTCGGTAGGGAAACCGTGGACATGGCGGCGGAGAACGGCTTGGGTGAGATGAGAATAAGGGGGCTGCCCGGGGTGATCCCTACGCTTTCCAACTACGCCGAGTTCTTCCCCGGAATGCCCAAGTCGTGGGGGTTGACGTTCATGATCAACGATGAGGACGCCCCTACCGGACGTCCCGCCGGATCTCTGGCCTGGGCGGGCTTGGCCAACCTGTACTACTGGATCGACCGAGCAAACGGGGTGGGCGGCTTCTGGGCCACCCAGGTCTACCCCTTCGCCGACCCGACATCGCTCGGGGGTTATCTGGACTTCGAGACAGCGGTCTACGACAACCTTTGAATACGTTCTTGAGGGAGACGACGATCCGACCGGTGGCTTGGTCGGTCGGGTAGAGATGCATTCGATCCAACCCAAAAGCAGCGACTTGATCCGAGAGGCTTGATTCAGACGTTCGGTGTCTTGTCAAGGCTTCGTAGAGTGGCGACCGAGTGCGAGGCGAGGACGACGATCAGCATCAGCCCCCCTACCAGGGTGGCGACGCCTGGTACCTCCCCGACCGCCAGCCATACCCAGTAGGCGCCCAGGACGGTCTGCAACAGCAGCAGCAGCGCTACCTCGGCAGCAGGTATGAACCTGGGGCCGGTGGCGATCAGGCCGAACGCCAGGGGCATCACAAGCAGACCGAGAACAAGGAGCAGAATCCAGTCCCTGGGACTCGCCGAGGCCGGATCGGCGATCGGAAGACCTGCGAGGCCGCTCAAACCTGACCCGATGGCGATGGCGGGCACCATGTTCATCTGTGGTTTGGAACGAAGCACCACCAACGTCCCGCCGATAGAGATCGAAGCGACCAGCCCGGCGAGAGTACCGGGTAGATCACCCGCGACCAGGGAACCGAGTATTATCACCAGCGTGGCGCCCGCTCCGCCGCCGATAGCGAGCCAGGTTCGCCTCGGAACCCGCTGTCGTAACACGATCCGGGTCAGCAAACCCGCGAACAGCGGACTCAGGCTGATCATGAGCAGCGTGTTCGCAACAGACGTGTGGGTGATGGAGTAGATGAACATGGCGTTGTCCAGAGCAAACAGCACCGCCGCCGTCACCCCCGCCGGACTCATCGCCGCCCGGAGTTTATCCTTCCACCCGGCTCGCTCGACGACCAGGAAGAAGAGGAACAGACCGGGCGCCGACAGGACTCCTCGCACGAACAGCAGGGTCCACGCGTCCACTTCGATCAGACGGATCGGTATTCCCTGGAGGCTAAGAACCACCGCCCCCACCGATGTGATCAGCAGTCCCATGGCAGGCCGGGACAGATTCGATAACCGGTTCAGAACCACCATCCTCCCATCATCCGTCTTGCCCCAAGCACAACCGTCCGCTCGGCCAAGCGTAACTTAGAAAAACTGCTCTTTCGGTAGTCGAACAGCTTGGCAGATGTTCTCGGTTCGGCGGTCGAGCGTCATCCTTCCGGTTGAGGGAAGGCGAGGATGGGCGCATCACGGTCTGGAGACGAATGCTCGGGGTGGACTACTCCACCTCTGGCCACCGATACATTCTGATCGGACCACCTTGGCCATATCGATAGATGGTGTTACGTTGGAAGTATGGACGACAATCAAACAATCGGTAAGTTCGATGAGGCGACCGACGAGTTGTACTGCATCATCGTTACGGCCGGCGACGGTCAGATGGATGAGCAACTGGCCGCGTCATTGGAAGAGGTATACAAGGCTTCCGCCGGAGACCCGAACCGTTGGCACAACAACCCGGAGAAGAAACGCAAGGCCCTGGAGGGTCTAGGCCGGGTACTCACCGAATGGCAGGAGGAAAACGGGGCCTTTACCGAGGAGGAACTTGCCAGGGCGCGAGCCCTTACATCCGATGCCGATATTCGTACTTGACGCCGGCGCGCTGATCTCGATAGACCGCGGGAACCGCGACCTTCTTTCAACCCTGTTAGCAGCGTTCGAAAGCGGTAATGAGGTACAAGTGCCCGCCGGGGCGATCGGCCAAGTCTGGCAGGATCCTAACCGGCATGTTCTCCTGTCGAGGGTTCTGAAACGCTGTGAGGAGATCCCGCTCGACGGGTTGATCGCGCGTTCCTCCGGTTACCTGTGCGGCCAGGCCGGTACCTCCGATGTGATCAACGCCTCCGTCGCTGTGGCAGTCGCCGAGTCAAGGAGTCGCCACAACAGGGTTATACTCCTGACCTCCGACGTTCGAGATATGGGTAACCTTCTCTCGGCGCTGCACACCAACGCCGAGATCGTCAAGGTCTGACAACCCGGCGCCACAACTCACTTGTGAGACTTGATCCATGAGCGAATCTTCAAGGTGGGTTGTCGTACGGTCTACCTTGGAAGCCCGATCAACAACTATCCTTCCTCTTCCAAATGAGTGTTCTGTCTGATCTGTGTCGCCTCGTCGGGCAAGGGTTTGAAGTAGCCGGGATAGACCCTTCCTTCGGAACGGTGGTGGTCTCCAACCGTCCGGACCTGGGCCAGTTCCAGTGCAACGGCGCCCTGGCCGCCGCCCGCTCGGTCCGAAGGAACCCTAGAGAGATCGCCGAGTCCGTGATCGAACGGATCGCGGGTGATCCGAGACTCGCGGATGCATCCCTGGCGGGTCCCGGTTTCATCAACCTGACCCTCACCGACGAGGCTCTTGCCCGATACGTTGATGCGATGGCCGACGACATCAGGCTGGGTGTGCCACGGGTTTCCGAACCACTTGACGTCATCGTCGATTACGCCGGACCGAACGTGGCCAAGGCCATGCATGTGGGGCATCTGAGGGCCACGATTATCGGGGACAGCCTGGCTCGCCTCTTCCGTTTTGTAGGCCATAGGGTGTTGGGAGACGCCCACTTCGGTGACTGGGGTCTTCAGATGGGGATGCTCATCGTGGCGGCGCGGGAGCGCCATCCGCACCTGCCCCACCTCGACGAGGCTAACCAGGGTCCCTATGTCGCCGAGCCGCCGATCACGTTGGCCGACCTGCAGGATTGGTATCCGACTATCGCCGCCCGCGTTGCGGCGGATGACGAGGTAGCCGGAGAGGCGCGGCAAGCCACCCGGGAACTCCAGTCCGGACGTCCCGGTTACCTGGCTCTATGGGAGCATTTCGTGCGGGTCTCCAGGGAGTCCCAGGAGCGGGACTTCGCCGACCTGGGAGTCGAGTTCGATCTCTGGTACGGGGAGAGCACGGTACGCCACCTGCTACGACCGATGGTGGACGAAGTTCTCGCCAAGGGTATAGCGGAGCGGTCGGACGGGGCGGTGGTCGTCAAGGTTTCCGAACCGGATGACCGGGCCGAGATCAGTCCTCTCATATTGGAGACCTCCCACGGCGCATTCCTGTACGGCGCCACCGATCTGGCCACCATCCGGATGCGGGTGGACGAATTGGGGGCCCGCCTGCTCCTCTATGTGGTGGACGCCCGCCAGGGTTACCACTTCGAGCAGGTTTTCAGGGCCGCCCGGCTCACCGGAATCGCCGGTAGCGCATCCATGGAGCACATCCGGTTCGGAACGATGAACGGGTCAGACGGGACTCCGTTCAAGACCCGCGCCGGAGGGGTATTGAGATTGCAGGACCTGATCGGCATGGTCACCGACGCTGCGACGGCGCGCCTCGACGAATCAGACCTCGCAGCCGGTTATCCGGAAGCGGAACGTGAAAGAATTGCCCGCCAGGTAGGGATAGCCGCCTTGAAGTTCGGGGATCTGATCAACAACCGCACCTCCAACTACCGGTTCGATCTCCGCCGGTTCACCTCGCTTGAGGGCAAGACCGGTCCATACCTGCAAATGGCGGCGGTACGTGTGGGCGCCATCCTGGACCGGGCGGCGGGTGAGGGGTTCCCCGCGGGTCCGACCATGGCGCCTCGGGTCGGGGTGGAGCGGCGGCTCATGTTCCGGATGCTGCAACTACCGGAAGTGATCGAGAGAGCGCTTGATCTGCGGGCGCCTAACCATCTGGCCGAGTACGCCTACGATTTGGCGTCCGACTTGAGCGCCTTCTATGAGGCGTGCCATATCCTCTCCCAGTCCGATCCTGGTCGGAGAGCTTCGTGGTTGGGACTGGTGCGGGTCAACCGGCAAACCCTTTCCTTACTGTTGGAGCTGCTGGGTATCGAAGTCCCGGACCGTATGTAACGCCATTTGGTGTGGGGTTATCAACTACCGGCTTCTTCATGCCCCAAACACACCGATGTAGAAAAAGCCGCGTCAATCGCAGCATCGTGGGGCGTCTCGGCGTTCACCTTCGGGTGATGGGCGCATCCCGCCCAGGCGAGGCTACCACGCAGCTATCGTCCCAGGTCAGAGAGTTCCTTGCATCTCGCTCGGCTACCCATCCAAACCCATGCATGAAAAATTGGGGCTAGGGGTTCACCGGTTACCCCGACGGATGTTGACACAATGCAACTCACCCTCCCAGGCGAGGATCTCACTGTCGTTTGTGAGTAACGTATGGCCGCCTAGCAGAGCTGTCGCCACGATGAACCGGTCGGCGGGGTCCTTGTGAAACCCCTCATGTCCTAGCGCGACGGCCCGTACCGCCTCTGGGCCATATAAAGGCAACTCCTGTAGTCCGTCCGCGATCCTGTCCGAACGCCAGCGGGCCGGGTGACAGCCCAATGCGAGCCGGTTCCTTTCAGCCAGGACCGCTATTTCCCAGAAGGTAACCACCGAGACGGCTACCGACCCGACCTGCCATCCATCGGTGATCATGTCGCGAGCGCGCGTACTCAGCCTCGGGTGATCCTGCAGGACCCAGAGCAATGCGTTCGTATCTAGTAACAGCATCAGCTATAGATTGCTATGTATATCCTGCCCTAGCTTGGTATCCCAGTCTGTCCACTCCTCTTCGGTTGAGGGGACGAGGCCGTCATCGTCGAAGATGATGAGCGAACCCTTGCAAGAGCCCAGGAGAGGAGGCCGGGTGGCTTGGGCGTTGATCGGTACCAACTTCGCCACAGGATGACCGTGTTTGGTTATGGTCACCTCTGTACCGGTTTCTTTCACTTGGTCCATGATCTGGAGGCAGCGAGCCTTGAACTCGGTAGCGCCGATAGGTTGTTGGACAAGGGTCATCGCGGTGTTCCCTCCTGACTTAGATTGATTGGGAGGATCGAGTAAGAATCAGCCCTTCTGAGGATCAAATGACTGGTCATAGTCTAGTCATTCTAGCACGCTCTACATCAAGCTAGCCCCAATTCTTCATGCCCCAGACACACCGACCTCGAAAAGGCCACGTCAAGCCCGTCAAGCGGCTATTTTCCCAGGTCAGAGAGTTCTGTGCATCTCTCTCGGTTACCCATTCAAACCCCTGCATGAAAAATCGGGGCTAGGAGTAGAGCAGATGCCGTGTTCTCTATTGCGTCCACGCCATACGAGGCTCCTTGATGCGTTCAGGGTGGTGATTGAACCTGGTCACTACCGGGAGACGGTCAGGGGGTGCGCTCATACGCACTGACGGAACGATCGCTTGCCGGCCCCATCAGGCTTGGTAGCTCAAGATCACGAGCGCCATCCAGCAGGCATAGAGCAGGGCGGGGGAGTTCTCTCCCATGAAGGGGAACTCCGGCGCCCCGAACCGGAGAGCCAGCCATATCAGCGGCAGGGCGACGATTCCCGCCATCCAGCCGCGGTTACCCACCTCGTTCAGATAGGAAGGAACCAGGGAGAACACTTCCGAGATGGGCGGAAGCAGGCGGATGGCAAGTTGTTCGACCCGCTCCATCAACCAGAGAGAGACCAGCAAGGCCGGAACCCAGGTTACGACCGTCTCCCAGTGGTCGGCGTCGGCCCGCAGGCTGGTAGATCGAAAGGCGGTCTCGACCGCCAGACCCGTAAACGCGCTCCCGAACATCGTGATGACCAGACCGGTAGTCAGGGTTTCGTGAGCGGGTTCGGGGAAGTGGGGATCGATCAGTCCCAGTCCCTGCAGGCAGAGGGAAACTCCTATACCGACCAGGCCGGTTCCGATAACGAGCAGACTAACGCCCGTCACAACCCGGAGAGATCGGGCAAAGATGGCCAACCGGCGCCACGATTCCGATCCGGGCAGCACTTCGGCAGGAAGGTATCTCCCGAGCCGATGCGTGTTCCTGCCCAAGCCGCGGCGGTTGGTCATCCGGGAGACAGCGGAGGGTTCATCCGGCGCCAGGGTGTCGGTATCGGTCATCCCCTGGCTGGTTCAAGGATCGATGAACGGAGAGCCTCCCAGTAGAGCTCCACCGGATGGGCCACCCGGGAGTCCACTTGGTTCTTGGCCAGATGGTTCCGGATCTGGAGCTCGCATCCGGCGTTGGCGCTGGACACCAGAGCCGAGCCGGTCGCCCGGATCTGCTCGACCTTGATCGTTCCGAGGCTTCCGGAGAGTTCCGGTTCCAGCAAGCTGTATATGCCTGCTGCTCCACAGCACCGGCCGTCCGGATCGATGTCGATCGTCCGGAGCCCCGCCGCTTCCAGAATCTTCCTCGGTTGGTCGGTAATGCGCTGAACATGGCGCAGATGGCACGGGTCCTGGACGGCCACAGTCGCCCCTGTCTCGGCCAGTCGGGGAAGCCGACCATCCGCGATCGCCTCCGCCACCACCTCTGTTACGTCCACTACCTTGCCGCCCAACTCGTCGCCGCCTTCGGCCCAGAGTTCGTACTCTTTCATATGCGCGCTGCATCCGGCCGCGTCTACCACCACCAAGTCCGCCTCCCTGAATGCGGCGAGATTGGTAGCCGCCATGTCACGGGCGTCGTCCGCCCATCCGTCGTGGGCGGCAAGAGCGCCGCAACATGTTTGAGACGAGGGAACCGTTACTTCGTAGCCCGACCTGGTGAGAAGCTCCACCGTGGCCTCGTGGACACCGCCGAACCATTGGTCCATCACGCAACCGGCCACCAGCGCCGCAACTCCTCGGCGCTCACCGACCGCGGGCCGGGTAGTACCGATAAACGATTTGGGACTACCGGCGATCGGACGCAGACCCACGAAGGCGCCCCGCATACTCGACGGGATCAGGAAGGCGAGCCGGAGACGCTGGACGAGAGAGATCATCACGCCGGCGAGGCGGATAAGTCCCTGGCTGCGGAGAAGGCGGGCGGTCACCAGGCGCCGCATGCGCCTACCCAATCCGGGCAGTTGCGCCGCCAATTCCGCTCTTGCCCCCTCCATGGCCTTGCCGAACGGTACGAAGCTGGGGCAGACCACCTCGCAGGCGCGGCATTGCAGACATGTGCCCATGATCTCGGCAAAACGTTTGTCGATCGGCTTACCGCCTGCGATTGCCGACATGGCGGTGAGGCGGCCCCTCGGGGAGGCGGTTTCCAAACCGGTCAGGCGGAAGGTGGGGCAGCTGGGAAGGCACAGGCCGCATTGGACGCATGAAGCCAGATCATCATGATGTGGAGCGTGTTCCGTCGTCCAACCCATCTACAGGCCTCCGGGAAGGATGCCGGGGTTGATCATCCGTCCAGGATCGAAGCGAGCGACGATCCTGCGCTGGATGGGAAGGGACCCGGGTGGGGCGCCCCACGGGTCGAACTCCTGTCTGAGTTTGTCGGTGGCGTCGAGAATAACCAGAGCGCCACCCTCCGATTCCGCAGCCGTCCGCAGTTCCCGTAACTCGGCGACTGTCACCTGATCGGTTGCCACCGTCACCTCACCCACTCCGAACTGCGCTACATATCGCCAGCGAGGATCAAACCTTTGCACGACCGACCGCAGCTTGGAGGCGGGAACCCTCACCGAGAACCGGACCTGTCCGGCGGGAGGGTCCGGCCACTTTAGGCCATAGGTTACCGAACCCCCCAGGGCGCCTGCCTGGCCCTCGACTTCCGCCCGGGTGCCGCCCAGGAATACCGATGTTCCTTCGTGTGTCTCCAGCACCGCCAACGGACGGTACGCTCGGGCAAGAGCCTCTTCGGCCGAAGGCGCCCGTACGGTGGCTGACGAAACGGTAAGCGGCCACAGCTTGAAGCACACTCGAGCTATGAGGCCAAGCGATCCGAGGGATCCGGTGGCGAGTCGGGGTATGTCGTAGCCGGTGACGTTCTTGACCAGCCTTCCTCCGGCGGTGATCACCCGTCCGTCGCTCGAAACAAGGGTGACCTCCAGCACCCGGTCGCCGGTCGGTCCGTACCTGCAACGTCGCCAGCCTGAGGTGGCGGTGGCGATCATCCCCCCGATCGTGCCAGTTCCGGGCCGTTCGGGTAGCAGGGCGGTCTGACCTTTTTCGGCGAGGGTGGCCTCTAGCTCCTGGACGGTTACTCCCGCTTCCGCCACCACGGTCAGGTCATCGGGTTCCCAGGCCACGATCCTGTCGAGGTTGGTGGTAGAGAGGATGATGTCCGGGTCGAACCGGTAACCAATGCCCAGATGGGTTCCTCCGCCGCGAATCCGAACCCGGCTCTCCTCAGGCAATTCACTCAGCATCTCGGATGCTTCATCGATTGTTCGGGGTGACAATTCGGGAGTGGTTACCAAGGCTTCCCGGTTTGCGTCGACAACGGTCATATCCAGGCGCCTGCCGGTGGCGGCCGACCGAAGTCGAAACAGCGTGAGCCTTCAGGGAGTACCTTGCCGGGATTCAGCCGACCTCCCGGATCGAATGCCTCCCGCAAGCGTGCCTGGGCATCAAGGCCGATGTCATCAAAGATCAGCGGCATGTAGTCGCGCTTTTCGAGACCGATACCGTGCTCACCCGACAAAGTACCTCCGACCGCCACACATGCCTTTATCAGATCCTCTCCGGCGGCGTGAACACGGTCGAGCACCCCCGGTTGTGAGGCGTCGAAGGTCATCAGCGGATGGAGGTTGCCGTCGCCGGCGTGGAAGACGTTCAACATCGGGAGACCGTGCCGCTCACCGATCAGGTAGACCTCCTTGATGGCTTCCACCAGTCGGGTTCGGGGTACCACGGTGTCATGCAGGTAGTAATCGGGGTTCATCTGGGCGATAGCGCCGAAGGCCGACTTTCTACCCAACCAGATCCGCTTCCGTTCCTTCTCGTCCACCGCGATGTGGATAAGGGTGGCCGAATGGGTCTGCGCCACCCGGCGGATCAGGTCGGCTTCCGCATCGACAGCCGAGGGGTGACCGGCGACTTCGGCGATCAACAGCGCCTCCGCGTCGGTCGGGAATCCGGCGTGGGCAAATCGCTCGACCGCTTGAATCATCCCCTGATCCATCATCTCGAGAGCCCCCGGAACGAGGCCGCCGGCGATGATCCCCGACACTGTGGCCGCAGCCTCCTCCACATCGTCAAATGCCAGCATCAGGGTGCGGACGGCGGGTGGATGGGGGGTGAGCTTGACAAGGACCTTGGTCACGATACCGAGAGTTCCTTCGGAACCGACCATGACACTCCGCAGGTCCAGTCCGATCGGATCGGGGCTCGCGCCTCCTAGGATTACCCGTTCCCCGTCGGCGGTTACTATCTCTACGCCCAGCACATGGTTGACCGTGGTGCCTTCGGCCAGGCAGTGGAGCCCCCCGGCGTTGCTGCCCACGTTGCCGCCGATTGTGCAAATGGACTGGGATGAAGGGTCGGGGACGAAGTACAGGTCGAGGGGAGCGGTGTGGTTGCTCAGATCCTGGTTGATAACCCCGGGCTGTACCCAGACCATACGGTTCTCTAAATCCACTTCCTCGATTTGGTCCATGCGGGAGGTCACCATCAGGAGGGCTTCGCCGGTTGCCACCACTCCTCCGGCCAGCCCGGTTCCCGAACCGCGGGCGATCACCGGAACATCGTGCTCGGCGGCGAGACGAACCAGGGTGACCACGTCATCGGTGGTGGTCGGGAACACCACTAGGCTGGATTCGCCGCGGGCCAAACCGGCGTCCTTGCCGTAGACATACAGATCAAGGGGGTCGGACACCACTTTTTCGGCGCCCAATTCCTCCCGTAGGTCGTGCTCGAGTTGTTTGATCATCGTGCTCTAGTTTAATCCCCGGTAATGGAGGTTACTATCCAGGTCTAGGAGGAATTGATGAAGATCACGCCCCACAGAACCCCGAACCCCAACGCCGTCAAGTTTACCGTCGGTGTTGAGGTCGGGGGGCCTCGAAGCTATGTGAGCGCAAACGCCGCGCAGGATCCTGTGGCGGAACGTTTGCTGGAGATCAGTGGGGTCGTAAGCGTCTTCATGACCGCCGACTTCATCACCGTCTCCAAAACGGCGGACTCCGACTGGTCAACCATTACCCCGGACGCCCAAGCTGTCCTCGAGGAGTACTACCAGCCGTAGGAGGGACGGAAAGAGAAGTGGATAGATTGGCCCGCGGCGCTTGACCAAGGTGATTGGCGCCTGTTGGGCCAAGCCCGTCGTTCAGTTGTATCGGGGGTCCCTAACCCGGCGCTAACTCCACGAAATCAGCCATCCGGTGCGCCGGGCTGGAGGGCCATGAGATGCCGGCCGAGTCTGTGAACCACTCCAAGTCCTGACCGGGGAGGGGATCCAGGCTCTCCTGGGGAGGATCAGTGATTCGAGGAAGGGCGACCGCTCTTACCATTCCGTCCGGTTCCACCCTCATCTGAACCTCGACCCACTCGGTCGGGAGGCGTTCGAACGCGGCGCCGTCAACGGTTACCAGGCGTCGAACCAGGACCGACGCGAGGAACGTATTGTCTCCCGTCTGCTCCACCGACCTGGTTCGCGCCCATTCGACGTAGGAGACAGCAGGCGCCGCAGGCGTGTCGGGTTCTACTTCAGGGGGCAATCGCAACCCGGAAGCCGCTTCCACCCTTTCCCGCCAGGGTTCGGACGGGTCGACGGTGAAATACTCGAGTACCAGCCATTCGGCGCGTCCGGCTATCCGGTCGTGCACGGCGCCGGAGTCGACCGCTCTCAGATCGGCTTCGGATGGTCCTTGGTCCTCCTGTGCTTCGGCCGCGTCGATCAAGTCGGCTCCTGGTGTCGGTACGAGCGGTTCCGGGACGGTTTCCGGGGGTGGCGAGGTAGTGGCGACGGGCTCGGTCGCCACTGTTGTGACGGGCAGGGCATCCGGGACAGCCGGGCGGATGAGTTGGCGGACCACTACCACTCCCAGAACCGCCACGACCAGCCCCGCGGCTATCGCGTAGATAAGAACCCTCCGGTCCTGTTGGGGAGGAATGGTCAAGTTCTCCCACGGTACATGTTCGCTGACCTGGTCTTCGTTGGAAGTAGGAATGTTCGGCACGGCGGAGTCCCTTCGTATCCACCGTCGTCCTCGGCTCATCGCGCCATCCTCAACATAAGCTATTCCTCCGGGATTGCCAAGGGGGTTGTCGCGATAGCTGGACACGGTTAGCCTGAATCCACCGATGGCCTTTCCAGGGTACGGACGGGGATGTGGTTCAGG
>CAZEZF010000098.1:0-13771 GCA_964516495.1 uncultured Acidimicrobiia bacterium | reverse complement strand
CTTGACGTGGCCTTTTCGGGTTCGGTGTGTCTGGGGCATGAAGAATTGGGGCTAGACTCTGGTTAGGAGGTCCTGGCTGGCGCCGGGGATGGTCGCCAACAGGTGTACGCGAGCAATGCGTGAGCTACTAGACGACGAAGGCTTGAGGTGAAAGTCCAAGGCAGCGCCCGACCCGGGTGGATCCGATGATCGGACGCCTGGCGCGTTTCGGAGCGGGTCGCCCCGTGATCACGATCGGTCTTTGGGTGGTGGCGCTGCTTGTTTCCTTGGGTCTCATAGATCGCCTGCTTGACAGCGCGACCACCACCGACTTCCGACTTGCCGGACGTTACGAATCCGAAAGGGCGTCCGCGCTTCTGGAGGACCGGCTTCGAGGCCCGGCGCAGCTGACCGAGTTGGTGGTGGTCCAGTCACCCGTACATACCGTGGACGATGCAGCCTTCCGGGCGCAGGTAGAGGCCATCGCCACCGACGTCATGGCGCTCGGACCGGAAACCGTGACGTTGCTCGATCATTTCTACCTTGAGAGCAACCCGCTTCTTGTTTCTCGTGATCGCCAGACGACCATCCTGATCTTCGGTATGACCGGCAGCGCCGATCAGGCGACCCGGAACGTGGCCGACGTCATCCACATCGTCGAGGAGGCGGATGCGGCCGATGACTTCCTCGTGCTGATCGGAGGCGATGCCAGCGTATCCTACGAGTCCAACGAATTGGCTCTCCATGATCTGGAGAGGGGTGAGTTGTTCGGCGTTCCGGTTGCGCTGATCATCCTTCTGGCCCTTCTCGGCGCCGTTGTCGCCACCCTGCTGCCGCTGGGACTCGCCGTGTTCGCGATTGTTGTGGCCACCGCCGGAGTGGCGGTTATAGGTCAACAGTTCCAGTTGGTTTTCTTTGTGCGTTTGATGGTTGTGATGATCGGCTTGGCTGTGGGCATTGACTATTCGCTGCTGATCGTGTCCCGATTCAAGGAGGAGTTGGCCCGCGGGCGGGCCACGGTCGACGCGGTGGTTCGCGCCGCCGAGACGGCCGGCCGCACGGTCGTGTTCAGCGGGGTTACGGTGGTGCTCGCCCTTATCGGCCTGCTCATCACGCCCGCATCCTTCTATCAGTCTCTGGCGTTGGGGGCGATCCTCGTGGTCATCGCCGCCCTGATGGCTACTCTGACCCTGTTGCCGGCCGCCCTGTCGCTGCTGGGGCCCCGCGTGGATCTCCTTCCGGTACCGTTCCTGGCCCGGTTCTCCCTCAAGAACTCAGCAGCGGCCCGGTCGGGGTTCTGGGACGGCGTCACCCGCGTCGTCATGCGCCGCCCGGTTATCAGCATCCTCCTTGTCGGCCTTCCGATGCTGGGCCTTTCCTACTTCTACCTCGATATCCGCACGGGACTGAACGATGTCAATACCTTCCCCGACGAGGCGGCGACCAAGAAAGCCTTCCTGCTCCTCGAGGAGAAGTTCTCCGTGGGACGCGTCAGCCCGGCCGGGGTCCTCAGTCCCGCCGAGATCGTCATCGACGGCGACGTCGATGATCCGCTGGTATCCGCGGCGATCGGCGACCTGCAAAGGAACTTGTTCACCAACAGTAGTTTTCCGGTGCCTCCTACCAAGACGGTCAACGATGCCGGTGACCTGACCCTCCTTTCCCTTCCGTTTCCCGGCCAACCGAGCAGCCCGGAGGCGGCCGACCAGATGACCGTCCTCCGCGAAGAGATCATCCCCGCCGCCTTTGCGGGGGTACCGGCGGAGGTCTATGTGGGCGGCCTGACGGCGGAAGTGACCGACTTCTACGGGATAGTCCGGTTCTACACGCCGATCGTCTTCGCCCTCGTGCTCGGCCTCAGCTTCATCATCCTGATGATGGTCTTCCGATCGATAGTCATCCCACTGAAGGCCATCATCATGAACCTCCTATCCGTGGGCGCCACATACGGGTTGCTGGTTCTTGTCTTCCAGCGAGGGGTCGGGATCGATCTGTTCGGGTTCCAGAGAGCGGAGGTAATCGACGCCTGGATGCCGCTGTTCCTATTCGCCGTGCTCTTCGGACTGTCGATGGATTACCATGTGTTCCTGCTCAGCCGGATCCGTGAACGGTATGACGAAACGGGCGACAACACCGATTCGGTCGCCTACGGGCTGCGATCCACCGCCGGCATCATCACCGGCGCGGCCCTCATCATGGTTGTGGTGTTCGGAGCGTTCGCCACGGGTCGCACGGTAATCAACCAGTTGATGGGCTTCGGTCTCGCCGTAGCGGTGTTCCTGGACGCCACGCTTGTCCGTTCCATACTGGTGCCTGCCAGCATGGAGGTTCTAGGAGCGCGCAACTGGTACCTTCCGGGGTGGTTGCACTGGCTGCCCGACCTCCGGGTGGAGGCGGAGGATGACCACTTGATCTAAGTCATAGGAGTTAGAGTTCCGAACGGGAGAACACCGTTGCTTACCGTACCGACCGACTACGAGCAGGGTTACGAGAGGGCTCGCCTGATCGACCCGGATGCAGCGTCGAACTATATCAGGCATACGCTCATCGCTGACCCTGAGGCGGACGCCTTTGTTGCAGAGCTTTACTCGCGTCGGCCCAGAGAGGTCAACCGCACGTTGCGCGTCGCCATGGATATGGATGAGGAGGCGTTGCAGGATAGCCCGGCCTTCGTCAGTGATTTCTTCGCTCACGCGTCGACTCCACCGGACTGGCTGGACATGGATACTTTCCTTCCCGGTATCAGGATGTTCCACAGGAACTCGCCGGTCGTTCTGGCTTCGATGCTGGCCGGAACGTTGGTAGAAGGCTTCGCCACGAATATCAGTAAGTCCTTCTTCATGACGGGCCGGCTCCGCGATCAGGGTGTGCGGCGCCTGAAACAGAATAACCGACACATGATCGAGTGTTTCTTCCCCGGCGGATTGGAAAGGACCGGCGACGGATGGAAGCTATCCGTCCGGGTACGGATCGTCCATGCACAGATCCGTCGGCTCATCAACAACTCCAATGAATGGGACTATCCTGCTTGGGGTACCCCTATAAGTTCCGCCCATCTGGGATTCGCGATCACCTCGTTCTCCGCCAGGTTGCTGAAGCATATGGAGAATCTGGGAGCGACCTACAACGATGAGGAGAGAGCCAGTTTCATGGCTGTCTGGCGCTATGTGGGATACCTGATGGGTATTCCCGAAACGATCCTCTTCGAAGATGAGGAGGAGGCCCTGAAGCTCTTCGAGATCGGTGGGATGTGCGAACCCGCCGTAGGGCTCGAATCGATTGCCATGGCGAATGCCCTGATCAATTCCGGTCCGCTGTTGGTGGGGATGACGGACCCCAAGACCAGGCGGAGTTTCAGCAACTACATCTTTCGTGTGTCACGGGCGCTGGTCGGGAATGCGTTGGCCGACCAACTCAAATATCCCTCCATGCTGACGGTCGGTGTCCTCCCATGGTTCAGGATACAGATGCGATACAAGTCTTTCATGCGAAAGTACCTGTCGAGAATCGCCAAACAAAGCAACTTCACGGCGTTTACGTCGCTATTGGAGGTGTCCACGTTCGACGAGAAGGGGATCAACTACCGGCTGCCCGACCATGTTTATTCCGAGAAGTCCACCTTCTGGTAACGAACCTCGCAAGCTAACGGGAGGGTGCATGACCCCGGGTCGGCGCCCGGCTCAGCAGCTTCCATACTCGTCTCCATCCGTGACGCGCAGGACGATCTTTCCGATGTTACGCCTCGAAGCCAGGTCGGCGTATGCCCGCCGGATGTGGCGGAGGGACCGAACCGAGTCGATGGCCGGTTGGATGCGACCTGTCTCGGCCAGGTTTATGCACCGCTGCATCCCTCGTCGTGTGGATCCTGCGCTTCCGTAGATCGCCACCCGCGACCGGAATAACCAGTTGTTGTTGAGTTGGACTATCGGGCCGGCATGCGACCCGCATACAACTATCCGGGCCCGATTCCGAAGCGTCTTGAGCATCTCGTCCCATACCCGGGGGTTGCTGGCCGGGTCCAGGAAAACCGTTACGCCATCGGGGACGATTCTCCGCACCCGGTCCGAGAAAGCCGGTTCGGAGGTGTAGTCGATCGTGACGTCCGCGCCTGCTCCGGCTACGCGGGCCGTCCGATCGGGAGAGCTCGCCGCTCCGATTACGAAGGCGCCGGCGAGCTTGGCGAGCTGCACGGCCGCGGCGCCGACAGCTCCGGATGCGCCTGCGACCACCACCACATCGTCTCCGGTAAGGCCGACCCGGGTGAGCATCTGCTCGGCCACGGGGAATGAGTGGGCCAACGCGGTGGCCTTCGCATGGCTCAATCCCGACCCGATAGGGAACACGCTACGTTCCGGTACCGTTACAAACTCGGCGTGGCCGCCCCACCGGTGGACACCCACGTTGTGGAGGGACGGGCAGGAATCATCCTCTCCCCGAGCACAGAAGTCGCATGTTCCACACGCTATCGGGGGCTTTACCACCACCCGCGTCCCGATTCTGAGAGAAGTAACCTCGGCGCCGTATCCGACCACCACCCCCGACGGGTCGATACCCATCACGTGGGGGAATGAGAGGTTGGCGTTGTGTGCCCGGCCGGACATCGTGAAGAGGTCTTGGTGGTTCACAGCCACCGTCCTGACCCGGATCAGCGCTTCGTCAACGGCGGGGGTCGGAACCGGGAGGTCCATTTCGGCTATATGCCGGGGGCCGCCCAACTCGGTCAACGCGGCGGCTCGCATCGTGTCAGGGATTCCTGTCGGCGCTTTCAGGGGAGACCTCCCGCTCTTCGGTGTCCGGCGCTGTGGTTGTGCGATCAGGCCCTATTGAGGATACCGTCCAGGTAGACCGGCCCGTCGCGCAGCCCTCTGTGAGGATGTTGCGCGATCCCGGCGCCCGGAGGTTCTTCGATTCGTCTCGAAGACCGGTAGAGAGGCTCAGTTCCAATTCCAACGAGCGGCGACGTCGCGGAAGTTGGATAAAACCAGGTCGGGCGGGATTTCCGGCGGGCCTTCCCGAAGCCACTTATACTCGGCGATCCGCCATGCGGCGTCGTTGGGGTGAACGCTCCACACCTCACCGGGGGTGTTGCAGTGCATGGAGAAGAATGTCAGTCCGGTCGCCTGCCGCATGAACCGGTGGTAGACGGTTGCGGGTTCTTCGTCCTGGAAGGTCAGGCCCATCATGAAGTGGTCCACCGGGATCCCGCCATCGGCCACCAGGTCGTCGCGCAGGCCCACCAGAACCTCGAGGTCGGCCGGACCCCAGTCCAGGACTCCTGCGTAGGCGGCCGGGTCGTTGGGCGCCAGGACGGGAAGCCGGCGCCGGCGGGCCACCCGCACCGTCACTTCGGCCAGTTCCGGCGAGAAGGCGGCGCCCATATGATGGTCCAGGTGGGTAAGCCGGATTCCGGCCCCCAAGGCGGCGGCGATCTGCGTTTCGAGTTCATCCTCAACCGCATCCGGGTGGGCGTTGGCCCGCAAAGCGGGAACCTGAGGCCACATGTAGCCGTCGTCATCTATCAACCCCGAGGCGCGGGACGCGGTTGACATGGGACGCCACCTCATCCGGGCTGACTCGGAGTTGAGGGTCAGATGGAGACCGAGATCGAGTTCGGGTCGGCGGGCGGCCAACTCGGCTACCGCCGGGAACCAGGGACAGGGCGCCATGAGGGATCCGGAGGTGACGAAACCCGCTCCGGCCAGCTCATCCATCGCCGCCACCGATCCGAGGGTTACCCCTACATCATCTATATGGGGGATGATCTGGGTGGGTGTAGACCCTTCGGCGGTGGTCACGAAACGGTAACCCCGGCCTCACGTAACTCGGAGATCGCCTTGTTGCCGTCATCGGGAGAGAGGTTCACCGCCTTGGTGGCATCCAGCAATACGATTGTGTCAAACCCTTCCCACGATGCGTCCAGGGCGGTGTCTTTGACGCAGTAGTCGAGGGCGAGCCCGACCACGATGACCCGGTTGCAACGAGCCTCCCGGATCATCGCCGCCAGCGGGGTGGGGATGCTTTCGCCGGATACCGGATCCCGCATCGTGAATCCCGAGTATCCGTCCTCACCGTTGGCGCCCTTGTGGACGCTCGGTCCCTCCACCCGGAGGTTGGGGTGGAACTCGGCCCCGTTCGTTCCCGCCACACAGTGAACCGGCCAGATTCCCCCGTCGATGGCGAAGTGAGGGGTGCGTTCGGGATGCCAGTCCTGGGTGTAGAAGACAGACGCGCCTGCCTCCACCGCGGCCGATACCTCCCGATTCACTGCCGGAACCACCTCCGTATCCCCGTCCTGAACGTATAGGCTTCCCGACGGATCGGCGAAGTCATTCTGCACATCGACCACTATCAGCGCTGTTTCGTTGTTGTATCCGGTCATGCTCAAAAAGATTAGCCGAGCTATGACATCTTCCCCAGGAACGGGCGCCCAAAAGACGGCTATAGACAACCAGGAGATGGCGGGTAACGTTAGGTAGGTGCTCACCCAAGGGATTCTCTTCACCGATCATTACCAGCTCACGATGGCGCAGCTCTACTATCGCTTCGGGCTGGCTGACCGTAGCGCCCAGTTCGACTACGTGTTCCGTTCCTATCCCGACTACGGGAGCCATCAGGCCGGTTATTGCATAGCCGCCGGCCTCGGACCGTTGCTTGATTGGATGGACCGGACCTGGTTCGGGCAGGAGGAACAGGCGGCGTTGCGAGAGGTCCGCGCCGGCAACGGTGACCGGATGTTCGACGAGTCGTTTGTTGATTGGCTCACCAAGTCCGACGGTTTCGGAAGCCTCTCCATGTGGGCGGTACCGGAAGGCCGGGTGATTCATCCCAACACACCGGTGTTGACGGTCGAAGCTCCTCTGGCGGTCGCCCAACTCCTCGAAACGCCACTGCTCAACCGCCTCAACTATGCCACCCTGATCGCCACCAAGACTTCTCGGGTGGTGGAGGCCGCCGGAGGGGGTGCGGTGATGGAGTTCGGTATGCGCCGGGCGCCGGAATCAGCGGCAACGGTCGCCACCCGCTCTTCTCTGATCGGCGGCGCGGTAGGGTCCTCCAACTTTGCCGCCTCCTACATGTTGGGGTTTCCGTCCAAAGGCACCCATGCCCATTCCATGGTGCAGGTGTTCATGGCCGATTCCGGCAGCGAGCTGGACGCATTCCGCGCCTACGCCGAGGTCTATCCGGATGACTGCCTGCTCCTGGTCGACACCATCGACACCGTTGTCTCCGGTATCCCCAACGCCATCACGGTCTTCGAGGAACTGCGCCGTCGGGGACACCGGCCGGTCGGAGTTCGACTCGACTCCGGTGATCTGGCGCATCTGTCCATCCGGTCGGCGGCCATGCTCGACAAGGCCGGCTTCGGCGATGTAGCGATCGTTCTGTCCTCGGAGTTGGACGAGCTGACCATCTGGCAGATAAGGAACCAGATCGCGGAGGAGGCCGGTCGTTACGGTGTGGACTCCGGTCGCCTGCTCGACCGGTTGGTGTACGGAGTGGGCACCCGTCTGGCAACGTCTCATGGATATCCCAGCCTGAGTGGGGTTTTCAAGCTGGTGGCTGTCGAGAATACCGGCGGTGATTGGGCGCCGGCGATCAAGATATCGGAGACTCCGGCCAAGGTTCCGGATCCGGGCCGGAAACGGCTCTGGAGGGTGTATGACAGTCGGGGTACCGCAACCGCCGACCTGGTAACCCTGGGCGACCATGATCCTGACAAGCGACCCATCCACCTGGTACATCCCAGCCATCCGGATGTGGGTCGCACCCTCACCCGCAGGCAGGTTTCGGAGGTCGAGTCATTGCGGACCAAGGTGATGGGCAACGGTAGGCGGGTGTCGGAAGGGGCGGGAGATATAGAGGCGGCCCGGGCTCGGCGCATTGCCGACCTGGCCAGGCTCGATCCCGGGGTACGGCGCCTGGTCAAGCCCCACACCTACCATGTATCGCTCAGCCCGGAACTCTCCGACCTCAAACAGGACTTGATAGCCGGATTCAAAGGGTGAGTCGCCACGGGGTTTCAAGTACCCTCCGCGAACCTGTGAACGCTTCGAGTGGAGGTCGTCGGTCAGGCCCTGGCCAGCCGGTCATACGCCGCGAACATGGCCCCGGGGTCGGTCGGGACCACCAGGACGTTCGGTCCTTCCTCGGTGGACGAACGGCGCAACGCTTCGCCGACGCCGGCGGGATCGACCCGCGCCGCCGGGATACCGAAGCCTGCCGCTATAGACGCGAGGTCCTGGCGGTGGGGCGTGACGAACAGTTCGCGAGCTTCGTCGTAGACGCCCGAGTCGCCTGCTTCCCGCAGGGATCGCAGGTAGGGGAGGTTCTCGAAGATGGCGCCTCCCCCGTTGTCGAGCACCACCAAGGAAATGCGGGCGTTGAACTGTCGGGCGACGGCGAGCGAACCGACATCGTGCAGGAAGGCCAGGTCCCCGATCAATACGACCATAGGATGTTCTGTGGCGAGATGCGCACCCACCGCTGATGCAATGGTTCCGTCGATGCCGGCGGCGCCCCGGTTTCCGAATACCCGGGCGCCGCATCCCGGTTGCATCATGGCCTCTATGTGACGCACGGGCATGCTGGAAGCCGTCCACAGCATCCGTTCGGATTCGAGCAAGGCGCCGGTGACGGCCAACTCGGTGTCCGGGTGATCGGCCAATTCTCGGCGGCGCCTTTTTCTGATTTCCTTGTCCGCGGATCGCCACGAGTCCAGCCATTCAGGCCGGCCAGGAGAAGGCGACACGGCGTTGAGCAGGAGATCGATCGGTTGACGCAGCACCAACTCCGGCCCGGGGGCCGCCCAGCGTAGATCCGGGTCGAGAAGGGCTTGGGGTGTTGCGAGGGCCGCCAGCCAATCCTGGGAGGCCGTTCCGGTCGGGAGGGCGCCGATCCGGAGTACAGCCTCCGGTAGGTGGGAAGCGACGAAGGATGCGCCGCGGAGAAGGAGGTCGGCCCCGGTCACCAGATTCGGATGGCCGCCCTGCCGTAACCCGGACATACCGTCGGCCAGGATCGGCCAGCGCGCCGCCACCGCGAATCGTTCCACCGCCAGCCTCTCTTCGGCGCCGCCATCCCAAGGACCGACAATTATCAACCCTCGGGAGATTCCATGGAGGAAACGTCTCAGGCGGTTCACCTCTTCGCCGTCCGGATCGGGGCCGGATGGCGGGGGTGTCATCGTTTCCGGGATGTCGATCCGGAAGTCGGGGCGGTGGGGAGGCTCTAGAGGCTTATCGAAGGGGACGTTGATATGCACCGGTCCGGCGGCGGGTGATCGGGCCGCCCGGAGGAGCCTCATCGTTTCCCGGATCACCTGGTCGGGATGGCATTCATGGGCGACGGGCAAATAGGAGGAGGCGCGGACCCTCGATCCGTACAGGTCGATCTGATCGATAGTCTGAGGGGCGTCTCGCTGGAGCGCGTCGGGCGGTCTGTCGGCGGTTACCACCACCAGCGGCGCCCTGCTTCGATCGGCTTCCACCACCGCCGGCAGGTAGTTGGCGGCGGCTGAACCCGATGTACAGACCAGAGCCGTCGGGTTCCCCGACGCCTTGGCCATACCGAGAGCAACAAAACCGGCTGAACGCTCGTCTATTACCGTCCAACCGGGAAGGTTCTCGTCGGCCGCAGCCAGCATGAGCGGGGTGTTGCGCGAGCCCGGCGACATCACCACCGCTCCTACCGCCCCCGTCCGCAAGGCGGCCAGAAGGCTCCGGGCGGTTGCGTAGGTTCTCCAACGATGGTCCTTCATACCGAAAAGGGAGGGGAGAAGCGCGCCGAGCTTGAGGTTGATCTCTTCCGCTTCCCGCTCGGGAGACGAGCCTGCCACCACTCCGGCGCCGGCGAACAGCTTGACGGCCTCCTTGTCGATCAGGCAGGAGCGTAAGGCCACATGGAACTCACCGTTACCCGCCAAGTCACAGTATCCGACCGGTCCCGAATACCAGCCCCGGTCGAAGCCTTCGTGTTCGGAAATCCATTCCACAGCCCGCTCGACAGGTAGGCCGGCTACGGCGGGAGTCGGATGCAACGCTCCCACCACATCCAAGACGTTAGTTCCCACCGGGGCGACCGCGGTCACCGGGGTGGCCAGGTGTTGGATACCCGGGAGCCGGAGAACCTCGGTGCTCCCCCGCCGTCCGAGAACGAAGCCGCGCCCGCGCAGCCGTCGGGTTATCTCGTCGTGGACGTGGCGGTGTTCCTCTTTGTCTTTCGGGTCACCGAGCAGGCGTTCGGCGAGCAAGCGATCCTCCGAGGGGTTGATCCCCCTAGGAGCGGTACCGGCCAGGGCAAGGGTGGATACGGTAAGCCCGTCCACCCTTGCGAGGAGTTCGGGAGTGGCCCCGCAGAAAACGGACCCTTGCTGCGAGGCGAAGGCGAAGATGGCGCTCTCATGATGGATGTGACGAAGAGCCGCCAGGAAGGGACCCAGGTCTGGTCGATGGGCGACCTCCAAGCGGCGAGCCGTTACTACCTTCCTGAGGTGGCCGCCCCGGACTGCGGCGATCGCGGTGGCGGCTCGGTCCAAGGTGAGCTGATCATCCAGATCGATTCCAAGAGCCTGCCGATCATCCGTAACTTCAGGGTAGACGCGCTCCGAACTCGTCAGTTGAGCGTTCTGCAACCGGGCCAGGAGGGCGTGAGCCAGCTCGGATGGGTCATCCCCGCTGCCAACCTCACAGGTTGATACCCAGACGGCGCGACCGGAACCGCGCCGAACGAAGGACAGCCGGGGCAATACCAGCCGCGCCGGCGGAAAGCCGGGCTGTCGGCTTAGGTCGAGAAAGGAGAATCCCCCGATAAGCAGAGCCGACCGTTCGGCGCCCCCGAACGACACCTGGTGGGTTCGGGTGGCCAACTCCCGTAACGCTGCCGACATGGAGGCAAACCTCTCCGGACCGGTATCCGGAACGAGGCTTACTGTTACCCCTTGCGCGGTCATGGCGAAGCCTTGCCGGGGGTTTTCCCAGTAGGTGAATGGTTTCCCGCCGCCCAGGGCGACGGCGAGAGGATCAAGGTCCATAGCCGGGATAGCCACTGTGACTATCGACGGTCGGCCCGAGACCGCCGCCCGCGCCATACCCCGGGCAATGCGGTCCTCCAAGAGTCCGCGGTCTGCTATTCCCATTCGACCGAGACTGTGAACTGCTGTTTCCCGGCGCTTTCGAGAGCCTCCGCCAGCGCCTGATCCTCGGAGTCCTCGAGCCGTTCCTTGACGCGGCTGACCACGGTGTGATGGAAGTGCTGTGCTACGAGTCTGGTGCAGTGGCTGACGAGGGTTCGGAAAAGCCGGGTCAGATCGTCGGGGCGGTCCGGGTGATCGGACCGCACATGGTCCTTGAACAGGTCGATCGCCTCGTCCACGACGCTCTCGACCCCGGTGGCGTGGCGGGCAGCCAGAGCGGCCAGCCTGTCAAGCGGGAATCCGGCCTCCAGCAGAGACATCCCGGCGGCCAGCATCGGCGCCACATCGGGCGAGAACCGTTCTTCTTCCCCGCCGCCGAGGGGCTCGATCAGCCTTGCGGACACCGCGGTGTCAATCAGGGGAAGGGCGAGCCCTGATCGCTCGGCTAGCTCGACTCTCGTCAAGCCTGTCGCCGCACCCGCCAGTGTTACGAGCAGGGGGTGATCGGGGCGGTCGAGTAGCCGCTTGATCTGGGCCAGCGAGAATCCGTCATCAGCCAGGGCGCGCACGGTTCGAAGCCGGGTGAGGTGTTCAGGACCGTAGAACACCGACCGACCCTCCTTGGCGGCAGGCGGCAACAGGCCCATCCCCTGGTAATACCGGATAGTGTCAACCCCGACTCCGGCCTCGGCGGCCAACTTCTCCACCCGATAAGTCGCCATCCCCGTCTGTTCCATGAGCGCTTACTCTAGGAGTGATCACTCGTATTGTCAGCAAAAGGCGGATCTCTTTTTCGGGACCGCGGTATGCGCGTCGATCAGCCGGTATTCAGGCCTAAGGCCTTCTCCGCTTCGTCAAGCGCCTGGCCACCCTCCAATACTCCCGCGAAGAGGTCCCCGAACCGCGAGATACGCTCCCACAAGGTGGCGATGGTGAAGTCGTCCGTCCGGATATGGTCGAGTTCGTCCCAGTGGAGAGGAGTAGAAACGGGGGCGCCCGGCCGGGGACGTACCGAGTAGACGGAGGCGATGGTGGCCCCGGCCCGGTTCTGACCCGAGTCGATGAAGACCCTGCCCCTACGTCTAGGGATGTTACGGTCCATGGTCACGTTGTCGGGGTTGGCTGTCGCCAGGAGGCGGCCGAGTTGTCCGACGAATGTCCGGACCCTACAGTAGCCGTGAAGCGGTTCCAGCGGTACATAGACATGCATCCCCTTTGAACCGGAAGTCTTGGGGTAGCCGCGCAGCCCGAGATGTTCGAGGGCGACATGCAGTAAACGTGCTACCGCCACCACCTGTTCCCAGGTAGCTCCCTCCGCCGGATCAAGGTCGAACACCGCATAATCCGTACGGTCGAGACTCTGGATCCGGGACAGCCACGGGTGGATCTCTATGCATCCCATGTTCGCCAGCCACATGAGCGATTCGATGTTGAGAGCTGTCACGAAACGGATCTTCCCACCCCGGGTAGCTGATTCGATGGGGGCGAGTTCCATCCAATCGGGTTGGTGGCCGGGGGCGTTCTTCTCGTAGAAAGATGCGCCCTCGGCGCCTTCGGGGAAACGCGCCATCACGATCGCCCGGTCTTTGAGGTGAGGGAGGAGCAATGGGGCGATCGATGCGTAATAGGAGATCAGGTCACCCTTGGTGTAGCTGTCGGGGAAAAAGGTTTTATCAAGATTGGACAGCCGTAGAGGTCGTTTGTAGCCGGAGAGGTTGAACCCTTGGGAGTTTCTGGAAACTCTCGGGTTGACCGGAAAATCGATGGCCCCGCTCGCCACTGCCCGTCCCTTGCCGTGTGAAGGGATCGAGTTACGGAGAGCGGTGTGGAGTTCGGTTTGTATGGCTTCGTGTGACCAGCGGTCCTTGGATTCGGAGATCATGGTCATCCGCATTGCGGCAGCCTGAGACGCCCGGACCAGCGGCTCGACCCGCAGTGTTCCGTCACCGTATCGGATGTGTCTGATTTCCCCCATCTCTCCGTAGAGCACATCGCTGAAGTGGGCGTGCAGGGGATCGGTCTTCCAGGCCGGGAAGTTATCCTTCAGGAATCGGAGCACGGCGGCGAAGTCTTCCTCGGACTGTAGGCCGCCCCGGCTGATGGCGTGGATGTGAGCCCAGTCGACGACGGGCCGCACGAAGGCGAACTCCGCTGACAGCATGGCGATATCGCCGAGGCTTCCCATATGGGAGATTCGTCCGGTGGTTTCCAACCCGAGCGGGACACCCAGGCCGTCCAACTTGGCGCCGATCCAGTCCAGATGTTTCCGTATACGGTCGATCAGCGTCTCCGGTTCGGCTCCCCTTCGAGGACCGAGATGGGCGACGACGGTGCGGGCGCCCAACTCGGCGCCCAGTTTGAGGGTGTGTTCCAGCGCTCCCCGGCATCGCTTGGCCCGATCCTCGTCGGCAACCGTGAGCACCGCGAAGTAGGGGGCGTGGACCGAAAGTCGGATACCTCGATCAGCCGCCTTGCGTCCGAAGGCTGCGCAGCGTTTCTCCTTCCATGGGAAACCCTTGGTGAAGGCCAACTCGAAGGCTTGATAGTTCTGCTCGACCAGGCCGTCCAGAAACTGCCCGTCGGTCATCTCGCCGCGAGGCAGCCCCGAGTATCCGTAGTTGATCACCCACCGAGCCTATCGTGTTCAGGAGTCTTGCCGGT
>CAZEZF010000097.1:0-13868 GCA_964516495.1 uncultured Acidimicrobiia bacterium | reverse complement strand
TCATGTCCAAGCCGGGTTTCGAAGCGAACGGATATAGGTTCACCGCCACCAGATCGATCGGTTCTATCCCGTATCTCGCCATCTCCATCCCATGGCCGCGATCATTGCGATCAGCCAGGATGCCACCGTGTATCTTCGGATGTAAGGTGACCACCCGATGCCCCAGCATGGCCGGACTGCCGGTGTGATCGGAGACCTCGGTGACCTTCACCCCGGACCCTTTGAGAACCGCGGCGGTGCCGCCGCTGCTGATCAGATCCCAGCCCAAGCCGGACAATCCGGCTGCAAACTCCTCTATGCCCGTCTTGTCATGGACCGACAGGAGGGCCTTCCTACTCACATCAAAGCCCGGCTACTCCGCCGGGTCTCAGGATCACCATGTCAGAGACCTCGCACTACCTCCACCATAAGGGCGCCGGCCTCGGTGGGGCTCTTCCCTACCCTAACTCCCGCCGCGCCCAGAGCTTCGATCTTGGCAGCCGCAGTTCCTTTGCCGCCGGAGACGATAGCCCCGGCGTGGCCCATCTTCTTTCCCGGAGGCGCCGTGATACCGGCTACATAGGCAACCACCGGCTTGCTCATCCTCCGGGAGATGAACTCGGCGGCCTCCTCCTCGGCCGAACCGCCGATCTCACCGATCATCATTACCGCCCGGGTCTCCGGATCGTCCTCGAAGGCCGCCAGGCAGTCGGTGAACGACGTTCCCGGTACCGGATCGCCGCCGATCCCCACACAGGTGGTGACTCCGATACCGTTGAGTTTCAATTCATAGAGAGCCTGGTAGGTGAGGGTGCCGGAACGGCTCACGATCCCCACGGGACCACCGGACAGAGCGATATGCCCGGCGGTAATGCCGATGTTGGCTTTCCCCGGGCTGATGATCCCCGGACAGTTGGGTCCGATCATCCGAACCGCCGGATAGTCACGTCGTAGTTTGCTGCAAATCCACGCCTCATCCTTGGCCGGCGCCCCCTCGGTGATCACCACCACCAACCTCACACCGCCTTCCGCCGCCTCGATCACCGCATCCTTGACGTATGGCGCGGGAATGAACAGGCAGGACACATCGGCGCCGGTCGCCGCTACCGCGTCGGCTACGGTAGCGAAAACGGGAATGCCCTCAACTTCGCTACCTGCTTTGGACGGGTTGGTGCCGGCCACGACGTTGGTTCCGTAGTCGCGGTTGCGGAGTCCGTAGAATCGACCCTGCCGTCCGGTCAAACCCTGATAGACAACCCGGCTGTGTTGGTCCACCCAGATGCTCATCGGGAACTCCTCGCCAGCTCCACCGCCCGAACGGCGCCCGCGGACATCGAGTCCGCCGTCATAAGCATGTTCGACAGGAACGGTTCGATCATGGCCCGCCCCTCTACCGCGTTCGTGCCGTCGAGGCGCAGGACTATCGGTGACCGCATCTCCACCCTGGCCAGAGCGTCGAGAATGCCCCTGGCAACCACCTCCCCCTTGACGATACCACCGAATATGTTGATGAAGATGGACCGCACCGACGGGTCATTGTTGATCACCTCCAAGGCGCCCGCCATGGTATCCACATCGGCGCCCCCACCTATGTCCAGGAAATTGGCGGCCGAACCACCTGCCTGAGCCACCACATCAACGGTGCTCATGGCCAGACCGGCGCCGTTGGCGATTACTCCCACCTCGCCGTCGAGACCGACGTATTGGAGCCCCCTGGCGTGGGCCGCCGTCTCACGATCATCCCTCGGCTGGGTCTTGTCATAGGCTTCATAGTCCGGATGCCGGAAACGGGAGTTACCGTCCAGGGTCACCTTGGCGTCGAGCGCCAACACCGCGCCCTCTGTGGTGAGAATCAAGGGGTTGACCTCCACCAAATCCGCATCACCTTCCACAAAGGCTTGATAGAGCCTGGTGAGCACGACCATCAATCGGTCGGTCGCCCGCCCATCCAGCCGGGCGGCCTCTATCCAACCGGCGGCTGCGGACTTGCCGAAACCTTCCACGGGATCGATCCATATCTTGGCGATGGCGTCAGGATCGGTTTCCGCCACGGCTTCTATGTCCACTCCACCGCGCGCCGAGAGTATCCCGAGGTATCGGCCGGCTGAACGGTCGAGGGTAAAACTCACGTAGTATTCAGCCGCGATCCGGGCGGCCTCTTCGACCAGGACGAGCCTGACGGTGTGGCCCCCTATCTCCATCCCGAGGATCGCATCGGCGGCGGCCGCCGTTTCGTCGGCGTTCTTGGCCAACCTGATACCGCCCGCTTTGCCCCGGCCCCCGATGTGCACCTGTGCTTTGACCACGACAGGGAACCCGATCCGTTCGGCCTTCGTCACCGCATCCGAACTCCGATTCGCCACTAGACCGGCGGATACCGGAACCCCGAACCGCGCGAAGAACTGCTTTCCTTCATGTTCAAGAAGATCCATGCGGGTGATTCTATCCGAACCGAACAGAACCACCGACGGGACCCGATTTCGTAATCCGGGTCGGCGGATCCGGCGCAGATGGGGTGCGCGCCGGATATGCGAGGCGGCGGCCCTTCTGGATTTCCACTGTACCGAGCGACCACACCGGGTCTTGGGGTGGGCACAGAACCGGGCCGGAGTTTCGGCCTACGAAGGTTAACCGACATCCGGCTGGTGTCCTGATCTTTGTTTCTTTTGTCGTTGTGGGCCGGTGTCGTGGCGGGGCGCCGTTTCTGTCCCTGCCGTGTCGCATACTGGTAGGTAACCGTAAAACGCCACGCAGCCTGTCTCGGGTACCGGACGGGCGGCGTCATGATAAACCTACCGACCCTGGATTCGGGGTATGGCGGGACGCGTTTCGACGCCGAGGAGGCGGCGGTTGGGGGTGGGACCCGCTTTGGGGAGTCCATCGAACCGGAGGGTTGTTTTTCGCGTTCTCAGGTCCCCCGGGGACGATTAGCCCGGACAGCGACCAGGGTTGATTATCAGCGAATCCAGGAATCGAGCGCCGGCGGGGGTTCAGGAACCACGAAGGTCCGCCGTGACCCGCCATAGCATCTTCCAAGCACCTTCCACGTCGAGCAGTCGAGCGCCGGCCGACTCGCAGGACAGACGTTCGTCCAAAACCCAATCCCACTTGTCCACTTCGCGGTTCTTGAAGGCGCCCGCTAGATCCGCCGGGTGAGGCCGCGGTTTACCGAGCAACCGGTTGATGGCGGCGCCGACTTCCCCGGGATCGGATCGTTCTATGTGAATAGCGGAACCCTCCACATTCGCCGCCAGACCTTCGTCGCCAAGGGCTAACGCGGCGGTTGCCAGCGCCCGGTCACCGACCCAAGGAAACAACCGTATTCCCGAATCATCGGCAACCACAGTCGTTTCATCCAGCCTGAGGCGACGGTAGGCGGCGCGGCCTTCGGAAAGCAGCCGCCGCGCCCTTCGGTCGAGCCAAGCGGGTGTGTCCGTGGAACGGTAAACCGAGACCATCTCGGCGCGGACCCGATCCGAAACGGCCGGAGCGTCGGCGCCCAGAAAGTGAGGCGCTCCGCCTTCGGCTCGTTCAACCTCGACAAGCCTCGCCGACCGGTCGACCGCAGTAACCTTCCAGCGCTTGCCGGCCAGGATCAACAGTTTTCCGATCTGAAGGGGCTGGTAGATGGGAATGGCGCCGAGGGTTCTGCCTCCGGTCACGACACTCCACTCACGGGCCGTTTGGAAGGCGGTGTAGAAGTGGTAGTTGTTCAAGCGCCTCTCACCGACCCGCCCGGGCAGCAGCAGCCCTTCGGTGTTCTGGACTAGGAGATCATGGGAGGCCATCGCTCGCAGAAGCCGAATGAAACGCTTCTGATCGACCAGCCGGAAAGGGCCGGGCCCGCCCAGAGCGCCGTACAGGTCGGACGCGGTGGCGCCGCCGACCTGGGCGATGACCGACAGTATCTGCTGGACCAACGTCGAGTAGTTGAATCCCGGATCTTCGGGTGATTCAAGCCAGCGGTCGAGCATGAGCCGCACCATGGCGACGGCGAGCACGACGTTGCAGCGCAGCGCCGCGGCGGGACGAGACCTTGCGTCGAGGGAGTCTTCGATTATGTAGAGGCGCAGAACGGCCGGGTCGTCCCGCCTTCCCGACCTACCCAGGCGCTGCCAGAGGGAAGAGACCGATGGAGGCGGCCCGACCTGAGCGACGCTCGCCACCGAACCGATGTCGATTCCCAACTCCAGGGTGGAGGTGGAGATGGCGGTGGCAGGCAGGGTCGGGTCCTTGAGTTGACGCTCGGTGGCTTCCCTGATCTCCTTGGACAGGTTGCCGTGGTGCGGTCGGAACTCATTGGGTACCCTCTCCGCGGCGCTCCGGTGGACGAGTTGATCGGCATAGATCTCCACATCGTTTCGAGAGTTGGCGAACACCAGGTTGTCCCGGCCGCGGAGACATCCGAACAGGTGGTCGGCGATCTCGGTGTAGACCGCCCCGCCGGCGTCCGCCACATTCTCCGACTCGGTGGCCGTACCTGACGCCGGTTCCTCCGGCGACCTTTCGTATCCGCGTAGCTGGAGCATCAGCCCTCGCCCGTCCGAGCGGGACTCCACTATCGACACCCGTTCCGGGTCATCCGGGCGCAGGAAGGCGGCGGCGCCTCTCGTATCTCCCAGGGTTGCCGACAACCCGATACGAACGGGCCTGGAGCGGACCGCCAACTCGACGCGGTGCATCAGGGATTGCAGCTGGGCGCCTCGTTGGGTGGCCAGGAAGGCGTGGAGCTCATCGACCACCACATATCGCAACCCGGACAGCAGGCGCGCCACGATCGGCCCCCGGTTGACAAAGGTTGCTTCCACGGATTCCGGAGTGATCAGCAACACGCCTGAAGGCTTGGTGAGCAGCTTCTGTTTCTTGGATGACGCCACGTCACCGTGCCAGGGATGTACGGGGATGTCCACCCTGCCGCAAAGGGATTCCAACCGAAGGAGCTGATCGTTGATCAACGCCTTCAACGGAGAGATGTAAAGCACCTGCACACCGGTGGCGGTGTCCCGCGCATCTGCTTCGGCGGCGAACGCCAGATTCGACAGGATCGGCAGGAAGGCGGCCTCGGTCTTGCCCGCCGCGGTCGCCGCCGAGATGATCACATCGCGATCATCCGCCAGAACCCGGGAGATGGCGCGCTCCTGCGCATCATGCAACGAGTGCCAGCCCTGGTCGTAAACCCACCGTTGCAAACGTGGGTGAAGACGGGCGAAGGCTGAGGATCGGGTGGCTTCAGAGGCGGAAGTGGACGAGGTTGTCATCAACAGGCGCCGCCTTCGATCGGGATGGCGAGGTCCCGCCGCCACTCCCGAGCGGGACCAGGTCGGGATTGGTTTCCGTCTCGATCTCAACCCGGTCGATGAGATCGGACCAACGCACTCCGGGGTTCTGGTCGAGCACCGCTAGAAGGTTCACGAACTCCTTCACGGTGGTGCGCGGCGTCCGGAAATAGGCGTCGCCGACCCGGGATGCGCAGTGGTTCATGAACGCGGTCAATGCCTCATCCGGCAAGAGATACTCGTCGGGGTTCCCGCCGGCAAACACATGCCGCAGCTTGGTAAGGAGAACGAACATATCCTCCGGCGACAGGTTGGCCAGCCGCATCACCGGCCCGGAGAGGTCAACCAGACCCCGGTCGGCAAACGTGTTCTCGGCGAGCCGCGATTGCAACGCCGGGTAGGAGTACAGACCGCGCCGAGTGTCCATCAGCATGTCCGGCGTACCGCCGAAAACGAACCCCAGCCCGGCGGCCGAACCCTGCAAGCAGTCGTTCAGGATGCGTAGCACCTGCTCGTAGTTGGAGTTACGCGCCCGGGTATGCGACATCTTGTAAAGGTTGACCATCTCGTCCAGACAGACCAACAAACCGGAAAACCCGGCCAGACGGACGAAACGGGCGAACAACTTCAGATGGTCGTAGAAAGTCCGGTCATCGATGATGGTGCGCACCCCGAGGGCTTGCCGTGACTCGGTCTTGGTACCGAACTCCGCCCGCAACCAGCGCACCACATCGGAGCGCAGCCGATCATTTCCCGTGTCGTAGGCCCGCCAGTATGTGGCGATGATCTCGGCAAAGTCGTAACCGCCGACCATCTCCTGGAGGTCGGCGAGGCGTCGGCGGATCACCGTATCCGGACTGCTCCCCTCGGAGCGGGCTACCGCCAGCGCGGTCGTTATAAACCTCTCCACCACCGAAGACATGGCGCCCCCGTCCGGCTTCGCCCGGGTCGATAGGTTGCGCATCATCTCGGCGTACAGCCCGCGCGCCTGGCCCCGGGTAGCCTGCAAGCGGCGCTCAGGCGATAGGTCGGCGTGGACCGCAACGAGCTTGCGTTCGAGAGCGATCGACCGCACCAGGTTCAGGAAGAAAGACTTACCGGCCCCGTATTCGCCGATAACCAGCCGGAACGCCGAGCCGCCATCGGCAACCCGGTCGATATCCTCGACCAGTGCGGTTACCTCGGCGACCCGTCCCACCTGGATGTGCCGCTGACCGACGCGCGGTACGACCCCCGCCCGTAACGACTGGATGATCGCGGCCCGGTCTCGGGGACGGATACGGGCCGCCGGATGGGTGGAGAACGTCAACACAACTCCTTCACAGCGTATGAATTGAGTACCACAGGGTCGGTCCCTTCGATAACAGGCTCGCCGCAAACGTCCATGGCAACCTCGTTGATCATGTCGAACGCGCCCTCAAGGAGCGGCAGCCCCAGCGAAGCGGCCAACTCCTCGACCGCCCGGCGTTCCCATTCCTCCGCCGAAGCCAAGACATCCAGCAAGCGCCAATGCGGTCCGTCCAGACCCTCCACCTTCGACTCCGTTTGCGCCTCGGTGGAAGGCGTAACCGCCTCATCCGGCCCCTCGTCGACGAAGATGTCGGCCAGCAGGTCAGACACCCTGGCCGTTTCCGCGATCCGATCCTGCACCTTCTCGGCGTCCAACGTCACGGTAGGAGGCTGTTTCTCGCGAACGACATGGGCGGGAAGCTCCCAACTCTTAATCGAGCGCCCGTTCCGCACCGTCACCGGTCCCGGGTCAGCCATGTCACGACGGTGCAGGCGCCGGTACATGGCCTCTTTCCCCAAACCGAGGTAGCCGAACAGCTTCTCGAGAGCGGTGATCTCCGGACGGCTCGCCGCGCCGCTCACCGTGGCGAGCGCGATCAGGAAATCTCCCACTGCGGCGCGTTCTTCCACCGGTATCGCATCGACCTTGCGCTTCAACCCGTACAGACCGAGACCCCCGCGGACCCGGAGATCGAAGTGCGCCTCCACCCGACGCCGCTCGGCGCCATCGAGGTCATGGATACCGCAGATGGTATCCAGCGCGAAGCTCCGCTGGTCAAGGTCTTCGCTCTCATTTGCTCCGGCCACCACCGCCGCCAGATGGAGGTGGGTCAGCGCCGCCGTGTAGCCGTCCGACGGCGAATCCGGTCGACCGTTCTCCAACGCGAACAATGCGATGGCGCCGCCCGGTCTGGGGATCGGCCCGCCGAACCTTACATCGGGTTCCATACCCACCCCGAACCTGGTCAGCAACCTGGTCAACGACGCCGCCTCCCTCTTGGTGAGCTTGCCGGTGTGACCGGGTGAAAGGTTCACATCCTCCAGCATTTCCGTGAGCGTCATCACCGTGGTTTGTCGAGCTGCTTTGACTGCGGCGCTCCGGGCGCGGAGATCGTCGAAGACGGGATTCCTATGGAAGTCGACCAATACATCGGGCAACATGGACAAGCCCGCGACGCTGTGCGCCCGGTCGGGATACCTGCCGACATACCGGCTGTAGGGGCCGAGTTCGCCGGCGCACTGCCTGGACACGGAGCGCAGTTTGTCGATCGGTTTGTGGACCCATCTTTCGGTCCACACGATGTCGGGGAGGTCGGGCGTATCCACCCGCACGGTCTTTCTGTGAGGGCCGTAGACGAGACCGGCAGCAAGCGACGGGATGGATCCCCTGGGCCCTTTGCCGTAGAAATCGCTGAATCCGGGCGACGCCGGGGAGTAGCTCATATCGATCTTGCCCGCCGGACGGCGGATCTTCATGCCGCCGGGAAACCTCTGCCGGTAGCGAATCGCGAACAACTCCTCGAAGTACTCCGGGCATCGGTACGCGGCGGCGGGTAAGTCGACCTCCGGATGGTGGAAAAGGTAGCTGAGGCCCCAATCGGCGGGTATCTTCGAATCCTCCGCCAGATGCTTTCCGATCCCGACCTGCACCGCGATCGGTGTTTCCGAGCGGCGCTCGTCCGGTAGCCATGGGAGGGGCCCCGCATCCTCTCGCATCCCGATGAGCTTTTCGAGGAACTCGAACAACGCCAGTGCATACATCGAAAACCGGTAGTCGTATCCGTAGGTATCGAGCAGGCGAACGATCTCGACGATGATCGGCTCGAAGTCGGGATGTTCCGCGTCGGCGCCGATATCCAGGAGTAGGCGCCGCTCCAGCCCGTAGAAGAAGAGCATCACATATTCAGTGGAGGCGTTCTCGTCTTTTCGCCCCCCGGCCAGCCATCCGAGGTACGCGGCCCGGGCCCGCGGGTGGAGCTCCGGATACGAAGCCCATCCGGTCACTGTCTCACCCTCCCAATCGGCGTACCGTCGCTGGACCGGAAGGTGGGGATCTATAAGGCTGGGCTCGGTCGGGAATCCGTTGGCCGCCGGGATACCCGAGCCGACATAGATCATCCCCCCATTGATAGTCCGACCGGCCACTACGGTTCTCCCATCCGGAGGTATCCAGGTGGCGTCGGTGAGGGTGGGTGGGGCCGGAAGAGACCCGACAGTCTCCAAACCCGGGAGTCGGGCGCCGGTGTGGCGGGGGCTGCAACACGAACACGTTGTTGCCTCGTCGATCCTTTGACGCCGTGAACGATTCCGGTTGGCCGGACGGGTGGGTTGACGCCGGCTCGGGCGACGACGTTTGGATCGTTTCCGCCGCTTGTTCTTCGGTCGACTCACTTGCCCCTCTTTCAGGGAACTCCGGTCCGGCGCCGCTCCGACTCGATAAGACGCCCGGACCCGGACTCCTCCCTAGTTACAAAGCTGTAACTTAAACGATAGCGGCTATCCGGACCACGTGTCCAAGCCGACCCGCCTGTTACTTTCTTTGTAAAGGATAGTAACAACAACACCTACTATATCTTAATCTACTCTAGCCATCCAATAACAAGATAGCCAGACTAGGCCATTCTGCCTCTCTTACCGGTGGTCCGGGAGTGTCACTCGGGAGGCTGCCAAAAAAGGACGGGATGGGCCTGCCCCTTAGATGTCTCACTAGGACGTTGTCGGCGACTGCGCGGCCAACGCGACCTTTATGGAGCGCTCTCTTGGTGTCCCAAGTCTTAGCTTCTTTTTGTCTGGAGGCCGGTAAGTCGTGGTCGGGGACCCGATTTTTGTCCCTGCCGTGTTGCACACTGATAGGTAACCGTAAAAGCGCCAAGCGGCCCGTCTCGGGTACCGGACGGGCCGGGCGGGGATCATGTTGAACGTACCAACCCCGGGTTCGGGGTATGGCGGGACGCGTTTCGATGCCGAGGAGGCGGCGGTTGGGGGTGGGACCCACTTGGGGGAGACAACCAGACCGGAGGGTTGTTTTTCGCGGTCTCGTGTCTCAGGGGCAGAAGCCCGGCGGCCACCACAGCCGGCGCCGGGCGAATCCACGAATCAGGACACCGGCTGAGGAACGACTGCCAGGACAGGCGTCGCTCATGCCGGTTCATATCTATGAACGAAGGCTCATCCTCAACGATGTGACGGCATCGGACACGCTTTGAACGCGGCCGGAACAGGGCTGACGAGGGTTAGCGGCTTTGTACGTTGGTTTCAACCCACCGGGTTATCTCGGTGAGCGATGTTCCGGGGACAAAAATCGCTTCGACGCCCTGATCTGCAAGGAGTCGGGCATCCGATTCCGGAACGATCCCCCCTCCGAACACCACGATGTCGTCGGCGCCCCGCTCCTCAAGGCGTTTAATCACCGCCGGAAACAGGGTCATATGGGCGCCCGACAATGCCGACAGCCCGATAGCGTCCACATCCTCCTGAATGGCCGTCTCGACAATCTGGTCGGGGGTCTGATGCAGGCCGGTGTAGATCACTTCATTCCCCGCATCCCGAAGCGCCCTGGCCACCACCTTCGCTCCACGGTCGTGACCGTCGAGTCCCGGTTTGGCGATCAGAATCCGCCTAGGCACCTCAGTTCTTATCCGGCTCTGCGGAACCGGACGCATAGATTGCGTCCCGTTTACTCTCGATGTCCCCGATCATCTGGCGGACCGACGACACGAAGCCCGCCACACCCTGCCGCTCGAGTTCGGCGGCCACCGAAGCAACCTCTTCAAGAACCATGACCGCATCGTTCAGATCGTTGACACCGAGCACCGATTGGGTTTCGGGACCGCCCTCCTCATAGGCCGACAACGCCGACTCCGGCAACGTATTGACGGTTTGCGGCGCTACCAGCGTGTCGATGTAAAGAGTGTCGGAGTATGTGGGGTTCTTCGTGGATGTCGAAGCCCACAGCGGTCTCTGCACGTTGGCGCCTGCCCGACGTAGCCGATACCAGCGTTCGCCGGAGAAGGTCCGTAGGAACTCGAGGTAGGCAACCCGCGCGTTGGCCACCGCCGTCCGGCCCCGGAGGGCGAGAGCGGCGCGTGAACCGACATCTTCAAGACGAGCGTCTACCTCCGTATCGAATCGGGAAACGAAGAACGAAGCCACCGAGTTGACCGCCCCCAAGTCTCCCCCGGACTTCTCGAACCGCTCCAGACCACCTAGATACGCGTCCATAACCGACTGATAACGTTCGACGGAGAATATCAGCGTGACGTTGACCGAAACACCTTCCGCGGTTAGATCCTCGATGGCGTCGATCCCCTCCACGGTGGCGGGTACCTTGATCAACAGATTGGGACGATTCACTCTCTTAACCCAATCCCGCGCCTCAGCTACGGTTGAAGCCGGGTCGTGAGCCAACTCCGGCGACACCTCCACCGAAACGAACCCGTCCAATCCGCCGGTGCTTTGATGAACCGGCCCCAGAACGTCACAGGCCCGTTTGATATCGCTGGTAACCACCGCGGTGTATATTTCGTCGATATGGGCGCCCCGGGTAACCATCTCCCCGACCTGGGCGTCGTAGGCGTTACCCGACCTCACCGCTTTGGCGAAAATGGTGGGATTCGAAGTCACACCCGTTACAGACCTTTCGAGATAAGCGGCAAGTTCACCCGAGTCGAGCATCTCCCGCGAGAGCGAGTCGAGCCATACCGATTGGCCCAGGGCGGCTAGGCGGTGGAGCTTAGAGCTTACGGTCATGGACATTTAACGTCCTCCATATCAGTCATCTCTCTCTTCCCTCGGTTAGCCGTAGCCGGCAAGATAACAGCCCCAAGCGAAGCGGGTTCCTCCCCTGATCATCGCACCGGACCATGGTTCCGGCAATCGGTTCAAGCCGCCCTCATCGGCCTTGACATCTGGCGGCCCCTCCGACTCGGCGCCGGTACCGGCTGGTGCGCGGCATTACCGTCAATACCTGCGGTCGGTTCAAACCTTCTTGAGAGGGGCCCAACACAGCAGCAGCCTCTTGGGACCCGCCGACTCGAAGAGAATACTCGCCTCGGCCCGTTCCCCGGTACCGGACATCGACGTTACCCGTCCCAAACCCCACTTATCATGACGCACCCTGTCCCCCACCGCAATGCTGTCGTCATCTATAACGGATACCGGCCTGTCGGCGGACTCCCGCCTGCCGTCGCGTCGCCGGAACTTGACGTGATCGACAAGTCGGGTGGGTATCTCACGCAGGAAACGGGAGGGAGTGTTGTAGGACGACTGCCCGTAGAGCATCCGGGACTTGGCGTAAGACAGGTGTAGGCGTCGCCGGGCTCTGGTCAGACCCACATAGCACAGGCGGCGTTCCTCCTCGAGTTGGCCGGGATCGGTCAAGGCGCGCTGGTGAGGGAAGACCCCGTCCTCCATACCGGTGATGAAGACCACCGGAAACTCGAGGCCCTTGGCGTTGTGCATGGTCATCAAGGTGACGGCCCCGCTGCCCTCCTCCAGATCATCTATATCCCCCACCAGGCTGACGGACTCCAGGTAGACCTCAAGACGGCCGATCCCGTCCAACTCCTCCCAGCCCCTACCGTCGAATTCCTCCCCTATGGAGATCTGCTCGAACTCCTCGGCGCCCGAAAGTAACTCCCGAAGGTTTTCAACCCTCCCCTGGGCTTCGAACGAACCGTCTCCTTCCACCCAACCCAGATAACCGACCTCTTCCAGGACCGCCCGAACGGCGCCGACGGGACCCTCTTGCCGGGCCCGATCCGTGACGCCGCTCAACAATGTCAGAAAGCCTCGCAACGCCTTCGCCGAACGTGAAGTGAGCGCATGGATCTCATCCAGACGGCGCAGAGCGGCGAGGAACGAAATACCTTCCGCCTCCGCGAAACGGTCCACATGCCCGACGGTCACCCCGCCGATGCCTCGCCGGGGACGGTTGATGATCCGCCTCGCCGATATACCGTCGTCAGGGTTACAGATCAAACGCAGATAGGCGAGAACGTCTTTGACCTCGCGGCGTTCGTAGAACCGGACGGTACCTATCACCTTATTGGGCACTCCGTATCTGCCCAGGACCTCCTCCAGCACCCGACTCTGGGCATTCATGCGATAGAAGACGGCCATATCGGAAAGGTCGATGCCCTCAGCCTCCAACTTGATTACCCGGTCGGCCACGAATCCGGCCTCGTCACGATCGTCCTGGCCTGCGTAACTGGTGATCGGCGTCCCGTCACCGAGTTCACTCCACAACCGTTTGAGGCGACGACTTCCGTTGTGGGAGATGACCGAGTTGGCCGCCTCCAGGATGGTCCGGGTCGACCGGTAGTTCTGGTCGAGCACCACTACCTTCGCGTCGGGATAGTCTCGTTCGAATTCGACAATATTACGTATATCGGCCCCTCGGAAGGCATAGATCGACTGGTCCGCGTCTCCTACCGCACAGATATTCCGATGCCCGCCCGACAACCGGCTTGTCAGCACGTACTGAGCCCGGTTGGTGTCCTGGAACTCATCCACATGCACGTATCGGAAACGGTCCTGGTAATGAGCCAGCACATCGGGAAAGGCATCCAGGAGGGTGGTCGTGACCATCAGCAGGTCGTCGAAATCCATCGCTGATTCCTCCAGCAAGCGCTGCTGGTAGAGGCGGTAAACATCGGCAACGATGCGATGGCGGTAATCGTCGCTCTGCTCCCGGAAGGTCTCGAAGTCGATCAACTCGTTCTTCGCTTTCGAGATGGACGCCCGAATCACCCGGGGCTCGAACCTCCTGGTGTCGAGGTTCAGGTCCTTGACGGCGCGGGTTATGGCCCGACGAGTGTCCTGGGAATCGTAGATCGTAAACCGGGATCGGTAGCCGAGCCGAGGCGCTTCCCGGCGCAGGATCCGGACGCAAGCCGAATGAAACGTGGATACCCACATATTGCGGGATGCTCTCCCGACCAGGTGAGCCACCCTCTCCTTCATCTCCCCCGCCGCCTTGTTGGTGAAGGTGATGGCCAGCACCTCCCATGGGGCGACATCCCGATCTAGGATCAGATGGGCGACCCGGTAGGTGAGGACCCGGGTCTTACCCGAGCCCGCTCCCGCCACGACCAGCACCGGACCCTCGGTAGTGGCTACCGCCTCCTGCTGCCTCGGGTTGAGATCAGCGAACAAGACAGAGTCCGTGGGATCGGACCGACGCGTTGCTTCTTCCATCAACTGAACCATCCCCTGATCATACCGGCGGCGGCGGACAATAAATCACATGTAGGTGATTTACCTTGGCAGCTAGCCCTGATTCTTCATGCCCCAGACACACCGAACTCAAAAAGGCCACGTCAA
>CAZEZF010000096.1:0-13920 GCA_964516495.1 uncultured Acidimicrobiia bacterium | reverse complement strand
GTTCCATAGCGAGATTCAAGAGCGGAAGAGCCAAGACCAAGGCCGAAATGTGGATCCTCGTCCCGCACACTACAATTGCCCGACTCGCTGGTTTTGATGCGTCGAAAGGGCTTACCGAAGACACATCAGCCTCAGCTACCTCCCTCTTTGGGACATCGGGCTGGCGCTTGATATATGACAGAAGGGTCAATGGAGCGCTGACACCTCCGGAGGCCCGCGACCTGTACGTGGACCTGTTTCGTTGTCGGCTTCAAAGAAGCCTGGGATATCAGAGAACACTGACAATCGAGATGGGCAATGTCAGTGGCGCACCGGTATACACCATGGTGTTTGCCAGTGATTCAGATGCGGGCGTCCGAATAATGTCTCATGTATATGGGCAAGCTCTTGAGCAGTCAGCGGAATACAGAGCTGAAGTCATATCACGCCGGGATCGGAAGCGGAGGGAACAAAGGGGTGCTTTGAGTCTGTTTGACGCAGTCGGAGAGTTAGTAGCGGAAGAGCCAAGGTACTTTGAATCAATACGTGATGACAAGTCACCAACTCTTCCCCCCTGGCTTGAGGCCACACTCTAGGTGTACTGCACCGAGGGGCGGCCCCGTTTGTCCTCAAGATAGTTCAGGAGGGTCCGGACGACATTGATCACAAGGCGGGCCTCCGGCTCTCCAATCAGGCGATCATTGGGGTGAGCGACTGACGCGTTGTTTCGGATAGGGTTCAGCGCGTCGAGGATTGTTGCTAGGGATCCGAGAATCCGCTTGACATCCTCCCCTCGGGCACCAACGTCAGCCAGCGCTGGGTGAGATCTTCGGATCTCTTTGAACAATTGGTTCATCTTGGGATGTCCGTCAAACTGGGCCCCGATCTCCTGGCTCAGCGAATACAGATAGCCATGCATCGCAGTGTGAAGTCGATCAACCGCGCTCTGGGGACCCGATGTGCGAACAAGCGTGTCCGCGTCATCGAGGGCACGACGTACAACCTCGGGCGGACTCTCCAGGCCCACTTCCACCGCAACCTGGCCGGTCTCAAGCCGGGAGATCCACCCAAGTACCTCCCTATGCAGTTCTGGGGAACGGAACCTGGGGCGATCAGAGTGGGGCTCCTGGTTTGGTGGGTATTCATCCAGAATTGCCCGGAGAGCAGCTGCTTGGTCCCTGGGTTCTGCCTCGAACAGCGTTTTCTCGAAACACTGCCGGGTCGTGCCATTGAACCAACCCGTGTCGACGGAAATGTCGCACACCTCCAGCCAAAAGCGGTCGTGGCTGGCGTAGGTGAAGGATCCGAGGTACCCGCCGTCAACGCCGATCCAATTGTAAACAAGCCGTTTAATCTCGTCTCGTGTTAGTTTCACCGATCCCATGTGGCTACCTGCGGATCCCATGTCTTACGATGTCCATTGGCAGGGGTGCCTCCCCGGGTCATGTCATCCAATGCCAGCCAAAGACTACGGCGTATTCCGCCTGACCTGCCCGAGGTTTGGCGGACCGTCGACGCGGGGCACCTTCAAATACCGCCAAAGCAACAGTACCCCAAGCCACCTTGCCAACATCATCGGAGTCGTCGGAGCGGGATCGGCTAGGCTGACGGATCGACTAAGCGTCCTATGAAAAGCAGGGAGCCGGATTCGGGGTGGACGATGGCCCAGAGGAAGGGTCGGTCGGCGACAACGGTGAGGTCGGCTTGTGGGCCTGCTGACTCGTTGAAAGCCATGGCGGTGGCTGCCGCCGCTTCGGTGCCTTTCTCGTCGACGATCACCTTGGCGCCGTGGAGGGCGGCGGTGATGAAGATGCCCGGGGCGATGCCGTCGAAAGGCGCTCCGGCGCAGAACCCAAGAGGGCAGAGCCAATCGAACAGGTCGGTGGGCGGCAAGGTCTGTTCCCATTTGGGCATGGTGAGATCGACATAGCCCTGTTGGGCACTGATCCCCAGGCCAGTCAGATCCTGTGAGTTGAGCGACTCCTCGATCGCAGCCAATCCGGCGGGATCGTGGGGCACGATCAACCACATCGCCAACCGGCCGCCCTGGTAGGGAAGCTCGACCGCATCGGCGCCGTCGAGTTTGACGAAGCGCCGATGCACCGGTTCGCGGTCGCGCATGAACGGCACTGTCACCACACCGCGGTCACCGGTGGTGAATGGCCCGTCGGCTGTTAACTCGGGAAGGAACGGCTCGATCCAGTCGGCCTTCAGGTACACCGTGTTCACCAGGACCAGTTCCTGGCTCTGGACGACCTGCTCGTTGACGATGGTGGGAATGAGTTCCCGAGTCGCATCCGATATCCATCCGTTGATGGTTTCGGCCGCCCTAGCGCCATCATCGAGGTCGATCGGCTGGATCGCCGCTCCATAATGGGAACCGGCGGTCTCCAAGAAGTCGGGCAGTGGAGAGAACTCGTCGTCGGGAAAGAGACGGTTGGCCACCTCCAGGGTGGTGGGTTCCACCGAGGCCTCCGCCAGCATCAGATCAACCGCATTGGCCGCAGAATGAAGACCGTCCTCGGGGAACGCGAAGATCTCATCAAGCACCGCCCCGGTATCTCCGGATGCGCAGGCACGGCCGAGACTGAAGGCCAAGCCGAGACTCACCGGACTGGAGACCGCGTTACCCGCCAGGTAGCGATGAAAATCCCACCCGGCAGCGTTAACTCCGGCCACCCAACCCGGCGTGGGAGCGAGGGGGTCGGCAGGCAGCCGATCAACCACCGGCGCCAAGGCCGTGGTGTTAGTGGCCGAGGGACCGCATGCCGCTGTGAGAAAGCACAGCAATAGGAGGAATCCGAGCAACTTGGTCATGGTCTATTTGAAGGAGAGTGCTTTCTGGAACCTCGTACCACATTCTAGAAAGGGTTGGATTCCCAGAGCATTGATCTCGCCTTCGATCACCGTCACCACGGCTGATGGCGGCGACGATGCCGTACAGCAAGCTGACGCCGTGGTCCGATGCTGGAAGATGCGGCTGTTCGACAAAGAGGATCGGGCAGCGACCTGCCCGGCTTCGGAGTTTTGCCATTACGCGCCAGCTGTGGCGCCGATCACCGGATTCTGTTGGGAGTCGGCTCATGGTCCACCCGGGCTGGGCCCGGTACCGGTTTGGATCAGGCCGTGTCACTCCGAGGCTTGTGACCTCCGACGGTTGGCGATGTAGGCGGCCGCCGAGCGTCGACTCTCCGGGTCGGCGGAGACTGCCGCCAAGATGTCGGCGTCCCCAATACGTCCCCTGGCTGCCGGCATTTCCCACGACTCCCAGCGTCACGAACACCTGCTCCAACTGCTGGCTCTCGGGTACGGAGACCAGATACTGATCTCCCAGGACACCTGCTACAAGACCCAACTCGTACGGTACGGAGGCTGCGGATACGCACACATTCTCCGCACCATCGTGCCCGCCCTACGTCACGCCGGGGTTGATGACACCACGTTGGAACGCATCCTGGTCGGGAACCCAAAACACCTGCTTAGCCATTGGAAATCGCCCTTCGCTAACCCGTGCACCGTCATCATTTTCGTACAGATTCCAGCTATCGACCTTGATCATCCCCTGTTCTCGAGGCGTAGGACATTGGCCGTCGAGTGCAAGGATCAGCCCTCCAGCGGCGCCACATCCTAAATGCCGCCCCATGGTCCGATGACAACTCGACCAGCCGAAGAAGCCTGACCCCCCGCCATCTAGCAACCGCCCGGGATGTCAGGTGAGCACGCGTTTAGGTGTCGAGGACCTTGAGATTCTCCCTGGACCGGCGTCGACTGGAACGAGTCATTCCAGACCCGGAGTATCTGCAGTGCCACATCGCGGTTTCCGGGGGCCCTCCGGGCGCGGACCGGGTCGAAGACATCCTCCACCAAGATGTTCGGTACCGATGAGGAGTGGAGCGCGAGGGTACCACCAGGCCTTCTCGATTGACGTCCCTCTACCCCACGTAGCCGCACATTCCCATCCGTGGAGAGTTGACTACCGGCAGGTACATCGTGTCGTCACAACGGTGCTCGACCTTGCAGTCTTCACAGAGGTAGGCGGGGTCTTCGTCTCCGGAGTCATGGAAACCGCATTCGGCGCATATCACATCAGCCTGGGCGTCCCGGCATTCCCGGCAGGTGAATCGGGGAAGGTCATTGATCGCCAGTAGTTGGATGTCGTCTCGGAGTCGGGGCGAAAGCTCGCCTATCACACGCAAAGCCAGTTCCGTGGTGGTGCCGAAATCGTAGTCATAGGTGAACCTTTGCCCCTGGCTGAGTAACTGACCGGCGGCAAAACTCATGTCCTCAGAGGGAGGACCGCCGAAGTCATTGAACCAATCCTTGTCAGCTACCTGGTACATCTGTCCCGATATGTAGAAAGCGCTCAGATGCCCGCAACACTCCAACCACAGTATTCGGAGAAATCCGTCGAGGATTCTCAGTTCGAGTTCCCGCGGCACCTCCAGATGCATCCAGAAGCGAGGGTCGTGGCGATCCTGCACCGCGATGTGCAAGCTCCCCCCGGTTCGCTGCCCTGGGTTGGCCCCTCCCCTCTCCCGGGCAAGAGCCTTCTTGCGGCATGCCCGAAGGTGTCGACCCATCCCCGCCCGGGAATATCTCTGTTCACACAACAGGCATATACCTGTCGAAGTCGGTCCTGACACCTCTACCTACCGTTCCTTGCTGTTTCCGTCATCCCTACAACAAACCAGACAGGGGCCAGTGATGAAGATCCAGCCGGAGTTGCAGCGGATCCGCTCGAACCTCCACGGGACTGGGACTCTCCCCGCGGGTTATGTAATGACGTGGCACGGCACCCGCCTTCAGATGGCCAGGTGGAGCCGGAGAGCGTCGTCGAGTCGGCCCATGAGATGAAGAGGCATGTGACCGATCAGGTTGCCGACCCTCTCAACCGCTACCGATCTCACTTGTTCGGCTCGTGCCTTGCAATCGCGGTCCAATCCTGTTTCGGCGGCCTCCAACAGTACCTGGAACGGGTAGACCCGTTTGGTGTTCGACGTGACGGGAACGACTGTGACAACCCCACGTCCAAGCCGTGCCGCTGTCGTGTTGGCGCCGTCGTTGCTGACTATCACAGCCGGCCGGACCCGAGCTGCCTCGACCCCGACGACGTTGCCGAGGTTCACGACGCGGATCTCTCCGCGACGCATCAGCTATCGGACCCCGTCGGCCACGGTGGCATCCCACGCCTCCTCGTGGCCATGATCGGCCCACTCATCAAACGCCGCCGCGTAGTCCGATGACAACTCGGACAGGCGGAGAAGTCTTACCGCCCGCCGTACGGCAGCCGACCGGGACGCCTGATGAGCACGCGCATAGGTGTCGAGAAACTCGAGATCGTCTCTGGAGAGACTGACACTGATCTTCATACCTCTTATCCTACCAATGGTAGGAAGACATACGCATGGCAGTTGTCTGACACGTGAGCCCCTCCCTCGGTGGGCATCCCCACTCCTCGATACGGTCCGTCTGCGTGGCGGGTGACCAATGTGCCTCCGGTGATCAACACGGACCTTCGCTCCTCTACGGCACCCACTCAGAACCGCACCCTCTTCCTCAATCAAAGCCCACTCCTGCACCATCCCCGACTGGAGGGCTCGGATCACTCGTACCCCTTTGGGATCGTCCCCGGAGGGTGGAGGGCAGCCGAAAACACGCTCAGCAGAGGAACGAGGGAATAGGTGATCACCACCAGCACTATCACCCTGCCCAGAAGAAACCTCGCGCTCGGTGGCGATCACTCAGTTGCTCGTTCGGGTCAGGAGAGTCTGCGCGCCAGGTAGTCGATCACCACGTCCGGGTAGAGGGGATGGAATGGGCGTGCGAAGTTCTGCATGGTGACCTTCTCCTGTACCCGGGTTTCGTAGTCCTCGGCGTCGAACCGCAAGGAGTGGTTGCCGCCTGGGAGTATCCGAAGTTCGACATCCCGGTTCCCGGCGGCCCACAGGGCGCGCACGGTGTCGAAGGCGTCCTCCACCGGGACGTTCAGGTCTTCGGAGGATTGGAGGACGAAGGTGGATGCGGCGAGAAGGCGGAACTGGTCGTCGGGTTGGAAGTCCAGGTCGTATCGGAGGCTTGAGGGGTCCCGGGTGATTGCGACACCGTCGATCTGGGCTTCGGCTACCGCGTCGCCGTTTTCTATGGCACCGAAAATCGCGTCCAGCACAAGCGCATCCCCACAGGACACGGGAGAGTGCTCCCTCATCCTGCCCGCTGATTCCTCCTCGATACCGGCCCTCCCCCAAACGCTGGTTGTGTCTTGGTGGGCTCCCGCCTGCTATTCGATTAGCTCTATGGCGCTGGTCGGGCAGGCTCCCACGGCTTTTCGGACGTTTTCGATGAAGTGCGGTGGGATCGGATCGAGGCGAGCGGTGGAGTATCCCTCTTCGTCGATCTCGAAGGCCTCCGGCGCGATGGCCACGCATTGTGCGACTCCCATGCACTCTTCCGTAACTCTTACCCGAAGTGGGTTACTGGCGTCCTTCATTCTCGGCTCAGAGATGAACGGACCGGTAATGAGATCATTCCCCGGTGGGTCGTTACCGCGTGCCAGTCGGGCTGAAAGCCCAGGTCCAACCGGGGTGCGGGTACGTGGGCGAGGAGTGACCTGATCGCCACCTCCACCTCCAGCCTGGCGACGGGCGCCCCGAGGCAGAAATGGACGCCGCGGCCGAACGCGGCATGTTGCTGGGGGGTGAAAGACCGATGAATATCGAATGTCTCCGGATCTTCGAAATGCTCCGGATCCCGGTTTGCCGCGGCAAGGACACACACCACCCTATCCCCCGCGTGGATGACCTCTCCGCCGAGTTCGCAGGTCTCCATGGCTGTCCTTCTGTCTCTGGGAAGCGGAGATTCGAATCGAAGGCTCTCCTCCACACAGTTGGCGATCAAGGTTTGGTCCTCCTCCACTGCCGCCAACTGATCGGGATGGGAGAGGAGCAGGTATGCCGTGTTGCCGATCGATGCGGTGGTCGTGCCGTTGCCGGCGATGATCACATGGAGGCAGGTGGCGATGGCCTCCGGGAGGGTGATGTGACCGCCGTCGATCATCCGGGCGGCCCTTGTCAACACGTCGTCCCGAGGTGCTCGGCGGCGTTCGTCGATCCAGGAGGTGAGCAAACCATGCCACTTGGCGAGATTCCGACCGAAGTGGCGGGCACGATCGGGATCCGGCGGGGTGGCGCCGAAGAAATGCCGCTGGTCCATGGTGACACTCGGGATGTCCGCCCGGTGAGACCGGGGAACTCCCACCACGTCGGAGACAACCTCGACGGGAAGCGGTTCCGCCAGTTGCGACACGACATCGATCACTTCGTCATGGCTGATGGCAGCCCTCATCAGCCGGTCGGCCGACGCTTCTATCCGCTCTTCGAAACTCGCCACCACCCGAGGGACGAAGGAGCGTCCGAAGGCTCGCCGGATGCGGGTGTGATCGGGCGGGTCGGTGATGTTCAGTTGCGCCACACCGAAATGGTCCGCCAGCATTCCGTTCTCTTCGCGCGCCGTCGGGTCCAGTTTGTCGATGTGATCCATTTCCGCTCCCATGCTGGAGAACCTCTGAGGGTTGGTGAGTACCTCGTCCACGAGGTCGAAGGTGGTCACCAGCCATTGACCCAGAGCCGGACTCCAGTAGACCGGCGCCTCCTCGCGCAGCATCCTGTAGATGTCATGCTGTCTGGTGGCGAAGTCGCCGGAAACCAGGGCGTTCTCGACCTCGGCAATGGGCATTGGTTCCTACCTCCCGCTCAGACCATCAGATCGCCGCCGTTGATGTCCATCGAAGCCCCGGTGATGTAGGCGGCGCGGTCGGAGGCCAAGAAGACGATGAGGTCCGCCACCTCGGAGGGCAGTCCCAACCTTTGGATGGGGAAGCCGGAGGCGTACTCATCGGCTCGTTCCTCCGAGATCGTGCCCCTGGTCATTTCGGTGTCGAAGAGCCCGGGACATATGGCGTTGACGGTTATGCCATCGCCGGCGACCTCCTTGGCCACCGCCCGGGTCAGTCCCAGCACGGCGGTCTTGGCGGTCGTGTAGTGGGCGCCTCCCATGGTGCTGACGCTCTTTCCGGCCGTGGACGACATGTTGATGATCCGCCCCCAGCCAATGCGGGCCATGTCCGGGATCACCTCCTGGGTGCAGTTGAACGTCCCGTTGAGGTTCACCCCCATCACCCAGTTCCACTCGCTCTCGGTGATATCCACAAAGCGGGTTGGCCGGAGCACCCCGGCATTGTTGACCAGGATGTCGATCGGACCCATCCGCTCCCGGGCGGTTCCCACCATCCGTGAGACCGCTTGCCGATCGGTCACATCTGCGGCCACCGCCAAGCAGACGGCTTCGATCCGAGAGAGCTCTTCCATGGTCGTGGCCAGGTGGTCGATCTCAAGGTCATTGACCACCAGGTTGGCCCCGGCGCGGGCCAGGCGGAGTGCGATCTCCCGGCCCATTCCCCGGGCCGCTCCGGTCACGAGAGCCGTCCTGCCCAAAAGATCGTCGGAATCTGTCATCGGTCTGTTGTTCATCCGGGATCAGCCTCCTCCAGTGAGCGCGCTTCGGGGTTGACGAGGTTCTTGGGCAGCCGGCCATCCAGGTAACGGATCGCCTCCATGGCGGTGTTGACAGCCAGTTCGTGGTAGGCGTCCTCGGACAGCCATGCCGTGTGCGAGGTGACGAGAACGTTGGGCCGACTCAGGATCGGATGGTCCAGGTCGGGGTCGGGCTCGCCGTCGAGCACATCCAACGCCGCATAAGAGACCGAACCCGACCCGAGCGCCTCCTCAAGCGCATCCAGGTCGATGAGCCCTCCCCGGCTGGCATTGATGATCACCACGCCTTCTCGGACGGTTGCCAGGCTTCGGTCATCCAGCAGGTGGTGGTTTTCTTCGGTCAGCGGACAGTGAAGGGTGATGATGTCCGAGGTTGCCATCAGTTCGCCGAGATCGACGGATGTCGTCCCCGCGGCCTGGTGCTGGCGGGGCGTCAGGAATGGGTCGAAGGCCACGATCTCCAGACCGAAACCGGCCGCTCTGCGCGCCACCGCCCGGCCGATCCTCCCCAGGCCCACAATGCCCAGGCGCCTGCCATCCAGTCGGCGGATGGGAGGAAGGGCGGCGTTGACCTGCCAGAGATGCTCCTGCCGCCAGGTGGTCATGGACTCCGGCAGCCTCCGCATCGCCGAGAGCATGAGGAGCATCGTGTGGTCGGCCACCTCGTCGACACAGAAATCCGGTACGTTGGCAACCCAGATGCCGGCAGCGGTGGCCGCCTCCACGTCGATGACGTCGTAGCCGATCCCGGCCCTGATCAAAAGGCCGGTCCCCGCCAGCTTGGATATCTCGGTGGATCCAAAGTGCATGTGCCCGATGATGACCACCGGTGTCTGCGCTGCTCGGGCAGCAGCATCGGCGGGCGTGATGCCCGCGTCCAGCACCCGGACCTTCACCGAGGCGGCCTCCAGGTGCTCCACTGCCGGCGCCAGGACCTCGGCGGCGTCGGTCACCATGGCCTCCCGCGGCTCGATCCTCATCGTTTCGCTCGCCTTCTTCGCCGGCGGCTCACAACACCGGCGCCACACCCAAGGGTTCGGCTCACAGGCGCCCCGCCTCCCTCAGCAGTCGGAGGATCTGGTGGGCGGCGAGTCGGTGCAGATCGTCGAGTGCTCCCGAGGAGGCACCCGCCATGTGGGGCGTCTGGATCACGTTGTGCCGTCCCGACAGCGGATCGCCCTCCTCAGGTGGCTCCGGATCCCGGACATCGAGGGCCGCACCGGCCAGTCGGCCGCTGTCGAGTGCAGCTACGAGCGCCTCTTCGTCGACGAGACTCCCCCGAGCGATGTTCACGAGGACCGCGCCGGGCTTGGCAACCGCCAGGGTTTGGCGGTCGATCATCTTCATCGAGTCAGGGTTCAGCGATGCGCACAGCACCACGTTGTCGGATTCGGCCATGAGGTCCTCGAGTTCCAGGTGCGGCAGGAGCGGATCGGCGACAGCGGGCCGTCGATGGTAGTGAGCCACGGTGCGCATCCCGAAGGCGCGGGCCCGGTGGGCCACCTCCCGTCCCACCTTCCCCGCGCCGACGATGCCGACGGTCTGGCCGTGGAGGCGGGGGATCTCCCATATCTCGGGGAAGCGCCTCAGGTCCCATTCGCCGGAGTCGGCGGCAGCCGCCATGAGCACCAGGCGCCGGCGCAGGGCCAGCAGCAGCGCCATGGCATGCTCGGCCACCTCCATGGTGTTGGCCTGAACGTTGGCGACCGCTATTCCGGCCTTCCCGGCAGCCTCGGCGTCGACCTGGTCCTTTCCGGAGCTGTAACAGAGAATCCCGATGCACCGCTTGAAACTGGCGATGAGCCGGCTGTTGACATAGAGCAGACTGCTGGCCACCACCACGTCCGCCCGGGCGACCAGGGCGTCCCGGTGTTCCTCGTCGTGCGGCACCACCAGGTCGACTCCATGTTCGGAGAGGATCGAACGCTCGATCTCGTACGACCAACCGTATGACCAGGTCAAGGGGTCAAGGATGGTGGCGACCGGTAGCTCGGACTCCATCCACACAATCGTAGGGAAGCGTGCAGTTGCGACCGGCGGGTTCCGTGATTTTTCACTAGGGTACGGAACCACACAACCGGAATGGCCGGGCCGAACAGGCGGGATTGCAAATGAAACGTGTCTATGCACAGGCTGGCAAGGCAGTACTTCGTGATGTCCCGGCGCCGAAGATTCGCAAAGGCGAAGTCCTTATAAGGACGGCATATTCGGCCATCAGCGTGGGCACCGAGATGTGGCTGATCGAAGGGTCGGCCGACCCCGCCTTCACCAATCACGAGTACCCGCCGGATCCGCCCCGATGGCCTAAGACGCGAAGCCCCATAGGCCGGGACCACCCCCTGCCGCGCCCGCCCGACACCGAGGCGATCTCATTGGGCTACAGCCTCTCGGGTCGGGTTGTGGACATCGACGACCGGGTCACGGACCTTCGGGTCGGCGACCCGGTGGCGGCTTCGGGATCCCAGTGCGCTCACCACTCCGAAATGGTGGCCGTTCCCAGGAACCTGGTGGCCCGGGTGCCCGAAGGCCTCCCCCTGCGGGACGCCGCCCTGGTGACTGTCGGCTCGGTGGCGGTGACGGCGCTTCGGGAGACGCGTTGTCAGTTCGGAGAGAGCATCGTGCTCTACGGCCTCGGACTTCTCGGCCTGCTGGCGGCCCAGGTGGGAAAGGCCGCCGGGTTCAACCTGATCGGCATCGAGATAGACGAGGGGCGGCTTCATCTGGCGCGGTCTCTGGGTCTGGAGGTGATCGATCCCAACGCCACGGATCCCGTGAGGAGGGTGAAGGAACTCACCGACGGGTTCGGCGCCGACGCGGTGATCCTCGGGCTGAAAACCGCGTCGAGCGAAGCCATGAACCTGGCGTTCGACATGTGCCGCCAACGAGCCCGGGTGGTGGCCCAGGGCCTGTTCGGCATGGAGGTGGACCGCTCCCGTTTCTATGCCAACCAGGTGGAACTGGTCCCGGTCATCGGGTACGGGCTGGGTCGTTACGACCCCGTCTACGAGGAGGGAAACACCGATTATCCCATCGGCCTGGGACGATGGACCGAGAACCGCAACCAGGAGTACTTCCTCCGGCTCCTGGCCGAGGGACACGTCGACCCGAGCCTGATAGCCCCCGTCTCTGTTCCCATCGAGCGTGCGCCGGAGGCCTATGAGATCATCCGGGGACCGCAACGTCCGCCAACCGTGCTGTTCACCTACGAAGGCGGACAGTGACCGGAGCCAGACCGGTGTCCGCCAGCGACCTGGGAACGATTCGCTGGCCGGTGGACCCCGTCCTCAGCGCCGACGGCAAGTCCCTGGCCTACGTGTTCTCCGGGGTCGACCTGGACCGCGACCACCTCTCCTATCGACTCCATCTCCGAGACCTCGACACCGGTGAGGAGACGGTGCACCCCCGGCGCCGGATCAGAAAACCCCTGTGGTCCTCGCACGGCAGGTCGCTTGCCTACCTGAGAGAGACCGCCCGAGGCTGGCAGGTGGCCTTGCACGGTCGGGAGAACACCCTGACCGAGATGGCGGGGGGAGTGGCCGCCTTCGCCTGGTCACCGGGAGGTGATCGGATCGTGGCTGTCCACGCCGGTGGCGACCCGGCCTACCCCAGGAGTGTCGCACCGCCAGGCCGCACCGCCGGCGTCGTCCTGGCCGACGTGACCACCGGCGAGGTCCGGCGACCGGCCGCGGTGCCCGGTCCGGTCCGGGCAGCCCGGTGGTCCCCCTCGGGAGATGAGGTCTGCCTGGTGGTCGCAGACACCGTCGGCGACTCGCTGTGGCTGGCGCCCGACGGAGGAGGCGCGCCCAGGCGGCTGCTCTCATGGGAGGGGCCCGTCAACTCCTGCGAATGGTCACCGGACGGCCGCCTGCTGGCTGTCGCCGGCCGCCCGGTGGGCGTCGCGCCCTGGTTGAATCACGAGTTGTGGGTGGTGGACACCCGCGACGCAACGCCGCCCCTGCGGTTGGCGCCGGGCCTCGATCGCAGCATCGGGCAGGCGGTCCGCGGCGACGATGAGCGGGGCGTTGCTCCCGTCGACGTCCAGTGGGCCGTGAACGGAACCGAGGTTCTGGCCGTCTACGCCGACGGCGGCCGCAGCCTCCTCGGCGCCTTCGGTTTGGATGGCTCGCTTCGTCCCGTCGCCGGAGGAGACCGGGCGATACTCGACTTCTCGGCGCCCTGGGAAACCGACCGGGTCGTTATCTCCTGGTCGGATTCCCGAAATCCGGGTGAGCTCTCGCTCCTTTCCGGCGGAGAGGAGAAGGCCGTCACCGATCTCAACGCCGGGTGGCTGTCGACCGTCGAGTTGGCGCCGACCGCGGCCATCGCCCCTCCCCCATCGGGAGCGACCCGGGTGGAAGGCTGGCTGACCTCGCCGACCGGAGGAGACGAGCCGTTTCCCCTGGTGGTCCAGGTGCACGGCGGCCCCCACTACCCGGTGGGACAGCGGTTCTCCTTCGATGCCCAGCGGCTTGCAGGCATGGGAATCGCCCTCCTCCGGACCAATCCGCGGGGAAGCCAGGGGTATGGAACGGAGCACGCCTCGGCGATCGCAGGCGATTGGGGCGGCGGGGACTTCGAAGACATCGTGTCGGTCATGGAAGCCGCCCTCAGGACCGCTCCGATCGACCCGGACCGCCTGGGCATTATCGGCGAGAGCTACGGCGGGTTCATGGTGAACTGGGCGCTGGGCCGGACCTCACGGTTCCGCGCCGGTGTGGCCGAGAACGGCGTCAGCGACCTCATCGCCATCGGGAGAGGACCGAACGGCCCGGGGTTCTGGCACCTGGAGTTGGGGGGCAGCCCAGAGGAGGCGCCGGACCAGTACACCCGGCGGTCCCCGCTCACCCATGTCGGCTCGATCGACACTCCCTTGCTCCTCATCCACGCCGAGGAGGACACGACCTGTCCGATCGAACAGAGCGAGACGATGCTCGCGGCCATGAGCGCCTTGGGCAAGGAGGTGTCGATGTTCAGGGTCCCGGGCGAGGAGCACTTCATCAATGTATTCGGCCGCCCCTCCAGGAGACGGGTCCGGACCGACATCCTAGACTCGTTCCTGTTGAAGCACCTCCTGGTCGTTCCGTGACCCGAGGAGATGTGAAGATTCGTCCACACACCGGGAAATGCAGCCTGCCAGTTCAGAAAGCGCTCTTCAGCCATGAGAGTGCGCGCCCGTTCCAACAGCCCGGCGAACCGTTCGGCTTCGGGTGTAGCAAGCCCTTCGACCTGACTCAGGACAGGCCCTTCGACTTCGCTGACGCTACGCTCAGGGCGAACGGGGTTCCGTTCATGCTGAGCGTAGCCCCGGAGGGGCGAAGTCGAAGCAAGGCCAGGCCCTTCAACTCGGCTCGGGACCGGTCCTTCACTTCCGCTCGTGCTGAGCGTAGCCCCA
>CAZEZF010000095.1:0-14152 GCA_964516495.1 uncultured Acidimicrobiia bacterium | reverse complement strand
TTCTGTGCATCTCTCTCGGTTACCCATTCAAACCCCTGCATGAAAAATCGGGGTTCAGGTTCCGAGACTTCTTCGCGCGTCCGGACTGTGTCTGATAACGCTGAGCGAACATTATGGTAAGAGCAGGGACCAGGCTGTCCCGGATCACGAATGGCTCAGACTCGTCGGCTTACATGGGTGGGTTGCGTTCACCAAAGACAAGCGCATCGGTCGGCTCGAGATCCAACGGAAGGCCATTGTCAGCTATCAGGTACGCTGTTTCTACCTTGCCAAGCAGAACATCTCGGCTGAGGAAATGGCCAATAGATATCTTCGGAACCTGCCTCGAATCGTTGAGGCTTGTACTCGGCCGGGGCCGTTTCTGGTAGCGGTCCACTCAACCAGGATCCAATCGATGCCGATCACGAGGAGCGCCGGCTGACGCCAGTCTGCTTCTCAACATATGATGATTCTGGTGTATACTGTACTGATGCGGCGTATACAGTTATACATAGATGACGACCTTGATGATGCCCTGTCAGCGGAGGCAGCGCGGTTGGGAACTTCACGATCTGCGGTGGTGCGCGACACGATGAGGCGGTCGCTGAGCACCTCTGTCGATAGCCTTCGCGATGCGGTCGACGAGATGATCGGCTGGATTGATGTCGAACCCGATGACGATATCGATTCGGTGATCTACGAACCCGGATCGTGAGATTCGCCGACACCTCCTTCTGGATCGCTCTCCAGGTTCCACGAGACCGCCGGCACGCCGACGCAGTGCGACTATGGAGGGACGATCGCGGACCCGTCCGAACATCCAACCTTGTTATAGGCGAGACATGGACCTGGCTGCGACGGCGTGCAGGTCACGGCGTCGCAATACGTTTTCTGGACGTGATGGATCGTTCGAAGCGCGTTTCGATCTCCGTTGTGGACCGGAAGGTCGACGAGAGGGCTTGGGGGTGGTTACGTCGTCACAACGACCGGTCCTACTCCTACGTTGATGCCACAAGCTTCGAGATCATGCGTCGCGAGCGCATTATGGAGGCTTTGGCATTCGACGGCGATTTCAGCGCCGCGGGTTTCATCGAGGTCAGATGACCTCCTCGATACCGTGGTCGGTCATCGTTGTGCTTCGCTCAGCCTTCCGACGGCGGGTGCTCTTAATTGATGAACTCGGCTATCTACCCATGCCTGTGGAAAACGCCACCTCCCTCATTCGTGTTCGCTGTCCACAAGGACCGGATCACTGAGATACCGATAGCGGGCCGGTAGCGAGGGGCCGATCAAGCCGTTGTTGACCATCATCGCTACCTTCAGGCAGGCCATTGAGGTGCGATCATCTCTGGCGGCAGCAACGTCGGGTTGGCAACTAGGGCATATGCTGAGCACTTCCGGCCGGTCGAGAGTGGGCAGTGGTTCGCGAGATGTTGATGATCGTGCGCGGTCCGGTCGGTTCAAAGGAGCGGAAGGGTGAAGCTGCGTTGAACCACGAACCCGATGCCTCGTCCTGCTCGCGTCGGATGATCGGGGCAGGAGTTCGAAGCTTGTTTATACAAGCGAAGCCCGCGCCTTACTCCGAGGACCACTTCGACATTCCGATCTCGGGATGCGACTCCAAGACGGCTGATGACTACCGGTCGCTGACTCGCGGCGAAAGGCGGGCAGTGCGTGATCGCTTTCGGCGACCGTTCGAGGAACTCCTCGCGCTTTTCGAGCCGCGTCAACCCGCCGACCTTGTAACCGGTAGAACGTAGAATGATGTCATGTCGGGTCCGCTGATCGTCAACTTCGACCACGCAACACGGGAGGGTGTTGTGGAAGGAAGTATCGCAGTGTCCGACCTGGACGATCTGGTTGTGAGGGTGGGCGACACCATTGGAGTGGTGGATAGTGGCGCCGGTCCCTACGAAGCCGAGGTAATCGGCGTGAACGGCGACCGGATTCGAGCCCGCGCCCCTGCTCTCGGTGCGCCGCGTTCCCGGCCCGGCCTCGCCGACGCTGACGACATCGAGAGATGGGCAGATACCTACCAAGCCAGATCCGAGTTTCCCGGACTGGTGAGGCGGCTATTGGCGGATACTCCTGGCGTGACCGGTCTCTCGATCCGCGCTGGAAGAGGTGTCGATTTCTCCGGTTGGACCGGACAGGTGGATGGGGGATCCGGTATCGCCTACGTCCCCGCCGGGTGGTCTTGCTGGGAAATGAGTACCTCGCGGGATCCCCTAAGAAAAGCTCAAGAAAAGTACGACAATCGGACCAGGGAACCCGATGGAGCGGACCCCGGTACGACGACGTTTGTGTTCGTGACAGCCCACCGTTGGAGTGGCAAAGATGCCTGGGAACAGTCCAGACATGCTGAGGGCGTATGGCGGAAGGTCAGGGTGTTGGATGCCGATGATCTCGCCGGTTGGCTGGAGTCACGGTATGGCGTTCACGTCTGGTTCTCCGAGCACCTGGGCCTCCGGCCGCGCGATGTCGAGTCACTGAGGCGCTGGTGGTCCCGTTGGTCTTCCGCCACTGATCCCTCCCTTCCCGTAGACCTGCTGCTGGGCGGACGTACCGGACAAGCCGAGGAACTTCGGAGCAGGTTGGACGGCGCCGCCTCGGTTGTCATGATTAGAGCCGGGTCGCGGGAGGAGGCGACAGCCTTCATGGCAGCGGCGCTGCTCACGGTCGACAAAGTGGATTACCTATCGAAGGCATACGCTGTGTCAGGAGCGACCGGATGGGCCGATAGCGTGTCGACACATAGTCGCTCTATCCTCATTCCTACCTTCGAGGGCGCTGATGTCGCGGCCGCTGTTGACGCCGGTCACCATGTGCTCATCCCAATGGGCGCCGAGGACACGGGACATGCCATCGAACTGCCCCGGATCGGTCGCTTCGAGGCTAGGGCAGCCTTCGAGCATCTTGGGATCGAGTCTGACAAGGCAGACCGTTACGCGGTACGAGCGCGACGCAGTCTCGTCTCCCTTCGACGCGGTCTCTCCCTGGACCCACGTACCGCGAGGCCGATCTGGGGGCAGGGTCCGGATGCCGATGTCTTGGCCGCTCTGGTTCTGGTGGGAGCATGGTCGGAAAATAGCCGGGCAGATCGAAAAACCGTGGCCTCAGTCGTGAATCAGGACTACGACTCGGTCGATCGTCTGCTGCGAAGATGGGAGAACACCGGGGATCCTCCATTCCGTCGATCGGGAAACTGTTGGCGTCTCTCCAATCCTGAGGATGCGTGGTTGTTGTTGAGCAACCAGATAGTCCGAGAGGACTTGGAGCGTTGGGATGAAGCGGTCCGTAAGGTCTTGGGCGCTCGTGAGCCGTTCTTCGACCTCAATCCTCTAGATCGCTTCGTTGCGCCCTTCCGTGGTGTGAACGAGAGGTGGTCGTCCGACCTACGACGGGGCCTGGCCCAGGGCGTAGCGCTGTTGGCGGCTTTGGGCTTGCCGCGACCCGTCGGAGGCTGGACCGGGCCCGATCACGCCGAATCTCTGGTCCGTGATCTGTTGGGTCGCGCCGGTGGCGATAATACGGGGAAGCTCTGGCAGCAACTGGCCGACGTACTTCCTCTCTTGGCCGAGGCTGCCCCCAAGGTCTTTCTTGAGGCCGTTCACCGGGACGCAGGAGGGGACTCGCCCCTCCTCGCCCGGATGTTCACGGACAGCGGAGTGTTCGCTTCGTCTCCGCATGTCGGGTTACTAGGGGGACTTGAGCGGCTGTGCTGGTCGCCGGAGCATCTTCCAGCGGCGATGGACGCCTTGCTGCAACTCGCGAAGATCGACCCGGGCGGGCAGTACATGAGTAGGCCCTTGGAGAGCGCCTGCCTGGCCCTTTGGCCCGTTTCCCCTCAGACGGGCGCCTCGCTTGAGCGGCGGATGGACACGCTTGACGGCTTGGTGGAACGATTTCCCAACATGGGAAGAAAGCTATTGATGGAACTCGTTCCCAGAACGGGCTGCTATCGGACTGATAGCGATAAGCCACGCTTCCGGGACTGGGGACTAGCCGAGAAACCGACCGCAGGGGAAGTCCTCCAAGCGATCGAAGCCGTGAAATCGAGAATTGGCTTGATGGAGGTCAAATCTGAGGGCGATGCGGATGCAGTCTCGTTGAGACTGGAGGAACTGGTCGAAAGTCACGCTGGTCTGTTCGGGTGGTCCCCTGTTGAGGATGCGGAACAAGAGAAGATTGACCAACGACGCTGCCAGGTGGTTCATGAGCTATTCAACCTCGACGGAACATACGCGGTGCGACGATTAGCTGCACGAGTCGATCGTCCGGAATTGGTGGGCAAGGTCGTAGCAGATCGTATTGGTGACAAGCTAACGGAGGACCTGCTGCAGCTGTTCGCCGCTGAGGGCGCCGATCGTCAACTTGCTCTCGGATGGGTGAGGAGTATGGCAGAGTTGCGCGGTATGGCCTGGGCTGGTCGTCTCCTTGGGGAGTACCCCGGTCTAGGTGACGAAGCCAGAGCGGACATCCTGCTGTACCTCCCGACAGGTAGGGAGGTATGGGATCTGCTATTTAAGGAAACAGAGGCCGTTCGAGAGTCATACTGGCGCCGGATAAATGTACCCAAGGTGGCTCCCGAATATTTAAACATATACATGGACGAAATCCTGAAGCGCGATCGGATGCGTCTTGCGGTCCAGGTTTCGTGGATTAGATCCAAAGAGAACCCTAGGCAACTCCGAGATGATGGAACCATCAAGCGTGTGCTCGAATCCGTAGCGAAAGTCGACGCTAGCTGTTTCAACGATGCAGACACTTACCGTATCGGGCAACTGATGGACCTCATGGGCGCCGACTCCGACACGGTGGCAGCGTTGGAGGGCCGACTGTTCCTGCCGCTCCAGATGGTTGGCCGATCACCCACCGCCGTATACGAAAGGCTGCGGAGGGAACCTTCTTTCTTCGTTGATCTCGTGTGTCAGTTCGACCGACGCACTGAGGAAGCACAACAAACGGTTACGAGCCGTATGACCGTTCCACAAAGCTCCGCTTGGTCCATACTTCAGGGATGGAGGGACCCGCCTGGATACGACACCGACACCGGCAAGTGGGACAGCGACCAACTGGATTACTGGGTCCGGGAGGCGCGACGGGTGCTGGTGCAATGGGGCCGATCCGAGATGGGAGACGCGTTCATAGGAGAGATGCTCTCGGGCAGTCCGACGGGTATTGACGGTGTTTGGCCCGCGGAGCCGGTGCGTGTCTTGATCGAATGTCTAGAGAGCGAGGACATGGAAGACGGGCTTATATCCGGCGCCGTTAGTAGCCGAGGCATGATTACGCATCGCGTCCTCGAAGGCGGCGAACAAGAGAGGGGCTTAGCGGGACTGTTCAGAGAGATGGCCTCGAAGGTTGACACGAGGTGGCTGCGCACTGCGAGGGTCCTACGTAGGTTGGCGGATCACTACGACGAGCATGCCCGCCGGCGAGACGAGCAAGCGGAGCGACTCGCCGACTTCGATTAGACCTCTCGCTGTGCATGCGCCGCCCGCCGGACCGACACGGCCATGGTCGATGGCCGGGCGGGTTTGTGGCGCTACGCCCCTCGTTTCGCCACCCTGGGTGGCCTTTTCTCCCTAGCGGGAATCCTGCCTATGGCCGGCTGGTACGCGAAGTTCGCCTGTTCCTGGCCATCCTGCGTCCCGCCAACCCGTGGGGCGACTGCCGCGGGGCGGTGATAGCGGCCGTAAAATGCGGTCATCGCGCTGGTCTACTACGCTCGTGTCGCCAGGATCTTCTTACCGAGGAGGCGCCCGATCCCGCCTCGCGGACCCGCCCCCTTAGCGGTTCGCTGGGCATATCCGTTCGAAGGTCGCCGTCGCGCGATCTCTGTCTATCGTCAAGAGCAGGGTGTTACCGGGAGGTGTCCTTGATCGATGCTTGAATGGACCCGACAATGGAGGTACCCACCACGACTCTTGATCCGTCCAGGTTCAAAGATCCGCTGTACACGATGTCGGAAGCGGCCCGGATCGTTGATGTACCCGCATCAACGATCCGCATGTGGGCGCGCGGGCGGGTGGCGAGACCGCAAGACGGCGCGCAGACCTACGCAGCCCCGACCATCACGAGCATAAAGGTCCCGCCTCGGTCCAAGCTCCGATCCATCCCCTTTGTCGGGCTCGCCGAAGCCATGGTTTTGGCGGCCATACGCAAGAGTGGGGTTCCGATGCAACGGATTCGGCCTGCCCTTGCGGAGTTAGAAAAGGGGTTAGGTGTTGAACACGCTCTTGCTTCGAAGAAGCTCTACAGCGATGGTGCAGAATTGCTTTTTGACTATTCGGAGATCCATCCCGATTCACAAGTCGCCCGTGCAACGCGACAACTGGTTGTTGTTCGGAACAACCAGCACGTGTTCTCCGATCTGATTGAGGAGTACCTACAGAGAGTCGAGTATGCCGGAGACGGCTATGTGAAAATCATCCGGGTTCCCGGATATGAGCAGGCTGAGGTCGTCGTCGATCCGCACCGCTCGTCCGGTGCTCCAATTTTCGCAAGGGGCGGTTGCCGTGTAAAGGATGTTCTGTATCGATACCGCGCCGGCGAGACGGTGCAGCAACTGACAGAGGAGTTCGGTGTGCCGGCAGCTCATGTGGAGGACGCGATCCGTGTCGCATCCCGAAGGGCTGCCTAGGTTCTTTCTCGACCGAAGCCTCGGATCGGTCCAGGTACCCAGGCTGTTGCGTCAAGCTGGTTAGATCTGGTAACGATGGCTGAATACTACGGAACAGCGGATCAAGAGATTGCCGATCCGGAGTGGCTTGAACTCGTCGGCTCCAACGACTGGGTTGCCTTCACCAAGGACGAGGGGATTCGCTTCCAAGCTAGCGAACTATGCAGAGATAGTGGAGGGTCTCGGCAACGAGGCGCAGGAACAGATCGTGACCGCGCCCAAGGATCGCAACCTGATGGTTCTGGCCGGTCCGGGATCAGGGAAGACACGGGTAGTGGTCCATCGCTGCGCGTACCTGCTCAGGGTGGAACGGGTCCGCCCGCAGAGTGTTCTCGTTGATCTGTTTCAACCGTTCCGCCATGCACGAGCTGCGACTTCGGCTGCGGCTGCTGGTAGGGGACCTGGCGCGGAGGGTCGCGATCCACACATACCATTCCCTGGCGCTACGGCTGACCGAGCGGTCCGTGGCGGCGGCTCGTTTTGATGACGGTGGCAGAGAACCCGTCGACTTCGACAAGATCATCGGAGACGCAAACCGGCGTCTCCGGGGTGATGACCGGCCGGTGGGCGTCGGTCCTGATGAACTGCGGGATCGTCTCCTGGCGGGGTTCGAGTACGTGCTGGTTGACGAGTACCAGGACATCGATGCGCGGCAGTACCAGATGATCACCCACATCGCCCGGCGGGCGGGAAGCGACGCTGACGAGGATCGTTTCGCAGCCATTCTCGCCGTGGGAGACGACGACCAGAGTATCTACGAATGGCGTGGAGCCAGCGTGGACTTCCTGCGTCGCTTCGAGCAGGAGTTCGACGCCGAGCGCCACTACCTGGTCGACAACTACCGCTCCACCCGGCACATAATCGAGGTCTCGAATCACCTGATCCGGCACAACCGGGAACGGATGAAGATCGATCATCCAATCCGGGTGGATGGTCGCCGCTCCGGCGATCCTGCCGGCGGGCGATGGGACTCGTTGGATACCGAAACGCGGGGCCGTGTCCAACTGCTTGAAGTAGCGAACGCCCGAGGAGAAGCTGAGCGGGCGCTCGCTCAGATCGAGCGTCTACGCGCCCTGGATTCGGTACGCGACTGGCGCGACTTTGCGGTTCTTGCCAGGACCCATCGGCAGGTATCGGTGATACGTGCATTCCTGGAGATGAACGGGGTACCGGTCCGTCGTACGATCTCAGACGGACTGCCCTGGTTAGGTCGTGTCCGGGAGTTCGGGAGACTGCTTGATCATCTGGCCGGACTGAAGTCGCCGGACATCTTGATCCCGAAACTCAGGATGCGACTGGAACGGGTCTGTGGCGGTCGGTCGCACTGGACGGAGATGGCCGACCGTGTACTCAGAGAGGTCGAAGGGGACTACGGCGCCGATGCGTGCCCTACCGCGGAGGTTGTCGAGGCGATTCATCAAGCGCTGGCCGACCATGTGAGATCTCACATAGTGGGAGACGGGGTCTTGGTGGGTACAGTCCATTCGGCGAAGGGTCTTGAGTTCCCCCATGTCATTGTGGCAGGAGGCGAATGGCGCAGGAGGCCGGATGAACGAGCCTCTATAGAGGCGGAGCGATGTCTCTACTACGTCGCGATGACCAGGGCGGAGGAGACATTGACCCTTTTCAGCCGGAGAGACGATCAAGTCCCGTATGTGAACGATCTGAGCGGGCCCGGCTTGATCCGTCGACGGGTTGGTGTGGCCCGGAGTGGCAGGGCTGCCGATGCCGAGTACTCGTACACGATCCTCGGAATGGGAGACTTGTTCCTCGACTTTGCGGGGCGTAAATCCGCGAACCATCGGGTCCACCGATCTCTGGCCCGTATGCGAATAGGGGCGCCTGTCAAGCTCGTTCGATTCCGGGACGGACAGGTAAGGGTTCACGACAACTCCGGCGTAGAGGTGGTGAGGTTGTCCAGGACAGCTGCAAGAGTTTGGCGTCGATTCCGGCTGGAAATGATCGACGAGGCGAGGGTGCTTGCAATGGTGGTCCGTCAGAAGGGGGATAGCCGGCCTGAGTTCCGGGATCACATCAGGGTTCCGTCGTGGGAACTCCCCATAATCGAAGTGCGTCATGGTCGATTTGTTCCCTCGACCCGGCAGTTCCCCGATCGGGGGCATGTACGTTCGGATTCTGACATAGCACGAGTCAGCGTGGGGCATTCCTCCCGGTAGATCCGGTCTGCCCGCACTTCAATCCACATCAGCTCGACCTCATGATCGATCCATGGGAACACCCGGCTGTGGCGCCTGCCGCTAATCTCAACGGATAGATGTCGTCAGCTTTACCTTATGCTGTGATAGAGGTTATCGAACCGGGCCAGGAGACAGGAAGGTATGCGTAGTTCGACAGGCGATGCGCGCACGCGTTCGCTGAGCCTGCCGGAAGAGCTCGTCCTGATGCTCCTCAACGAGGAGACCGGGTACTTCCACCAAGTGCCCGGGTGGGACTTGAACTGTGCGTTCGTCGGCGCTGTGCTGGCGGAGCTTTCCCTCCAGTCCCGGGTCGATACGGATACGGACTCCCTGTTCCTGCTGGACTCGGGGGAGACCGGCAATCCGATCCTGGACCCGATCCTGGCGGAAATCGCCCATGAAACGGCTAACCATAATGCCCAGTACTGGATCGAACGGCTTGCGCCCCGATCGGAATCGATAATCGATTTGACCCTTGACCGGCTGACCGGCTTGGGGATCCTCAAACATCATGACGGCGGTTTCTGGACCCTTGCTCGCTCAATAGGTCAAGTTGAAATGTTCGACAGTTCCCGGCAGGAAAGCCAGGCCGAATTCGTCAAGACCCGTATCGGGCGAGCAATATTCACCGACGAGATTCCGCATCCCAGAGACGTCATAATCATCTGCCTGATCGAGACGTGCGACGTGTTCCGTTTCATGTTCGAACTGGATGACGAGGTGGAAAAGCGGATTGACTTCATCTGCAACATGGACCTGATCGGAAGGTCCATCGCCGCGGCGGTTTCCCACAACCTTGCCGGGCCTTTGCTCCGGCGGTCGGCTCTCGCCAAGAAGGTACCGGTTGTTCCCCTCCGCAAGCTGATGCTCAACCAACACATCCGAAGCGGCAACCTTCCCGCCCTGTTTGCAGACCTCGCCGGGGAGTACGGCCCGGTGTTCGAACTTCGCCCACCGTTTTCCCGGACCATGACCTTCCTCGCCGGACCTGAAACAAATGAGTGGATACACAGGCGGGGGCGTATGTATCTGAGGGCCAAGGACTATTTCAGTGACTTCGAGAAGGTCTACGGGGCGAATGGAGTGTTGCCTTCCCTTGATGGGGCCGACCATTTCCGGCTCCGCAAGTCGATGGCGCCGGCGTATTCTCGGAGGAGGCTGGCCGGTCGTCTGGACGACCTCTACGGCTACGTCCGTGGATATATGGCGGATTGGAGTGTCGGAGCGACCTACCCGGCGACGAGCATGTGTCGCCGGATGGTGAACGCACAGATATCACCACTATCTGTGAGCGTTGATTCCCAGGACATCATCGACGACCTGATGTCGTACAAGGAAAGAGCGCTGAACACTCATATCTTGAAGGTCCTGCCCAAGTTCATGCTGAGAACCCCGGCCATGAAGCGGCGGGAAAAGGCCGTCGAGACGCTGCTTGAGCGGGTGCAGAACGTTCATACACCTGCTCAGAGAACCGGGAACGCCCGCGATCTTGCTGATGACATTCTGAGCCTGCACGCTAGCGACCCGCAGTTGGTCCCGGAGTCGAATCTGCGCTTTGCTCTCTCGGCGGCGTTGATCGCCAGCGTGTACCTCGGGGATGCGCTTGCCTTTGCTCTGTACGCCATGGTGTCGCAGCCCGACCTCCAGACCAGGGTCCAGCGTGAAGCCGATGCCTTGTTCGGCGAGGGAGATCCGGGTGACAAGGACTTTAAGCCGTCGAGTATCGATGTCACTCACCGGATGCTGATGGAGACGCTGCGCATCTACCCCATCGTTCCCATCTCTGTGCGTACCGTCATGAATTCCTGCCAGGTGGGTGACTATGTGTTGCGAGTCGGGTCGTGGCTCTACATCGCCCAGACAGCAGCTCATTACATGGATGACGTGTTTCCCGATCCGTTCACCTTTGACATCGACCGCTACCTCCCTCCCCGTCTCGAACAGAACGGATTCGGATACGCCCCGTACGGGCTGGGCACCCACAGGTGTTTGGGGTTCCGATGGATGGAGCTACAGCTTGCCGTCAACGTGCTTATGGTCGCGCGTTACTTCACGCTCGAGGTAGCCCCCGCGGACTTCAGGTTCCGGTTCAACCCGCTGCCGTCGATGAAGCCGAGCAAGAAGCTCAAGTTCAAGGTCGTCGAGCGGAGGCACGAGCTGCCAACGCTTCAAATCTAGTGTCCTGAATCTTTGGTTTGCGTGGTTGTAACCCGTAAGAAGTTAGCGTTGCGCGGCCGGGGTCCGTCTTCGTTTTTAGTCGTCGGTCTACGCCTGACTCAGGACACTACGACGGTGCTGAAAAACAGGTGATTGGATTGGCCCTCCGTCCGCTGACCAGGGAGTTTACTATCGGACGTCGGGCCAAGCCGGAGGGTTCTCAGCACCTCCTAGGATGTGTGGTCGAGGAGAGACGAAGCCGACACTTAGGCGTGACGACGGTACACCGCATCTATCACCTCATCGAGTTCCTCCGACCAACGTTGCACCTTCGAGCGCAGCCTCATGTTCTGGTAGGCGCCCCATAGTGTCATTGCGGGCGGTACCAGCAGGAATGCCACGATCAGAGAGTAGAGGATCGTGATCGCGGCGGTGATCGCAAACTGGCGGGACGCCTCGAGTGGTGAGAACACGAGTACCCCGAGCCCCAGAGCCGTGGTCAGCCCCGATCCCAGCAATGCCGAACCGGTAGTCGACAGGGTACGGATCGCGGCTTTTTCAGGTGCGCGTTCGAGTGAATACTCTTCGCGATAGCGATGAATCACATGGATGGTGTAGTCCACACCGATTCCGATCGATAGTGCTGTGATGATCGACGTGATGATCGTGTAGGGGATGCCCAGCAACGCCATGGTGCCGAGTACCGAGATCAGGACGAGCACGATCGGACCCACGGCTACGACGGCCAGCGCGGGCTGGCGTACGCTGACCCAGAAGAATAGGGCGAGCACCGTCAAGGCCACCGCGATGGTGACGGATATGGACTCCGATTGCTGGCCGGTGATGGCATCGGTAACGGCGTATGAAACGATGGTGGCCGAGGTGGCCGTGATGCTGTCGTCATCGCCTTGCCAGAGGGCCTCGAGTTCCTCCTGGAAACTTCTCGTTTGCTCGGCATTGCCTCCGTAGGCGGGGAACTGGAGCAGCAGCGAGTCGATACCATTCGGATTGTCGGCCAGGACCCGTCTCATGGCGGGATCCCGAGCCTCGATCATGTCGATTAGTTGCTGCATGAGCCCGGTGTCGAGCCGCACTCCCGAAGACGCCTCCTGGAAGAGGGCGGCGAACTCCGGGTCGTACTTATCGCCGGGCTCGCCGCTGTCGGTGATCCAGTCACGGAGGAGCAACTCGTAGGAGGCCAGGATGGGCCCCGCCGCCGCTGCCGGTCGACGGTTTTCGTCTTCGAATGCATCCGACAGGTCGCGTATGTTCAAGAAAGTGCGCGTCTCGGTGGCTTCGGCCTTCACGAGGACGTTGAACACCTCGGTGGCGCCGCCGAAGGCTGAATCGAGCGTTTCCATGTCTTCGAGTATTCCTCCACCTCGGGGGAGGATGTCCCGAATGCTGAATTCCGACTCCAAGTCCCGCGCCGCCAACCCGAGACCCACGGTAATGGCGAGTATGCCGACAATATAGGGTGTGGGTCGGCGGGTGACTCCTCTTCCCAGATGCTCGGCCGCCCGGCTGACTCCGGGCAAGGAATTGGAGATAGGCCGGGGGATCGGCAGGGCGCCGCGTTTCTCTCGGCGTTGGTCGATGATCGTACGGCCGGCCGGGATCAACGTGAGCATCACCAGCAGGCTCATTCCCACTCCGAGACCGGCGATGATCCCGAAGTCGTTGACTATTCCGATCGGCGACAACAGGCTCGCCAGGAGACTGACGATGGTTGTGACGGCGGCCAACGTCAGCGGCAAGGTCACATTCCGTAGCCCGGCGCTGACGGTTTCTGCAACTTCTCCGCCGGAGGCGCGTTGCTCCCGGTAGTGGGCGACGATCTGGATGGCATAGTCGACTGTGAGTCCGATCAAGAGGATCGGCACCATGGTGGTCAGGGAGTTAGGCGGTCCGACCAGGCCCAGCGCCCTCGGTCCCAGCCATCCTTCCGCCCCGACTATCCAGATTATCGATACCAGGAGCCCGAGCAGTGTGAGCAGCAGGTCGGATAGCGTACGCATGAACAGCAGGATGAGGCCCGCGATCAACAGGAAAGCAATCCCTACGAGGGGCGCCATTCCTTCCTCGGTAGCCTTCTTGTATTCGTCTTCTATGACCGCGCCTGACACGCTGCTCACGGTCAGCGGGCCTTGGGCGCCGGTCGCAAGATCGTGGATTTTGCGTTCTGCGAGGTAGATCCGCTCATCGCCCGTGTCACGAAGACTGATGGTGGCGATCGCTATCGGTGTCCCATCCGCATCGGTCGCGGTCATGGCCTCGATTCCTTCCCCGATTCCGGGGACGCCGCGGGCGAAGTCGATCTCGGACTGGTCTACCGCACCGAGGTTATCAACTTGTAGCACGGCCTTGACCAGAGACGAAGGCGCCAACACCGCGTCGGTCGGCGCCACAAGTTCCCGTACGGTCTCGTCGCCGATAATCGAGCCGATCAGATTGTCCATCTGGGCCAGCCCGCTCGGTGTAAGGGCTTCCCCACGGAAGATGAGAGTGGCGACGTTTGCTTCGGATTCACCGAAGAGTTCGTCGATCTCTTCCAAGACTCGGGCGACAGCGCTTCCACGGGGAAGCGTTTCGGAGGTCTCCGGTGGTTCCGCCCGCTGTGTTGTTCCGGCGCCGAGCAGGACGGTAATGACCAGGAGGAAGAGGAGGGTGAGGCGGGGGCGCTCAACTACCAACGAGCGGAGCCGGTCGAGTGTCTTGTTCAAGGCCTGACCTCCTGTTCCGGGCAGGTTGAGGTTATGGGTTATGGCCTGCTGTTCCCCGATCCTGCTTTGGCGTCCGATGAAGGTTCCATCTGCACGTCCTCAGATTAGCTGTCGATCCCGCAAGGAATCGCGTTTTGGCAAGTGGAGACGCGGTTTTGCTTCTCATCCCGTCAGCGATACACCTTTGTTGAATTCGAGGGATGACGGGATCCTATCTTCTTATCCTGCCGAGGTAATGGAATGCTCCGCCTCATACATGACGATCGCTTCTAATGCAATCATGATGGCGTTCTCCCAGGCCATTACCAGCCGCTCGTTATCGTGCTCCCCTTGTTCGTAGTCCAAGCCGGACGTTACCAGGCTGCCCGATACCCCGCATACCATCGCAGCGTGGGCGCCCCGAAGCTGAG
>CAZEZF010000094.1:0-14308 GCA_964516495.1 uncultured Acidimicrobiia bacterium | reverse complement strand
CTTGCGCCGCTCACCGAAACCGGGCGCCTTGACCGCCAGCGATGAGAAGGTGCCGCGGATCTTGTTGACCACCAGCGTGGCCAGGGCCTCACCCTCCACATCTTCGGCCAGCACCATAACCGGCTTGCCGGTCTGCATGATCTTCTCGAGAACCGGAAGCATGTCGTTGACCGAACTGATCTTCTGGTTGGCGATCAAGATGTAGGGATCATCCAGCACCGCTTCCTGAGAGTCGGGATCGGTGATGAAGTAGGGCGAGATATAGCCCTTGTCGAACTGCATGCCCTCGGTGAACTCGAGTTCCAGACCAAACGTCTGGCCCTCCTCCACCGTGATCACGCCGTCCTTGCCGACACTCTCGAAAGCCTCGGCGATGCTGGCGCCGATCTCGGGATCAGCGGCCGAGATAGCCGCTACCGACGCTACACCACCCTCGATGTCCTGTACGTTATGTGAGAAGCCACCGATGAAATCGACGACCGACCCTACGGCCGACTCGATGCCTCGCTTGAGACCCATCGGGTTGGCGCCCGCCGCCAGGTTACGAAGACCTTCCCGGACCATGGCCTGGGCCAGCACGGTGGCGGTAGTGGTTCCATCACCGGCCACATCGTTGGTCTTGGTCGCTACTTCCTTGGCGAGTTGAGCGCCCATGTTCTCCCATGGGTCGTCGAACTCTATTTCCTTGGCTATGGTCACCCCGTCGTTGGTGATTGTCGGAGCGCCCCACTTCTTCTCGAGCACGACGTTGCGACCCTTGGGGCCGAGGGTTACCTTGACCACATCGGCGAGTTTGTTAACTCCCGCCTCCAGGCCGCGCCGCGCGTCCTCGTTGAAACGAAGATCCTTAGCTGCCATTTGATTTCCTTCCTCTAATCCTGTCCTACCCCAACCGTCAGCCGACGATCGCCAGAAGGTCGCGGGACGCGAGGATCAGGTAGTCATTGCCTTCGTACTTGAGTTCCGTGCCGGCGAACTTTGAGTAGACGACCACATCTCCTACCGATACTTCGAGAGAGATGCGCTCACCTGCATCGCTGACATCGCCTGGGCCCACCGCCAGGATGGTGCCTGTTTGTGGCTTCTCCTTGGCCGTGTCCGGGATTACCAGTCCCGACGGGGTCCGCTGCTCGTCATCCTCGTTGGGCTTGACGATCACGCGGTCGCCGAGTGGCTTCAGATTCATCCGAAGTCCTCCTTGAACGGGTGAATGATTACTTACCAGGTGCGTGCCAGGGCCGCCTTGGACCGTTGGCAGTCACACCGAACGACTGATAAGTTAGCAGACTCCATACGAGAGTGCTAGTCATTGAGAGAGGCTGGAACCCGTCTGTTTTCAGAGAGACATCGAGGAGTCAACCGGAGACCCCCAGCCGGTCGACTCCCCTCTTCCCAACCGGAAGCCTGCGGCGGCGCCGATCATGGCGGCGTTGTCGGTGCACATGATCGGGCGGGGGAGGAACAAGCCGACTCCACGTCGATCGGCTTCCTCTCGGAGTCGGGCGCGTAGCCTCCGGTTGGCGACCACGCCCCCGCCTCCTCCTATGGTTGCGACCCGGTGGTCCTCTACCGCGTTCATGGTCTTCCGGATCAGAACATCGACTATCGCCTCCTGGATGGAAGCTGCTACGTCTTCCCTGCTGGGAAGGGTGCCGGCGGCCCGATCCTTCTCCAATCTGGTGACTACCGACGTTTTGAGGCCGGAGAAGGAGAAATCGTAACGTCGGCTAGGTAATGCCCGCGGGAACCGGATCCTATCCGGATCACCGTTCTCCGATAAGGCGTCGATGGCAGGTCCACCCGGGAAGCCGAGTCCCATGAACCTGGCCAGCTTGTCGAATGCCTCACCGGCGGCGTCGTCGATGGTTCGGCCCAGCACCTGGTAGTCACCCCAGCCTTCGACTAGGACCACCTGGCTGTGACCGCCCGAAGCCAGTAGCACCACGGCGGGGGGTTGAAAGTCCTCATAGTCGAGGGTAGGGGCGAAGAGGTGACCCTCCATGTGGTCGATCCCGATGAAGGGGAGTTCCCTGCTCCAAGCCATCGCCTTAGCAAACGAAAAGCCGACCAACAGAGCGCCGACGAGCCCCGGTCCCCTGGTGGCGGCGATACCGTCGAGGTCGTCGGGATGTACGCCGGCTTCGCTCAGAGCCTTATGGGTCAGGGATCGGATGGCTTCGACATGGGCGCGGGCGGCGACTTCGGGTACCACCCCGCCGAATCGGGCATGGGCTTCGACTTGCGATGACAGAACGTTGGCGAGTACCTCCCTTCCCCGAACCACCGCTACCGCGGTCTCATCGCATGAGGTCTCGAACGCCAGAATCACCCGCTCGCTCATGGCAGCGCCTCCTTGATGCGATCCAGCCTGTGGCGGTATTCGAAACCGCCGATATCGTGCGCCCACATGATCAAGGCATCCTCATCCTGGTAATAGAACTTGCGCACCCCGACCGGGGCCATCCCGAACTTCCGGTAGAACTCCTGCGCCCGATGGTTGGTGGCCCTGACCTCCAGACTCAGGTACTCGGCGTCTTGGCTAAGGCCCCGTTCGACGAGAGCGAGCATCAAACGCGTTCCGATAGCCGGGACGGGCGCCGGGCGGACCGTGGCCAGAGTGTTGATATGGGCGTCACCGTCCACCATCATCAGACCACCGAACCCCACGATCCGGTCGGAGCATTCAGCCACCAGGTAACACCGCCCCGGATTGTCCATCTCCTGCTCGAAAACCTCGCAGCGCCATGGGGTACGGAAGGTCGATCGCTCCAGTTCCATGACCTGGGTGAGGTCCCGAGGTTCCATGTTTCGGACCAAGACCTCGGGTGTTACGCCCATGGGTCGGTTTCCTTCCGATGCGCCGAACCCAACCTGATGTCCGGTTCCCTCATGTACATGGGCCTGACCCCGCTCCGGTTGAACTCGCCTCGCTCCGCCTTTCCCTCAACCAGTCGGGCAAGGGCGGACGCCGACGGATAACGCGGCATTCCCGTCTTGACCTTGTGCATCCCACGGAGAACCGAATCCGGTAGCGCCTCGAAGTCGCCGACCACCAGTGCGTCGTGGGGATCCGATGCGAGGATCCCTCGCAGATTGTCATAACTCGCCAACTCGGGTGGCGAGTCCATGACCGCTCCGCCCGGCATCGGATGGTAGCTCGCCACAGCTACCTCTCCCCGACGGACGTCGACTATCGACCATATATGTCGGCGTCGGGTAGCGGCGCTTACCGCTAGGGCGTCGAGGGATGACGCCTCCATCAGAGGCACTCCCAGAATGGCCGCCATGCCCTGGGCGGTTGCAATACCCACTCGAATACCCGTGAACAACCCGGGTCCTACATCAACGGCTATGCCATCGAGATCCTCCGGTTTCCACCCGGCCTGCCTGAAGCAGAAGTCAAGAGCCGGAACAAGGAACGACTCATGTCGGGTCCTTCCTTCACGACCGGCGAACGCCGCCACCTTGCGGTCCTCCACCAGCGCCACCGATGAGGCGCCGGTAGCGGTTTCGATACCGAGAATCCTCATGACAGATACCTCAATTCGGACACCTCCACCAACTCCTCCAACGAGCGTTTCAACCACCCTCCTCTCGGCGTGAGGCGGATGCTCCGGGCTTGGTCACCGGTCCCGGCAATCTCTATCGTCAGGTAAGTATCGGGAAGGAGCGACGCCACCGAATCTCCCCATTCGATCATCAGCAATCCGTTCCGGCCGATCTCGAGCAGGTCCAAGTCCTCGAATTCGGTAGATGAGCCGAGACGGTAGACATCGGCATGCACGAGCGGCATGAATCCATCTGCGTATTCCCGGACGAGCACGAAGCTAGGGGAGACGAGCGGTTCCGAAACCCCCAGACCTTCCGCCACTCCGGCGGCCAGAACGGTCTTGCCGGTTCCGAGGCTTCCGGTCAGGAGAATGATGTCTCCCTTCCGGACCAGGCCCGCCAGCGCTCTCCCCAGCCTTCGGGTGTCGGGGGCGGTGGGAGCTTCCACGATGATCATTCGAACAACCCGAGTTGTTCCGGCGGCGTATCGACCGGTTCGGTGACCGTATCGGCGGTCTGATTCTCACCGGTCGGAGCTTCGTCACGGCGCCGCCGGATCTCCCGGACCGCCAACTCGAGGTCGCCTTTTATCGTCTCCGTCATGGCCGGCCCGCTACGGAGGGCGGCCGCCGGATGGAACGTGGGTACTACTACCCGATTCCACCAGGGATACACGGTTCCTCGCGTTCTGGTTATGCCCATGCTGGTCTTGAGTAGCAGCTTGGTGGCAAAGTTACCGAGGGTCATGACCACCGCCGGATCCACCAACCTTATCTGGTTGACCAGAAAGTGTTTGCAGGCTTCGATCTCATCGGGTCGCGGATCGCGGTTGCCCGGAGGTCGACACTTGACGACGTTGGCTATGTAGACGTCCTGCCTGTTCAGGCCCACCTCTACCAGCAGGCGGTCGAGCAGACTGCCGGCTCTACCGACGAACGGTACCCCTTCCCGGTCTTCGTAGTAGCCGGGCCCTTCCCCGATGAACATGAGGTCGGCGGTGGGATCGCCGTCTGCGAACACGACCTTGGTACGGGTGCTACTCAGGCGGCACGAGGTGCAACCTGCCGCTTTCGCCGCCAGTTCGGCCAACTGCCCGCTTATGCTGACCTCGGTCACCGTCACACCTTCCTCTTCGTAGGTCACCCTTGACGCGGCGCAAACCGGGCGCCTTGACCGGTCGTACCCGGTTATGAAACGCCTCTCAGGGCGACCGGGTTGGTCTGTCCACCCAGGATAGGAACAACCCCGTACACCGCGGGTCAATCATATAAGGTTGTAGTCCCCGGTGTCCTGAGTCCAGGAAGAGACCGCGAAAATCGCCGCAGCAGACCCCTTCCCCGGCGGGCCCTCCCCCTCCCGAAGGGCCCTCCCCCACCGGCGGCGCCTTTGGCTCCCGACATCCCGATGGTAACCCTCCCCCGGTTAGCGGGCGGCGGTCCACCCCACCCTCGTCTTTTAAGCACCCTCCTACACCCGTCCGGGATCTAGATCTCGGCCAGCCTCTCCAAGCCGAGGCGGATCATCCACTCACTGATAAGGCTCGACAGGTCGGTAATTCTTCCGGTGATGAATAACCATCCGAAGACAATCATCAAGATACCCGACATAACGTTGATCGTACGGAGGTGACGCCGGAGCAGGCCTATCCCCGCGTATAGCTTGGTAACGCCCAGACCGGCGATAACGAAGGGGATGCCCATGCCCATCGAGAAGAGGAACAGCAGGAACATCCCTCTCACCACCGTGTCCTGGGTGGCTGCTTGGGTCAGGATGGCCGCGAGGACCGGCCCGATGCAGGGGGTCCAACCGAATCCGAAGGCCATCCCCATCAGGATCGGCGCCCAACTGCCCATCCGGGACGGTTTGAAGTCGAGCCTTCTCTCCTGGGCCAGGAACGCCAGCTTCGGTGAGTTGCTGAGCGCCATAGCCAGTATCACCAACCCGAACAACACGATCAGCCAACCGGCGATCTGGGTTATCAGGGTCCTGTTGCGGACCAGGATGCCGGAGATGGTGGTGGCGCCGGCGCCGAGAGCCACGAACACGATCGTCAACCCCAGGACGAACATCAGGGTGACGCGCAGCATGCGAATTGTCGACGCCTTGCCCTCCTGGAGTTCAGCCACCGAGTAGCCCGACATCAACCCGAGATATCCGGGCAGCAAGGGAAGAACGCAGGGGGACACGAATGAAAGAACGCCGAACACCACCGCGCTCAGGAAACTAGCCGGCTCCATGATTCTCCTCAGGTAGGTTTCGTGTAGTACCGATCATCGTAGCCCCATGGGATAGGACCCCCGAGAGGGTGGGGGGATAGGAGCGAACCGTGCTCGTCCGTATCCGTGTACGCGGTACATCCAACGCTAGTCTACGGGAAACGGCCCACGCGACTTCGATTCCCCGCGGCGGCGCCTCGGGCCGAGGTGTGACCAATACCCCTGCGGAAGGATCCTCCATGCCACCATGCTCGGTCGCCCGCTAAGACTTCTCGGGCCGGTCAGGGGATTCCGTCCCGAGGATCGTCGCCTGCTTGTGCTGATGTACCTGGCGGGCTTTTTCCAGGGTTACGCCCAGACCCAAGCCGTAAACACCCTTCCGTTTGTGAGGATCGCTTTCGACCTGACCGGCGCGGAGATGAGCCGCCTGTTCGCTATAGCTCGGATCGGCGTCCTGATCGCAGTCGTGTATGCGGCGTTCGGGGACCGCTGGGGACGGCGCGGTCCTTTCCTCTTCGCGTACATGGTGTTGCTCCTGGCTACAGGGGCTACCGCATTGTCGGTCTCGCCCACCATATATGTCGCTTTCCAAGTGCTGGCCCGGATGGGCGCCGCGGCGGCGGCCATGCTGGTCACTGTCCTGCTCGCCGAGCAGATGCGATGGGATAACCGGGCTTGGGGGATCAGCCTCTATACGACTGCCGTCGCTCTGGGTTCGGGCGCCGGACTGATCGCTTTGCCTATTGCGCAACTGGATGAGCGTGGATGGCGTTGGCTCTTTGCGATTGCGTTACTCGGATTGCCCCTGTACCTCTTGTTGAGGAATCGCCTTGAGGAAAGTTCACTCTACGGTCAACGTATAAACCCGGTTAGCTTTCTCTATCCTCTGTACGGCCGGTACGCCCTCCGTTTCTGGCTCGTGGGTCTCTACGGGTTGCTGGTCAGCGCTTTCTCCGCGGTAGCCGTCACCTTCGCCTTCGAGCATATGGTCAACGGTCTCGGGTTACCCTCCTTCGAAGCGGCCCGGATAATGCTTATCGGGGGAACAGTCGGCGGTATCGGCTTCTTCTTGGGAGGCCGTATCGCCGATTCATTAGGGCGTAAACCGGCGATCGTCATGGGCCTCTTCGCGGGAATCGGAGGTGGGATAGCCTTCTACTGGTGGTCGAGTCCTGGTATGTTGATGCTGGCCGCCACCATCTCCGCCTTGGCGAGTTCGATCGCTCATCCGGTCAGCGCAACACAACGAACCGAACTCTTCCCCACCAACATGCGGGCTACCGCATCCCAATGGCTGCACGCGATCGCCGTTCTCGGTTCTTTCCTCGGCCTCTACTTCGCCGGTTACACGATTGACCTGTGGGGGCTGCCGGCGACGGTGGCCATGTTGGGGTCGGCTGTTCTGCTGGCGATTCTGGTTCAGACCCTGATCCCGGAAACCCTGGGAAGCCCGTTGAAATGATCGGGGCGTCCCGGCCACTATCCAAAGGACATGATCCGAAGGTAACGCCATCCGAGAGGAACGAGGCGAGCCGCCATAAGGGTCATGATCGCCCACCAGATCGCATCGAGGGAACCGGCCATGACTATCAGGACACTCGCAAGCAGGGAGGCGCCGACCATAGCGACTGCTATGAATCGGAAGTCCGCCGCGCCGATCATTATCCCGTCGAGAACGAATACCACGCTATTGAGCGGTTGCGAGATTGCTACGAAGGGCATCAACGAGGAGGCCAGGATCACGACAGACGGTTCGTGTATGAGCCACGCGGGCAGGTCATTCCGAAGCGTCCAGAAGGCTACCGCCAGCATGCTTCCCCAGCTCACGCCCCAAATGAGCATGCGTCTGGAAAGACGGATGGCCGTTTCCCGATTGCAGGACAGGTTCGCCGCGATCAGGTGCTGAGCGGCGATCGCCACCGAGTCCACCACCATGTAGAGGAGGCTCCAGATCTGGATGGCGACATGGTGGGCCGCCACCTCGGTAACCCCGAGACGCGCCGCTGCCGACGTGGCTACCGTGAAGGTGGCGACGAGAGCAAAGGTGCGTACGAACAGCGCCGAGCCGGCGCCGATCAACGCGCTCATCTGTCGAAGGCGCGGAACCTTCCACCTCACGTGCAGACCGGCCCGACCTCCCAGGATCAGGTACAGGAGCATCGCCCCGCCTGATGACTGCGCTATTACGGAGGCGATGCCCGCTCCGGCCAACCCCAACCCGACCCAATGGATGAATACGGGGTTGAGGACGGCGTTGAGCAGACTCAGCCCCAGACTCACATACATGGGCGTACGCGTGTCACCCAGGCCTCGGTAGACGGCATGCCCGACCGTGACCGCCAGGATTCCCGGAAGTCCGAGTCCCCGGATGCGCAGGTAGGAAGCGGCCAAGGTCTCCACATCGGGGTCGACACCCATCAGCCGCACCAACCCGGTCGACGCTGTCTCGAAAATCGCCACACCGATCACCACCAAGCCGCAGGCGATGATCAGAATGTGGCCTACCATCACCTCTGCCCGACGCCGGTTCCCTTCTCCGATCGCTCCCGCCAGCAACGGGGTACTGGCGTACGCCAATGCAATGAACACGAAGAAGGCCAAACCGAGCAGGGAGGTCACCACTCCCAAGGCCGCCAGCGGCGCCTCCCCCAGCCGGCCTACGAAAGCCGTATCGACGAGCGCTACGAGCGGCTCGGCCGCCAGCGCGCCGAAAGCCGGCGCCGCCAGCCTCAGAATCGTCCGGTCATCGTCACTCAAGCGAAACATATCCGGCGGTCAGCTTATGACCGGTTACGGGTTCCTTCGTTCGCAACCATCGCCGGCCGGTGTGGCGGTTCAGCCCCTGAATCGGGAAACAGAACTCGAATCTCTCCCAAAGCCCCTAACCTCTGATCACTATGGCACGAGGCGAGAAGCGGGCGAACGGCGCGGTGCCCACTCCCAAGGAGAGGGGCTTAGCGCGACGCATCGTCAACCGTCTGGCAAACCGGTATCCGGATATCGGAACCGCCCTGAACTACGCCAACCCCTTCGAGTTGCTGGTTTCGACGGTCATGTCCGCCCAGACTACGGATGAGAACGTAAACCGGGTAACTCCCGGACTCTTCTCCCGGTGGCCGACTCCCGAAGATCTTGCGGTAGCCAACCCCGAGGAGGTGGAGAAGGTGATCTTCTCGACCGGTTTCTACCGTCAGAAAACCCGTTCGATCATCAGTCTTTCCCAGGATCTGGTTGATCGTTACGAAGGGGTGACGCCGACGGATATGGACGAGTTGGTCAGCCTCAGAGGGGTGGGTCGCAAGACCGCCTCGGTGGTTCTGGCGGAAGCATTCGGGCAACCCGCCATCGCGGTCGATACCCATGTCAAGAGGATTACCAACCGTCTCCAACTCACCGAGGAGACCGATCCCGGAAAGGTCGAACAGGACCTCAAGGCGTTGATACCAAGGCACGAGTGGCGACGCCTGTCGATGCGCATCATTCAGTTCGGTCGAGACATATGTGAAGCGCGGCGGCCGCGATGCTGGAAGTGTGATATCAGGAGGCTGTGTCCTTTCGAACCAAAGACGCCATCACCTGGATCCGACGGATAGGTCTCCGAAGTGAACGGTCCGGTCGGGTAACGTTGCGGCTACGATGAACATTTGCGAATACATCAACGATAGGGCGACCGTAAACGGCGAGATCATCAACGTCGATACCTTCCTGAACCATCGAGTGGATCCGGCCTTCATGGTGGAGGTCGGTCGGAGGATCGCCGAGTTGGCTGCTCCCCTGCGTCCGGATGTACTGGTTACCGCCGAAGCAGGGGGAATATCCCCGACCCTCGCCGCGGCCACCGAAATCGCGGTACCGATGGTCTACGCCAAGAAGTATGTCCTACCCGGGCCGAGACAGGCGGTGAGTCGGGAGGTTGCCTCCGCCACCAAGGGTTTCGAGTACACGATCGAGATACGACGCCGGGTTCTCGATCCTGGTACGAGAGTCCTCGTAGTCGATGATTTTCTGGCTCAGGGACGAACTGCGCTCGCGTTGGGGGAAATCGTCGAGGATTTGGGTTGCCGGATGTTGGGCGCCGTGTTCGTGATCGAAAAAGCGTGGATCGGAAGTCGGCGCTTGCTGGAGGACCGGGGATGGCCGGTTTGGTCGGTTGTAAGCATTGCTTCCCTGGAGGGCGGGGTCGTCCGGTTTGCCTGACGATGCGGTTCCCGTTTCGCTGATCGTCGACCGGCTCCGGGCACACACCGGGAACGGATGCTTCGCCTGCGGCTTGGCCAACCCCATCGGCCTTCATATCGACAGGTTCACGGAACGGGAGGGAGACGTGCTGGCTCGTTTCACAGCTAGACCGGAACTGGCGGGTACGATCAACCACCTTCACGGCGGTATAGCGGCGACGGCGCTTGATGAGATCCTGGTGTGGGCCGGCATCATTCAGGAAAAGGTTTTGACCGTTACGGCTCGGCTCCAGATTCGGTACAGGCGGCCGGTCGCAAACCTACAGGGCTTGATCCGGTTGCGAGGCCGCGTGGAGGAGCGTCGAGGGCGCAGGCTGACCATCAGCGGTGAACTAGACGCAGGTGACGGTACGGCGGCTGTAACGGCGTCAGGCCTGTACCTGGTGAGTCATAGTGTCGGCGAATTGATGGAGGGGACAGGAGTTCCTGGGGAAAACGCCTGATGGAACCGCCTGCTTCATCACGTTTCCGGGCCCGGTTACGGCTCCGGCGTTGTGTCCCCTCGGGTCTTGGTGTAGTAGTCGGCCACTTCTTCCCATAGTCGGCTGGTTTCTGTATGGCTGATGATTCGTGAGAGCAGCCTGATACCGACCATCACCAACAGGAGCCCGCCCAGGACTCGCACCGCAAAGGTCGGTCCGGTCAGAAAGGCCGTGCTGCAATCGACGAGTCCGTCGGGACACAGCCCGTATCCGGTTCCACCGGTTAGCAGATCCACCAGGAAGGCCGGCGGAACGATCGACAGGAACAGGGCGATCAGAACGAGGAACCCTCGTAAGGCTTTCAATAAGGTCAGCACATGGCCATATTAGGAAAGGGGACTACGCCGGGGCGACACAATCCGCTTCAACTCGACCTCACGACGGCCCTCCGAGACGGGCAACCGGAGGAATGGGTATCCGATCCGGCGGACCCCATGTGACCTCCGACTGTCGACAGGCGATTCCGGTCATCGCCGAAATGACCTATACGGCGACCGGGGCCGGAATGGCCGGATGGGGGTGATAGTCCACCACCCGAAAGTCCTCGTAAGTGAAGGAATAGAGGTCCGGAGGTGTCGCGGCGAGCTCCATACGGGGCGCCGGTCCGGGGGTTCGGGCCAGTTGCAGGTCGGCTTGATCGACATGGTTACGGTAGAGATGAACATCTCCGAATGTGTGGACGAACTCCCCCGCCTTCAGTCCCGTTACCTGCGCCACCATCATCAGGAGCAAAGCGTAAGAAGCGATATTGAACGGGACACCCAGAAATATGTCGGCGCTCCGTTGGTACAACTGGAGGCTCAGGCGATCACCGGTCACATAGAACTGGAAAAGGACGTGACATGGGGGCAAGGCCATGTCGGGAAGCTCGGGAACGTTCCATGCCGACACTACCAGACGGCGGGAATGGGGAGTGGTCCTGATTCGATCCACCACATCGGTAAGCTGATCGACAGCGCTCCCGTCGGCGCTCTTCCATGAGCGCCATTGGACCCCGTACACAGGACCGAGATCACCGGTGGCGGGATCGGCCCACTCGTCCCAGATGGTTACTCCATTCTCGTTCAGATAGGCCACGTTGGAGTCGCCCGACAGAAACCAGAGCAATTCGTGGACGACCGAACGAACGTGGATCTTCTTGGTGGTAAGCAACGGGAACCCCTCGTCTAGGTCGAAGCGGATCTGCCGTCCGAACAGGCTGTAGGTACCGACCCCGGTTCGGTCTTCCTTGAGGATCCCGTGGTTCCTTATTTCTTTGAGCAGGTCCAGGTATTGCTGCATCACTCCTCCGCCCTATGACCTCGAATAAGATAGTGTCCGCATTCGGAATACTTTGCGCGTTGTTGGGCCGACCTGATCAGAAAGAGCTTGACCTCCTCCAACGTTCGACCACCTTAGGGTCACCTTCAACTTCAAGTTCATCCATGGGAGTACGGCTCCAGAGAAACGGATAGAGTTCCGCCGCGCCTCCCGACACGGTACAATCCGCTTGATCGATTCCCCGGCGGCCGTGAGCGGCATCCGGTCCGAAGGTAGCTGTCCAAGACCTTCCGACATCGGCGGCCCGCACCGCCAGGGTCATGTCATGCGGCGCCGAGGGATATCGTCCTGGGCGATTGATAAACCAGACCAGTAGCTCGTCGATGCCGTCGGCTGCAAATTGCGGGTCGAAGCCCGTGAGCCGACCGGCCGCCAACTCCGAGTCGAGTCGATGGATCGCTGTCTCGTGCGCTTGACGCCTAGCCCAGAAGTTTCTCGGATCAGGGGCATCCATGATCGTCCAGCAGCGCAGGTCCTCCGGGGCGGTCTGCAAGGACGAGAGCAATCGTCTGTGTCCCTCCCGTAACCAGTCGGACAGTCGCCGGTCGGAGGGCCAACCGTCGGCAATGATCCGTTTAGGATCGGTCGGGGGTTCCGGTAAGCGTTCCGAGACCATCAGAGATGCCCAGCGATGCACCCATCCGGTATGGCGCACCAGGTCGCGTACCTTCCACTCCGGGCAACTCGGTACCGGAGCGTCAGGATTCACCTGCCCGGTTACCTCCGCCATCCTGCGACCCTCCCGATGGAGGGTATGGACCCAACCGTCGAAGTCCATTGCTAACCACCCGCTAACGGGATACGCAACACCAGGTGGTCATCCTCCACCGACCAGGCGGCATTACCTATCAGAGCAAAGTCGGTGTAGTCCCGCTCCGCCTGCTCGATAAAGGCGCGCCTCCCCTCTCCCGCCACCGGCGGAAGACCACGCTTGCGTACCGCCTGGGCCCGACCACGGAAACGATCGAGCATCGCATCGATATCGAATTGTGCCACGGTAGTTCCTTCCTGCTCGACTTCGGATAACAGTAGAGCAGCGATGAGCGAAGGTACGAACCGACATCGTCCGGTCGGTCCACTCCCTGGAGCAGCGCCTTATCCAGATCGCTTCTGGATAATCGGTTTCGACTTGGCCCTGGTCGGGCTGATCATCGCCATCCTCCGTTGACCACGGTCTTGGAAGGTATTGGAAATGTCCGGTCGGCCCGACAATGCCCAACAAATCCGTGTCGAGGTAATGCGAGTCCCGTTTTTTCAGGATTCCCCGGGGTGACATTCTGCCTTTACACGGGACTCAGGTGACCGCAATGATGCCCTGAGGCTCGAAGGGATCGTCTATCGCGGGTGGTTTCCGATCATCCAGTAGTCGAAGCGATTCGGAACCGATATAGTAGCGTCCGCGCCTCTCCCCTACCGGCGTCAGGAACCCGGCCTCCACCAACTTCCTGAGGTCTTCTGTCGCTACCCTCTCACTCACATCTGCGTAGTCGATGTGGTCGGACCTGCGAACACGATATCCGAAGGCCGCGTTATACATCGATCCCATGTTCCTCTCGCTCAGACCGGCCTTGGACCGAACGCGGGAGATGGACTCCCACACCCGGTCGGCTTCCTTCACTCGCCAGATCATTCGGTGCGCCTGAAAGTGATGCGCGGTCAGTACGAAGCGAATCCAGGGCCGTGTTTCCCGATCAGGATTCCAGATGCTTCCCCCGACCTCACCCAAGACCCGGTAGTAGGCGGGAGTGTTGCGCCCGAGATACTCTTCAATGCTCGAGAAAATCGGATCCAACGTACCGTCCCGTCCGAGTACCAGCGTCTGGAGCGCCCGCGACATCCGACCGTTCCCGTCCTTGAACGGATGGATCATCAACAGGTTGAGGTGCGCCATCGCCGCCTGCACCAGCAACGGAGTCGTGTCATCGCTCTCGTTCAACTTCGATATAAGTTCCCGGACGAGGATCGGTACCGTCTCCGCCTGAGGGCCCTCGTAGACACCGACGAATATGGGTCCCGGTCGATACAAGCCGGGCAGGCATCGAGAATCATGCTTCATCATCATGTAATGGATGCTGCGAAGCAACCCGTCACCGTACCGAAAGTGAGGGTCCCCTGATAACTGTAAGATGTAGTCCATCGCGGCTTGGTAGCCACGGACGGCTGCCCAGTCACTTCCCGTAGCTTCGAACGGTTCCGTTCCATCCACAGCCGCAACGGCGTCGTCGTAGCTCACATGAAGACCTTCGATACCGGTCGAGGCTTTCGTATTCCCTGCCGCCGTCGTTCTCCGCAATCGACCGTGCCATCGCCCCGGTTCATGGAGAAGATGACGGAGACCACGCCGGACTTCCGCGATCGAATGGATCACCTGGAGTTCAAGATCATCAAGAGGAGGGGGACAAAACAACACTTCCGTAATTCCTTTACAAAGAGATGTCCTTCCTATAATAACCCCGATTTTTCATGCAGGGGTTTGAATGGGTAACCGAGAGAGAGGCAATCA
>CAZEZF010000093.1:0-14340 GCA_964516495.1 uncultured Acidimicrobiia bacterium | reverse complement strand
TGCCCGCGTACAGGAGTGCCCGTATTCGGTAGTTCGTGAAGTTGCGGAACCCGAACGCTGCCCGCTTGATTCTCTTGATGAGGTTGTAGAGGACTTCGGTGGCATCTGTTGGTCACGTCGGGTGATGCGCCAGTTCGTGATCTGGTGGGTCCAGCGGGCGATGGTTCCGCCGGGTTTGTGGATCTCCGGTGGGCAGGATTCGTCTCCGAGCGTCGTCGGCGAGCCGGAGGGTGTATCCGAGGGCTGGGCTGTCGATGTCGTAGATAGCCCGGACGGTTTCTTTGGCGTGCCAGGCGTCGCGGACTTCTCCGTGGGGGTCGCCGGCGTTTAAGAGGCCACGGAGCCGGGTCCGTCCGCGGTCGCTGATCCGTTCATGCGCTGCGGTGAGGAGATGTCGTGCCCCGTACAGGGGGTCGGCTTTGCGGCCTCGGTGTCCGAGGGTTTCGTTCTGTACCCGGCGTCTTACTTCGTCGGGTCGCTGGTTAGCGACCCGGATCACATGAAACGGATCAGCCACCTGCAACGCGTTGGGCAGCACCCTGTCATAGACGGTGCGGTACGGCCCGGACATGTCCAACACGGCCCAGCGGATCCCGTCGCGCCGCTCGGGGGCCTGCGACCGGAACCACCGGGCGGCGCTTTCCGCCGTTCTACCAGGAACTATATGAGACTTCGCCCCAACGGGCGACCTCTTTGTTCACCGTATGCCAATCACAGCCGAGTTCCCCAGCGACCTCGTCAACGGACCCACCCGGTTCCCCCCGACCCGGACGGTCACCCACCGAGCGGCCCTCGATGTCAACAACGCCCGCTCCGGGCCTGATCGAGGGGTCTTGTTCCACGAACGACCCCACCCCGCAGTCCGGACTCGGGCGCGTCCAGCGTCGTTTCCGCCACCGCAACCGAACCGGCCGCCCGAACGCCGGCAAATCAACCAACACCACACTCCGATACCCCTTCGACCACACCCGAACCACCGCACGCCTCACAGACCGGACGGGACCGGCGGATCACCACCACCAACGGTTCACCCTCACCCCGGTCGTCGATCCCCACGAGGTCAACTTCAAACACCCCCGTAACCACACCACCGGCCTCCCCCTAAAAACTATCGGTGGCTTCAGGCTGAACACCACCAGCACCGGGACTGGTTCAACGGTTCTTTGGTGAGAATCTACGTTGGCTGCTCGACCTCGGCGCCGCCGCCCACCCCGCTTACTTCACCATCACGCCACAGGCCGACCTCTTTCAATACCTCGACATCCGGATCCATATCCCCCATCTCACCGATACGGCGTCGATCGGCAACATCATCGCCCGGCGTGTCGAACTATACGCCGACGTTTAAACCCCGACCTCGGCTACGTCTTTACCGACAATGCAATGGAAACGATCCATCGCGTATACGCCAAAACCACCTAATTACGACAGGCGATCCATGTAAGCCACACCGCTGTCCACGAATCCCTTGACGCCAGCGACCCACACCTCACCGCCGCCGACAACGCCAGCTACAACAACAGCCCACGCGGGAGTATAACTGTGCGGTTCCCGACACAACAGAAGAAACCAAGACCGGGCCAATTCAAAGGCCGCCTGTCCAGGTCATCAACAGGCATGCCTGGTTAGGAAAGTTACTCAGGAGGGTCAGCGGCTACCGACGCCCGTCGACCAGGAAAACTGATCGTTGGCCGTCCGGCCGGTTATGCGTCCTCGACGCCATTCAAGTGTGCTGACTCTTTGTTTCTTTTGTCTAGGTGCTGGTTTCGTGATATGAAGGACGGTTTTTGTCCTATCTATGTTTCATACTGGTAGGTAACTGCAAAGTACCAAGCGGCCGGTTTGGGTACCCGACGGGCCGGGCTGGGATCATGTTGAACGTATTGCCCCGGTATGGGGTATGGCGGGACGCGCTCCGGCGCTGAGGAGGCGGCGGTTGGGGGTGGGACCCACTTGAATAGTCAGCCGAAACGGAGGGTTGCTTTTCGCGGTCTCTGGTCCCCCAGGTAAGTGGCTCGACGCCGATCACGCCTAGCTGCCCTGGCGGTTGTCGGTATTCCTGGCATAGCTTAAGGGTCTCTTTGCGGTTGTCGTCTTCCGGTCGTCGAATCCAAAGAATCAGAACCCCGAGACCATCGGCGTGAGCCGTTCGGGGGACGGTCAGTTGTTACATATCGTTCTCGAACAGGCCGACATATCCCCACAAGGCAATCCACGGCCCGGATTGTGGTCTACACCGGTTGCCCTCCTCCACCCGGAACCCACCAAACCCGAGCCGACCGACATCCTACCGACCAACCAGGCTCAGGCAACCGCTCAAATAGGCAAACCGGCCGCCCCGATGAAACCCGGGGCGGCCGGTTGCTTTCTTAACTTGGTTACAGGAAGGTCACCCGGCGGCGGCCAGAGCGGCCTTGACCGCTCGAATGGTGAACACCCGGGCCAGATGGGTCTTGTAAGCCACCGATCCGTACAGGTCCTCCAGCACTTCGATACCGTCGGTAGCGTGAGCGGCCGCGGCTTCAACGGCGGCGTCCGAACCGTCGGAGCCGACCAAGGCATCTGCCACACCACCGGCCAGAACCGGCTTGTTACCTACCCCGGTCACCGCCACGGTCGCTGCGCTGATCGATCCGTTGGATCGGGTTATCGAAGCCGCCACCCCGGCGACCGCGTAGTCGGAATGACCGCCCCGGCGTCCCAGCTTGTCATAGGCGGAACCCGAACCGGCGCCCATCTTGGGAATCCTGATCCCGGTGAGTATCTCGTCGGGCCCCAACGCCGACATCAAAGTGTCAACGAAGAAGTCACCCGCCGTAATCTCCCGTGAACCGCCCGACGAAGCGGCCACCATCGTGGCGCCCAAGGCTAGGGCCGCCACCGGCTGATCGGCCGCAACGTCGGCGTGCACCATCGACCCGCAACAGGTACCGCGGTTGCGGACCTGGCGGTCGCCGGTCCAGGAAGCGGCGGTAGCCAGCGCCGCGCCGTGCTCCCGGATCAGATCGCTTGCCGCCACCTCGGCGTGGGTTACCAGAGCCCCGACAGAGATCGAGTCGCCTTCGTCGGTGATGTCCGACAGGCCGTCGATGCGGCCGATGTCAACCACCATCTCGGGTGACAGCAACCGCAGCTTCATCATCGGCAGCAGGCTCATCCCGCCGGCCATTACCTTGGCCCCGGGATTGTCGTCGAGAACCGCCAGCGCCTCCTCCAGACCGGAAGGCGCTACATAGTCGAACTTGCGTGGGTACATAAGCTCCTCCTCCCCTACGCCTTGGCGTCCTGGATTGCCTGCCAGACCCGGCGGGGCCGTAACGGCATGTCGATATGGGTGACGCCCAAAGGTTCCAGCGCATCCACCACCGCGTTGACGACGGTCTGCGCAGCCCCGATGGTGCCCGCCTCCCCGATGCCTTTGACGCCGAGGGGGTTGATATCGGTCGGGGTAACCGTTCTACCCAACTCGAAAGACGGAAGGTCCGCCGCAGTGGGCAGGATGTAGTCGACCAGCGAACCGGACAGCAGGTTGCCGTCCATATCGTAGACCGCGTCTTCGAACAGAGCCTGGCCTACGCCTTGGGCGATGCCGCCGTGGATCTGACCGTCCACGATCATCGGATTGATAACGTTGCCGCAGTCATCCATCCCTATATACCTGAGAAGGGTCACATCGCCGGTTTCGGGGTCAACCTCCACCAAGGCGATGTGCGTCCCGAACGGCCAGGTGGCGTTCCCGGGACTGAAGACCGCATGGGCCTCCAGACCGCCTTCCAGGCCCTCCGGAAGGAGATGGGGCTGGTACGCCGTCTTGGCAAGTTCCTCCCAGCCGACCGCGCTGTCGGGAGTGCCGATAACCCGGGCGCCTCCGTCGGCGAACTCGATGTCCTCCTCCGAAGCCTCCAGCAGGTGGGCGGCTATCTTGGCGGCCTTGGATCGAACCTTGCCGGTGGCCTCGTAGCAGGCCGAGCCGTCCACCGCCGCCGATCGGGAACCGAACGAACCGATACTCGGGGGCGCCTCCTCGGTGTCACCGTGGATTACCCGGATCCGATCGACATCCATGCCGAGGCCGTCACCGACGATCTGCGCCCACGTCGTCTGATGTCCCTGACCCGACGGACCGGTGCCGATCGAGACGGTCACTGAACCGTCCGGGTGGACCCTGACCAACCCCGACCCGTTGAAGGCCGAGGGCATCTGGTACGCCGACCACGAGAAGCCCAGGTCGACCAGGCCCGACGGACCGAAACCGCACACTTCGACGTAGGTTGAGAGACCTACTCCGACATTACGACCCTCCGCCCGTGCGGCGTCGCGCTCGGCGAGGAGGTCGGACCATCCGGCCGATTCCAGAGCGGCCTCCAGGTTGGTTCCGTAGTCGCCGGTGTCCATCGGGAAACCCATGGGTGAAACAGCGCCCGGGAACTCCGAGGCGGGGATGAAGTTCTTCCTGCGCACGTCCGCCGGATCCATTCCGATCTTCCTGGCGTACATATCGAGGATGCGTTCCAGGTAGTAGGCGGCCTCAGGTCGGCCCGCCCCCCGGTAGGCGTCGGTGGTCATCGTATGGGTTACCACGCAGTCCATCTTCCAGTGGGTGGGGAAGGAATACTGGCCCGACCCGACAAACACTCCCAGGAAGGGAATAGCGATGGTGAAGTTCTGGGAGTAGGCGCCGAGATCGGCGACACCTTCCAACTCGAATCCGAGTATCTCGCCGTCCGTCGTCCCGGTCATGGTGGCGGTGGCTATCCAACCCCGACCTTGGATGGTCGAGTTGGCCGCCTCCCGGCGCGTCTCGGTCCACTTCACCGGACGACCCAGTTGTCTGGATGCGAAAGCCACCAGAACCTCGTCGTTGTAGATGTTGAGCTTGCAGCCGAAGCCGCCCCCTACCTCCATGGCCTTGACGGTGACCTGGTTGAGGCCCATCCCGAAGTATCCGCCGATCGCTCCGGCCAGAGCGGACGGGATCTGGGTGGAGGAGTAGACATCAAACCGGTCATAGCCCATCTGGTAGTCGGCCATGACCGAACGGGGCTCGATCGGAACCGGGATCAAACGCTGGTTGATCATCTCCTGGGACACGACCACCACATCGTCCCTGGACTTCTGGCCGTCTATTCCGGCCTTGACCTCCGCGAGGGCATCGGCGTCGGCGCCGAAGGGCCCGGTCCAGGAGACCACCAGGTTCGAATCGAGGTCGTCATGAACCTTGACCTCATCACTGAGCGAGTGCTTGAGGTCCACCACCGCCGGCAGGGCCTCGTAGTCCACCTCGACCTCATCAACCGCGTCGCGGGCCGTATAGGGGTCCTCCGCCACAACCATCGCCACCGCTTCACCTACATGCTTTACAACGTTGTTGTTCAGTAGCGGGCGAAGCGCGCCTACGGCGCCTTGGGCGACCAGGGTACCGAGGTGCTCCACATCGGCGGCGGTGTAGACAGCCACCACTCCGTCCATGCTCTCCGCAGCCGTGGTGTCCACCGAAAGGACACGGGCATGGGCGAACGGGCTCCGCACGAAGGCCACATGGGCGGTCCCGGCCAACTTGACATCATCCGTATAACGCCCTCCGCCTCGTATCAGGGCCGGATCTTCACGGCGGCGAACCACACCGCCCAGCACACTCGTAGAGCTCATGCGTCCTCCCATTCAGCCGGGGCGGGATCCTCGCCGCGCATCTTGGCGCCGGCGTACTCGATCGCCCGCACGATGTTGTGATACCCGGTACAGCGGCACAGGTTTCCTTCGATGCCGCGCCGTATCTCTTCCTCCGTCGGGTTGTTGTTTTCCTCGAGGAGGGTGACCGCCGACATGATCATGCCGGGAGTGCAGTAACCGCACTGGAGACCGTGGCGTTCCCAGAAACCCTCCTGGACCGGGTGTAGGTCTCCGTTTCGGGCAAGACCTTCGACGGTCGTGATGTCGGCGCCGTCGGCTTGGACGGCCAGCATGGTGCAGGAAAGCACCGCCTTGTTATCGAGCTTTACGGTGCAAGCGCCGCAATAAGACGTCTCGCACCCCACATGGGTCCCGGTCAACCGCAGATCCTCCCTGAGGAAGTGGACCAGCAGGGTTCGAGGCTCAACCTCCCTCGACACCCGCCTGCCGTTGACCGACATGGATACCTGCATACAGGACTCCTTTCGACGCGGTCCTAAGTGCCAAACTATCAAACCTCCGGACGCTCTGCCTTCCATATCCGGGAGGTTCGTAGTCGATAATCAACCTTTCAACGCTCCTATCCTCGCCCATTCCGACGGCGGCCACCGCCACCCCTCCCCACCGAGGATTACGGGCACTCCCCGCCGAGTACCTCGGAGGCGATCTTCTCCGCAGTCTTGAACTGGTCGGGACGGGGCTGGTCCAGTATGAACTCGTTCACCCCGGTTTCCGTGTATTTCCCCACCACTTCCTCGAAAGCGTCGAGGCTCGACCACGGATCGGGGAAACCCATGGCGACCAGATTCGGGATCCATCCGTAGAAGGAACGGATAATCTCGCCCGGATCACGGCCGATCTCCCCACACGCCGCATCCAGGAAGCGGTTGCGCATGGTCATTTCATCCACCGTCCCATACGAGTTCCAACGGTCGGCATGTCGGGCGCAGATGCGGAGCATCCGAGGGCGGTGGGCGCCCAGTGTCAGGGGCGGACGGGGAGACTGGACAGGCGCCGGACGAAGCTGCGCCTGTTTCAGCCGGTAGTAGCGACCGTCATAGGTGGTCTCCTCCCCTCGAACCAGTGAGTCGATCACTTGGATCGCCTCCCGGAATCGATCTACTCGCCGGGGAGGGTCCTCGAATCGGAAACCGAACCGCTCGTGCTCCTCCTCGAACCAACCGGCGCCGATCCCCAACTCGAGTCGACCTCCTGAAACGTGGTCGATGGTGATGGCCTGCTGCGCCACCAGGGCCGGATGTCTAAAAGTGTTGCTGGCCACCAGCACGCCCACCCGAACCCGGCTCGTCACGCCGGCGAGCGCCGCCAAGAGCGTCCAACCCTCGAAGTACGGGCAGGTCGGATCGCTGGGTCGGAGGAAGTGGTCACAGTCCCACAAGCTGTCAAAACCCAGGTCCTCGTAGAACCGCCATTTATCCCGCATCGTGAGGTACGGCTCCGACTGGTCGGTGCAGATGCCGAACCTGACCCCTCGAACCATCAGCGAGGTCTCCTATTACTCACTTCCAGGGAGCATAATGAGCTTGACGCTCCGAATGGAACATTCGGGCATGACGTTGGTCGAACGTGGTGCGGGCCACCTCACACCAGGTTCAAGGGGGGCAGACCGGTATGAGGTGGCCCGAGGTAGTTTGGTGGATAGATCGTAGTAGGGATTCTAGCCGAGCGAGAAGAGGGCTATCACGCCGGCGATTCCAACTACCACATAGATGACTCTTGAAAGGGTGTTGGTCTCCCCGAACTTGCCTGCCGTGGTAATGGCGGCAACCAGGTCGAACCCGAACAGGCCGATCAACCCCCAGTTGATGGCGCCGATGGCAGCCAGGATCACACCAACCTCAATCATTACTCCTCCTTACCTGGACGGTAGAGCGAATCGCGCTCGTTTTTACCACTCTAGCAAACACCAGAACCTATGCCGGCCACTCACTCTCTGTGAACACTCATCAGCGGACCGCTCCCGAAGTGCTACTCCATTCCAACCGTCGGCGGGGCGCTTGGCGCCCTCCGGCGCCTCGGCAATCACCCGATAGTCCGCGAACGGCCAGGCCGGCGACAGACATCACCTCAACCCGGCGCCTACATCCACTCCAGCTAGCCCCGATTTTTCATGCAAGGGGTTTGAATGGGTAACCGAGAGAGAGGCAATCAACTCTCTGAACTGGGAAAATAGCCGCTTGACGGGCTTGGCGTGGCTTTTGCTACATCGGTGTGTCTGGGGCATGAAGAATCAGAGCTAGTTAACCCCGTCGACTCGCGGCCTTGGCCGGCCAAAACATCGGAGGCCCCGGGCCGTTTCCGGCCGGGGGCCTCCGCTTGCTCGTCTGTTTCAGTCTTTGACGGTGACTGTGAAGTCGGTGACGTCCCCGGTGACGTAGCCCGGTCCGTTCACCAGCCGGAAAATGACCGTCTCGGAACGTTCACTCTTCCCGTCGCTCTCGTACCAGATCCCCTCGATCCAAGCCGTGGTTACCCCATATTCATCGGCGCCATCGGCCCTTACCCTTACCGTAAAGATTTCACCCACACCCTCCGGGCCGGGGACCCTATCGTCGAAAAACTCGAAGTCCTCGTTCAGGGTCGCGGTTCCCCCCATGTACTTGATGGCCACGTCCAGAGGGCTCGGCAAATCGCCGCCGTAAACGTAGAACGCCGGACGGCATCCCCCCTGGCCCTCATAGCGCTCGCATTCGCCCCAAGGGAAGTCACTAACCCAGGCGCTATGCCGGAAGCTCACCACCGGCAGGTCATCCGGCGGCGGGTCGTCGTCGGTGATGGTCAGCCGATAGGCGCCGGGAGTTCCCACCGTGTAGCGCGACCCGGCCTCAAGTTCCAGGATGATCATCTCTTCACCCTCATAGGAACCCTCCGCGGTGGGATCAGCCTCGTCGTTGATAGTGATCCTGATAGGAGCCGACCTGGCCCCGGCCGGTATGGTCACCGTACCGAAGTCGCTGATGGTGTAATCCCCCCCTGCGCCGTGGGTGGCCCGACCCCGGGCTCGGTATTTGACGGCTACGTCGGACGACAACCCCTGGTCCAGTTCGACGGTCACGTCGTATGTGCCGTCAGCCTCTCCGACGCTTCCCTCGAATCCGTCAAATGACACCACCGACGCGTCATTGTCGGAGATGGTCAACGTGGTAACGCTATTCCCGAAGAAACTAATATAACCGTCGCCGGGCTGCAGAAACAGGATGATGGTCTCGTCATCTTCGTTCACCCGGTCGTCGATGACCGAGACGGGGATCGCCACCCGGTCGGTCCCGGCCCGGGCGGTCACCGATCCGGAGGCGCCGGTCAAGCCTCTGATATTGAAATCGTCGCCCGCGGTGGCGCTGCCGCTCCGCCTCACTACGTATTTGATGGTGAGGTCATTGTGGAGTGTTCCCCGCATGTTGATGAACGCCCGGTGGACGCCGGTCGACTCATCGACACTGTCGGCCCGCTCGGCAAACTCAACGAACATCAAGTCGCTTCTACGGATGGTCAGCGTGTGCTCCTTGTCACCCAGGTTGTAGTCCGACCCGGGCCGCAACGTCAAGATCACGGTCTCGGCGGGTTCGTGGTTCTGGTCGTCGGTGATGGACACCGGAATGTTGACGCTGTCCTCCCCGGCCGGTACGGTCACCGTGCCGGAGTCGGCGATGGTGTAATCCCGGCCGGGCCGGGCTGTGCCGGTGACATCGTAGCGCAGGGTCAACCCACCGGTCGGCGCCGGCCGATCAAGATCGACCGTCACATCGTGGCTTCCGTCATCCTCGTTCGCAGCGGACGAAACAGAATCGAAACCGGCCCGCGGTCGGTCGTCGTCGGTGATGGTCAGCGTGTGCTTGCGGTTGGCGCCCAGGGTGTATCCGTCGCCGTCGCGCAACGTGAACACCACCGTTTCGTCGCCCTCGATCAGCGCGTCATTGACGACGCGTACGAAAAGGCTAACTTTGGCTGTCCCCGGGGTGGCCCTCAGCGACCTGCGGCTTTCGATCCTGAAGTCGTCGCCCACGGTGGCGGTGCCGCCGCTCACACTGTAGTTGATTTCTATGATTTCGGTGGGTATCGGGATCAGATCGATGTAAGGGTGGTATACGGAACGCCCCTCATCATGGCTGCCGCTCTCCTCGGTAAACTCCACCCGAGGTCCGTCGTCCTCTTCGATGGTGAGTGTGTAGGTGACCGGCCAGTGGAGGTTGTAGTCGTCGCTCTCCTTGAGGGTGAAAATGATGGTCTCATGTTTTTCGCCGACCCGGTCGTTGATGATCTGCACGGGGATGTTGACTGTGGTGTCCCCGGCGGAGGCTGTCACCGACCCCGAGGCGCCGGTCAAACCGACAATGGTGAAGTCTTCACCCGCGGTGGCGGTGCCGCCGATGGTGTAATCAATGGTCAAATCGGCGGCGGGTGCGTAGTTGATAGCTACCGGTACGTTATGTCGGCCCGAGCCCTCGGCCACTGTGGCCTGGTTCTGGTTGGGAACGAAATTGATCTCCGATGTCTCGTCGTCGGTCACCGCCACACTGGCCGAACGCGTCGACGACAACCCTTAACCGGACCCGTCGTTGAGAGTCACGATGACCGATCCGTTGGTCTCCTCCAGTTGGTCGTTCTGGGTTTGCACCGCAACCCGTACCTCGCCCCGGTCGTCCAGGGTGACTTGTTTACGGCCCGACTCGCCGGGCGCCAAGAAATCACCTTGTTGGGACACCGTGTAATAGACAGTCAGATCATCGCCGGCGGGAGGCGACGGGAAGGCGCTGACCGTGAAATAGGCGGTGGTGCCTTCACTGACCGCGGGTTGGCCCCGAACGGACAGTTTCGGTGTGACCTGCGTCGGGTCGAAAGCCTCCGCCCGCGGCGACCAGTACCCGACCCCACCCAAATCGTTCACCGCCCGCACATAATAGCAGACCCGCTCGGTGACATCGATCCCGTAGTCCACAAACACCGTACCCCGGACTGTTGCGGGGGTGTCATCCCGGTCGGGAGGTTCGCACCCCGCCCCCGTGTGCCACACCTGGTAGTGGGACACCGGATGACCATTCACAGAATCCACCGGATCCCACCGCACCAGCCCGATCGGAGGAAGCGTGTAAAGCTGCGCCCGCGCCGACGGCGCACCCGGGGCGCCGTCGCCCGTGCCCGACCGCCCCACAATCACGATAGCCGTATCGTTGTCCTTGTTGTAGTCGTAGTAGACGGTGCTGTGCCAAACCCCACCCGCCGCGACGCAGGCCGCCTCGCTGCCCGGGGTCGGTGTTACCTCATCGAAGCCGTCGAGACACACCGAATAATCCTCGGTGTTGGTGATGGTGGCGGTGATCGACGCCGGCGCGCCGGCGCCGGCGATAAGCGTCAACGTGGCGAACTCCGTCCGCCCCTCAAGAAGCCGCGACGCCGAAGCAGGCATCTCACCCAAATCCCACACCGCATCACAAACACCATCCCCACAGGTTGTCTCCCGATACACACCATCGGTGACCACCACCTCCGCACCCCGGGGCACCCCCCTCAACGTCACCTCCGCGTCCGGCGCCGTGTCCGGCCCGTCATTGATCGCCAAAACCGTGTAAGCCTGCTGTCCGCTCCCCGCCAGCGGACTGGCCCCACCGTCCCTCACCCCCAACTCCGAGATCGGACCCACATGAAAAACATACTCATTGCCCGAGTCGGAATAACTGCTCGGATTATCCGACGTGTCCTGACGGTTCGCCACCAAATCGTACTTCACCACATAGGTTCCCAGACTCTCGAACTCCACATAAAAAATCCGCGGTTCCCTCTCTGCGCTGTTGTGGGTCAAATTGAAAGGGCGCAGGTGGGTGTAACGGGGCTGGGTGGTGGGGTTGAGATCAACAAACACGTCCGCGTCGCGGTCGTCCCAGCGGACTTTGACCCGGCCCGGCGGGTCCCCGCCGTCCAGGCCTGCCACGCTGAAAGTACTCTGCATATTCATCCAATCTGCGATGACCGGGTCGAAACCCGCCCGGGACCACCTAACCCCCAGTCCCGGCTGGAAATTGAAATCAATCGACGTCTGCAGAGAATACCGCCTCGTCTGCCACAAGACGCCCCTGTTCTCAAAACTGTTGCTGAGCATGCGCAATCGTCCATCAGGGGTGGGCACCTGCACGATGACCGTTTCCGGTTCAAGATAGACAGTGGCGCCATCCAACCCTCCCAGCCGTCCGTACAATCCCCCCTCGAGGGATGTGGTCCGGAACAACCGGCTTCGTTCCAACTTCGCCAGTACCTTCACCTCGTCTTCACCGCCACAGGCCCCGGCGTTGACGGCGGACTGCCGTGCTGCGGCACCCACGCAATCGTGGAGCGACCAGAGCGCGCTGCCTGAGCTCGATCCGCTGTTCAGTACCACCCGGGGGCCTTGTCCCAGGCACACGGTGGCCACATCGTTCTCCTGCGTGAAGGAGGGCAGGGCATGTGTCACCGTGGCAGTCAAACAACGCTGCACCAATGGAACGTCATCGGAGGTGACGTTCACCGGAACCTGCAAAGTTTGCTCTGCCGGGATTGAGTCAGTAGTTCCCAGTTGCCAGATACCCGTAACAGGATCAAAAGAAGTGCCCTCGGGCGCCTGCAGCGTCGAGTCGATCGACAAACCCGGAGAAACGTCGATCTTGACCTGCACGTTCCACACACCGCGGCTAACGCTGCCTGTGCGTATGGAAGCATGGGGCAGAGGCATGTCGTGGCGTTTGGCTGTCACCTCGAAGGTGGTCCGGGTCCCCGGCTTCGGCGCCCGATCCGTAACCCGGGCAAGCACACCCGCGTCACCCAGCGCAAATCTATGACCTGAGAAATTGGCAACCTTCACATACCATGCCTCTGTTTCGTTGTTGGCCCGATAGCCGGGCGGGTCCACAGGCGCGATGATCTCCGCGTGCAAATGAAGTGGAGCATCCATTCCGGAAGAAACGTGATTGGCCTGCCATGGATTAAATGTGATCTCCGCTTCCGCGGAAGGGGCCAGCGCGGGGATTCTCCACAGCCCGGCGCGGGAGTCGAAAGTCCCGAGATCAAGCAAAGACGAGCTACCAAAGCCCTTGCTTTCGTAGCCGTTCTCCAGCGTAGTGAAACCAACGACACGGACATCTTGGTCGACGGTGCAGGGACAAACGGAGGTGACACGAACCACGATGTCGCGCACTACTGTAGGCGGACGGCCGGGAACCGGATTGTTCCGCAAAGTGATTGTCATGGAGGGGCTAAAGCTACGATAATCAAACACCTGGCTTTCGAGAGACAGGTCCGCTGCCGGAGCAGCGTTACCATGAACGTGCTCGCCACCCTGAGCGTGAGAGGCGGGGAGGGTCGGGGGGGAGAGTGCAACAGCAAGAACGACCAGGCCAAAAACAACCAAGAACTTGACAGACCGGTGAATCCTTGGGGATGGTGTCCGATGCGCCATGCGACAGTCCTTCCTGTTGCTCGTCTGTTTCAGTCTTTGACGGTGACTGTGAAGTCGGTGACGTCCCCGGTGACGTAGCCCGGTCCGTTCACCAGCCGGAAAATGACCGTCTCGGAACGTTCACTCTTCCCGTCGCTCTCGTACCAGATCCCCTCGATCCAAGCCGTGGTTACCCCATATTCATCGGCGCCATCGGCCCTTACCCTTACCGTAAAGATTTCACCCACACCCTCCGGGCCGGGGACCCTATCGTCGAAAAACTCGAAGTCCTCGTTCAGGGTCGCGGTTCCCCCCATGTACTTGATGGCCACGTCCAGAGGGCTCGGCAAATCGCCGCCGTAAACGTAGAACGCCGGACGGCATCCCCCCTGGCCCTCATAGCGCTCGCATTCGCCCCAAGGGAAGTCACTAACCCAGGCGCTATGCCGGAAGCTCACCACCGGCAGGTCATCCGGCGGCGGGTCGTCGTCGGTGATGGTCAGCCGATAGGCGCCGGGAGTTCCCACCGTGTAGCGCGACCCGGCCTCAAGTTCCAGGATGATCATCTCTTCACCCTCATAGGAACCCTCCGCGGTGGGATCAGCCTCGTCGTTGATAGTGATCCTGATAGGAGCCGACCTGGCCCCGGCCGGTATGGTCACCGTACCGAAGTCGCTGATGGTGTAATCCCCCCCTGCGCCGTGGGTGGCCCGACCCCGGGCTCGGTATTTGACGGCTACGTCGGACGACAACCCCTGGTCCAGTTCGACGGTCACGTCGTATGTGCCGTCAGCCTCTCCGACGCTTCCCTCGAATCCGTCAAATGACACCACCGACGCGTCATTGTCGGAGATGGTCAACGTGGTAACGCTATTCCCGAAGAAACTAATATAACCGTCGCCGGGCTGCAGAAACAGGATGATGGTCTCGTCATCTTCGTTCACCCGGTCGTCGATGACCGAGACGGGGATCGCCACCCGGTCGGTCCCGGCCCGGGCGGTCACCGATCCGGAGGCGCCGGTCAAGCCTCTGATATTGAAATCGTCGCCCGCGGTGGCGCTGCCGCTCCGCCTCACTACGTATTTGATGGTGAGGTCATTGTGGAGTGTTCCCCGCATGTTGATGAACGCCCGGTGGACGCCGGTCGACTCATCGACACTGTCGGCCCGCTCGGCAAACTCAACGAACATCAAGTCGCTTCTACGGATGGTCAGCGTGTGCTCCTTGTCACCCAGGTTGTAGTCCGA